>JACQTJ010000066.1 GCA_016210855.1 Acidobacteriota bacterium | reverse complement strand
TTTTCGTAGCGGCGCCGCAGGATGCGGATCATGTCGGCAATGGCAGCGCCACGCGGCGACGTGATGAGCCCGATGTGCTGCGGCAGCATGGGCAGCGGCTTCTTGCGGGCGGCGTCGAACAAGCCTTCGGCTTGCAAGCGGGCCTTGAGCTGCTCGAAGGCGAGCTGCAGCGCCCCGAGACCCACCGGCTCCAGGTAGTTGACCAGAAGCTGGTAGTCGCCCCGCTGCTCGTACACGCTGAGGGAGCCGCGCACGGTGACCTCCAGCCCGTCTTCGGGCCGCACCCGCAGGAAGCGCGCCTCCTTGCGGTTCACGAAGCAGCGCAGCTGGGCGGCTTCATCCTTCAGGGTGAAGTAGTAATGCCCGTAGGGGGAGACGCGGAAGTTCGACACTTCGCCCTGCACCCAAAGGTCGCGGAAGGCCCGCTCGAGCAGGTCGCGCACCTGAGCGGTGAGCTCGCTCACCCGCCAGACCTTGCGCTCGGGAACGAGTTGAAGCTGACCCTGCTCGGCCATGCCTATCGGCGCCCCAGCCACCAAAACAGCAGCGAGAGTACCACACTCAGGAGCAGGCAGCTGACCACGGGGAAGTAGAAGGTGAAGTTATCGCGCTGGATGATGATGTCGCCGGGCAGTCGGCCCAGCCGCCCGGGCAGCTTGGGCCCCAGGGTGAGCAAGGCCCCGACTGCCACCAGAACCACTCCGAAGACCAGGAGGAGTTTGCCGAGCTCGCGGAGCGGCTCAAAAGCCATGCTCGGATTGTACCGCTCGACCCAACACTTGATGAAGACGACCTTATGCGGCCACCTAGAGCAACTCGTGGGCGGAGAAAAAGTAGCCGATTTCGAAGGCCGCCGTCTCCGGAGTGTCGGAGCCGTGGACGCAATTCATCTGGATGTTGGAACCGAAGGTGCGACGGATGGTGCCCGCCGCGGCCTGGGCGGGATCGGTAGCCCCCATGACGTCGCGCCAGCGGGCGATGGCGTTTTCGGCTTCGAGCACCAGCACCACCACCTTGCCCGAACTCATAAAGTTGGTGAGCGGCTCGAAGAACGCCTTGCCGCGATGCACGGCGTAGAAGCCTTCCGCCTCGGCTTTCGTCAGCCGCAGCGACTTGATGGCCGCGATTTGAAACTTGGCCTGGTGGATGCGGTTCAGGATTTCACCCGTCAGGCCGCGCCCCACTGCGTCCGGCTTCACAATCGCCAGCGTCCGCTCCACCGCCATCAGCGCGGCCTCCTTTTCTTCTTCAACACGCCAGCGAGTGTGGCTCCGATTTCGGCGGGGCTTTCGGCCACGGCGATGCCGGCGCGCCGCAGAGCGGCAATCTTCCCTTTTGCGGCGCCGGTGCCGCCGGCGATGATGGCTCCGGCGTGGCCCATGCGGCGTCCAGGCGGAGCGGTGCGTCCCGCGATGAAGCCCACCACCGGCTTGCGCACATTCTTCTTGATGAAGGCGGCGGCCTGCTCTTCCGCGGTGCCGCCGATTTCACCGATCAGCACGATGGCCTTGGTCTCGGGGTCGTCGTTGAAGAGACGAGCCGCGTCGGTGAAGCTGGTGCCGATGACGGGGTCGCCGCCGATGCCGATGCAGGTGGACTGGCCGAGCCCGAGGGCCGTGAGTTGCGCCACTGCCTCGTATGTCAGTGTCCCCGAGCGCGACACCACCCCTACCGGCCCGCGCTTGTGGATGAAGCCGGGCATGATGCCGATCTTGCACTGGCCCGGCGAGATGATGCCCGGACAGTTCGGCCCGATCAGCCGCGTGCCGCGCGCGACGAGATACGCATTCACCTTGACCATGTCGAGCGTCGGGATGCCTTCGGTGATGCAGACCACGAGCGGCAGGGCGGCCTCGGCGGCTTCCATCACCGCGTCGGCCGCAAAGGCCGGCGGCACGAAGACCACCGAAGCGTTCGCACCTGTCTTCCGAACTGCCTGCTCGACGGTATCAAACACCGGCACGCCCAGGTGTTTCGTGCCACCCTTCCCGGGCGTCACTCCGCCGACGACCTTGGTGCCGTACTCGAGCATCTGGCCGGCATGGAAGCTGCCCTCCCGGCCGGTGAGACCTTGCACTACCACCCGCGTCTGCCTGTTTATCAACACGCTCATCTGTCTTTCTGGCCTCGAAATGCCTTATCTAGTGTGTAACGAGGAACGTGACAGATGTCAGCGATGAATTCCGCAACGCGACCCATGTCTGCCAACCCGAGGCGGGCCATGCCCCCCTCTGTGTACACATCGAACGGAACTGTTTGAAAGTCCCCGCCATACATGCGGAGCCACGCAACCAGTTTGGGTCCTAGGCCAGGGATTCTCCCCCCATAAGACTCCTCTAGTTTGTCCTGCGGGTCTTTTTCGCGCCCCCATTGGCGTAAGACCTCATAATCGTCAATGGAGCGACCTCTTTTGGATTCCAATGAGCGACCGTACTTGACAAACCCACTAACGAGACCACGAAGAAGCGCAACCCTGTAATGCCTGACCCTTTCACCCCAATCAAGAACGCGGACGGATACTTGACGGTCGTTCATACGGTTGAGAAGCCGCAAGAGTGCTTCAATTGTTCTTGTCCTAGGATAGCAACGCCGAAACTCTCGCAGTCGCGGCGCAACAACACTATCCCACTTTGTTTGATTAACGAGTGCAGCGGCAACCATCAACTCTGCAGGAGTCCAATAGTCACCCTGCTTCCTTCGGGCTCTTTTCTTGAATCGTGGCAGAGTCCGTTCCTTCAATGGAACAGAATTCACGAGCGAAGAAACCTGTCTCTGCAAGTTCCCTATGGCTTTTCGGTTTACGCGAACAGTCATGCTGGCGTCCGGGCGAGCCTGACCACTTTGTCGGCGGCGTCTTTCATATCGGCGGCCACGGTGAAGTTCAGGTCGGATTTGCGCAGGATTTCCCTGCCCTTCTTCACGTTGGTGCCTTCCATCCGCACCACAATGGGGACGGAGAGGTGGAGCTCGCGGGCGGCTTCCACCACGCCGGTGGCCAGGCGGTCGCAGCGCAGGATGCCGCCGAAGATGTTGATGAGCACGGCGCGCACACTCTTGTCGGCGACCAGAATCTTGAAGGCTTCGCGAATCTGCTCGGCGCTGGCGCCCCCGCCGACGTCGAGGAAGTTGGCGGGCCGGCCGCCAGCGAGTTGGATGATGTCCATGGTGGACATGGCCAGGCCGGCCCCGTTCACCATGCAGCCCACGTTGCCGTCGAGCTTGTTGTAGTTCAGGGCGTGCTTGGAGGCTTCGATTTCGAGCGGCTCTTCTTCGTCGAGGTCGCGCAGCTCGCGCAGCTCCGGGTGGCGAAACAGGGCGTTATCGTCGAAGTTGATTTTGGCGTCGAGCGCCACCAACCGCCCGTCGCGGGTGACGATGCAGGGGTTGACCTCGACCAGCGAGGCGTCGGTTTCGAGAAAGACCCGATAGAGGCTGGCGAGAAGCTTCCCCGCTTGGGCAACCTCATTCCCCTCGAGCCCCAGGCCGAAGGCCAGCTTGCGGGCCTGGAAGCTCGAGAGGCCCGTCCCCGGATCAACCGCAGCCTTCAAGATCGCTTCGGGTTTCTCCCGCGCCACTTCCTCGATGTCCATCCCCCCGGCGGTCGAAGCCATCACCACCACGCGGGCCAGGGCGCGGTCAACGACCAGCCCGAGATAGAGCTCACGGGCGATGGCCAGGGTCTCTTCGACCAGCAGGCGCTGCACGATGCGGCCCCGCGGCCCGGTCTGCGGGGTGACAAGCGGCTTGCCCAGTATATCGGCGGCGTGCTTTTCGGCTTCGGGGGGTGTGGCGGCCTTGCGGATGCCCCCGCCTTTGCCGCGACCGCCGGCGTGAATCTGCGCCTTGACGACCACTTCGCCGCCCAAGCGAGCGGCCACCGCAGCAGCCTCCTGTGGAGTGGCAGCGACTTCGCCGCGCGGGATGGGAACGCCGGTGCGAGCGAAGATTTGCTTGGCCTGGTACTCGTGAATCTTCATCGAGCGCAGAAGCCTCGGGCCGGCAGTTGCTCTGGGAATCGAAGCGGCACTAGAATGACGGCTTTGCCGCTGACGAAAGGGCCGAGTATATGGAAGCCTCTGAGCGAAATCAAGAACCGGCGCCGGCCCTAGCTGAGGCGGTCGAGCGCCTGCTCGCCGGCGCCCACCTGAGCCGCCCCCAGGCCCGGGCGGCGATGGAAGCCATTCTGCGCGGGGAAGCCTCGGACGCCCAGATTGCGGCCCTGCTGACTGCCCTGGGCCGGCAAGGAGAAACCGTCGATGAGCTGGTGGGCTTTGCCGAAGCTATGCGCGCCCAGGCCCGGCCCATCTTCTCGCCGGACGGGCGGCCCGCCGGGACCTTCGTCGATACCTGCGGCACGGGCGGGGACGGGGCCGGCACCTTCAACATCTCGACCGCCGCCGCCTTCGTGGTCGCCGCGGCCGGCGCTCGGGTGGCCAAGCACGGCAACCGTTCCATTTCGAGCCGCTGCGGCAGCGCCGACGTGCTCGAGGCCCTGGGGGTGAACATTCTGGCGAAGCCCGAGCGTGTGGCCGACGCCATCCGCGAGCTGGGCATCGGGTTCATCTTCGCCCCCAGCGTCCACACCGCCATGCGAAACGCCCAGCGGGCCCGCCGCCAGCTGCGGGTGCGCACCGTGTTCAACCTGCTGGGCCCGCTCACCAACCCCGCCCGGGTGGATGCCCAGGTGGTGGGGGTGTTCGACGCTCGCTGGCTCGAGCCCATGGCCGAGGCGCTGCGCGAGCTCGGCGTGCGGCAGGCCTTCGTGCTGCACAGCCGCGACGGGCTGGACGAAGCCTCGCTCTCGGACTCGACCCAGGTGGCCGAGCTGGGCCAGGGCACGATCCGGCGCTACGAGGTCACCCCGGAAGACTTCGGCCTGCCCCGCGCCCCCCGGGAGGCCCTGGCCGGCGGCGACGCGGAGACGAACGCCAAGATCATCGAACGTGTCCTCGGGGGCGAGCGCGGGCCGCAGTGCGACGTGGTGCTGATGAATGCCGCCCTGGCCTTGGTGGCCGCCGGGCGGGCCCGCGACTTCCGCGAGGGGGTCAAGCAAGGCCGCGCCGCCATCGAGTCCGGCGGTGCCCGCGACCGTCTGCGCGCCCTGATCGAATTCAGCAACCGTCCGCGAACGAGCTGAGCACCATGGGTCATGCCACCAGCTACGACCAGGACTCCCGGATTGCCGAGTACTACGAACTCATCCCGGTGTCCCGCGAGCGCGGGGATGTGAACTTCTACCTGGAGTGCGCGCGTCGGGCCCGGGGCAAAGTGCTGGAGCTCGGCTGCGGCACCGGGCGCAACCTCCTGCCCCTGTCCGCCGCCGGAATCGAGATTGACGGCGTAAACCTGTCCGAGAGCATGCTGGCCAAGTGCCAGCAAAAGCTCGAGAGCCAGCCGCCGCAGGTCCGAGAGCGCGTGCGGCTCATCTGCGGCAGCATGACCGATTTCAACCTGGGCGAGAGCTTCGACCTGGTCATGCTCCCCTTCCGCCCCTTCCAGCACTTGCTGACGGTCGACGACCAGCAGGCCTGCCTCCGGGCCGTGAATCACCATCTGAGACAGAAAGGCAGGTTGGTCTTCGATGTCTTCCAGCCCGACTTCCGCCACCTGCACGACCCCACCTACCGCCAGGAAACCGAAGAGGTTCCCGAAGTCGCCTGTCCGGGTGGACAACGCATTCGGGTGACTTCTCGCGTCCTTGCTTTTCATCCGGCCGAGCAGTACAACCAACTGGAATTGATCTTTTACATCACGCACCCCGACGGGCGTCGCGAGCGCTTTGTGCACGCTTTTTCCTTCCGCTACTTTTTCCGATACGAGCTCGAGCACTTGCTGGCCCGCGGCGGCTTCCGGGTGGTGGAGCTCTACGGGAACTTTGACAAGTCACCCTTGCGGGACGACTCCCCGGAGATGATTTTCGTGGCGGAGAAATCGCCGTGAGCCGGGTAGTGCTGGTACAGGAGTGGGACTCTGACGCCTTCCACCGGAAGGTCGCCGAGCTGGAAGCCCAAGGCTACGAGGCGCTGCGGGAGACTTACCGCATCGTTGCCGAGACCCACCCCGAAACCGGCGTCATCAGCCACCTGCACAGCATCGAGATGCGCAAGCCCGAGCCCGGCGAAGGCTGATCCCGGCGAGCAAGAGCCCCTTGACGGGGGGAGGGAAAAACCCCTTCTAGGCGTTCTTTTCGAGAGCAGGCGGCTTGGCGCCAGGGGGCAGGCGGTCGAAGCCGCGGGCGGGCTGGCCGGGCCGGGGAATCCGGGCGGCGAGCTGCCGGTTCTGTTCGATGTGCTCCTCGGCGCAGCGGTAGCAGAAGCCCTTACCGGTCTCTTCGTCGCGCAGCGAGCAGAGTTCATAGCAGCCGCAGACGCAGTCGCAGTACCCGGTTCCCGTCGAGGTTTTGATCGGTACGAGCGCCATTGTCTCGCCTCTCTCTCCTCTTCCTAGCTTACCATAGCCCGGCAATCTTGCTGTGCTTCCGGAGCTGCGGGGGATGATCAGCCGGGTCGTGAGGGCAAATGCCCGTGGGACTAGTCCGAACTCCGGGGCAACCTGCACGCGGCTCACACCGTCCTTGGGCGCGGCTCCCAGTCCTTGGGAACTAAAGCCCGCTCATTTCGTATTCTCTGTTGAGACCTCAAACAGCCTCGCGGAGGCAGCCCATGTATTGCAGTCACTGCGGAGCGGCGGTTCCAGCGGAACACAAATTCTGTGCGTCGTGCGGCAAGCCCTTGGGCCCGCTCCCGGCCGTTCTGGCTCCGTCGCGGACCCGCCTCGAAAACCATCTGCAGCTTGTGGGGGTGCTCTGGATTGCCTACGCGGCCCTAAAGCTGCTGGCCGCGCTGGCCGTGCTCTTCGCCGGCAATGTCATCCTGGCTGCCGTTCGCCTGCCGCCGGAGGCGCGCTTTGTGCCCGCGCTGGTCTCGACCCTCGGCTGGGGCTTGCTGATTGTCTCCGTGGTAGGCGTCGGGGCTGGCTGGGGCTTGCTCCAGAAGGCTCCGTGGGCGCGCCTGCTCGCGCTGATCCTGGGCTTCCTGGCTCTGCTCAACATCCCCTTCGGCACCGCCCTGGGCGTCTATACGCTCTGGGTGCTGCTCCCCGAGGAGTCCGGGCGGGAGTATGAGCGGGCTGCCCAGGGCGCTTAGCGCAGCGAGAGGAAGTTCTCGAGTAGGCGCTTGCCCTCAGGGGTCAAGATGGACTCGGGGTGGAACTGCACGCCCTCGACCCGATAGCGCCGGTGGCGGAGGCCACAATGACCCCGTCAGGCGTGCGCGCGGAAACTCGAGAGGGCGCATCGTTACCGAGGGAGCCGGCGGAGCACCGCCCGCCGCATCACCCCGAGCGGGGCGCGCAGGCCGGTCCAGATCTCATACTGGGCCGCGCCCTGCTCGACCAACATCTGCCAGCCGGGCACGGTGCGGACCCCGTGCCGCCGCCCCAGCCGAATCAGGCGGGTCTGGCGCGGATTGTAGACCAAGTCCACCAGTACCTGGCAGTTCAGCTCCGCCGCGGTGAGCGGGGAGGCCTCGATCTGCGGTGTCTGTCCCACCGGGGTGCAATGGATGATGGCGTCAAAGCGCCGGTGCCGCAGCGAGGCCCGCGGCACAGCTTCTCCGCCGACCGCCCTCGCCAACTCGCGGGCCGCTCCACTCCGGCGGGCCATGACCCCGACAAAAGCCCCGGCTGTCGCCAGGGCGAAGGCCACGGCGCGGGCCGCGCCGCCCGCCCCCACCACCAGCACCCGGCTCGCCTGCAAGCGGATGGCGCGCTCGAGGCTGCGCAGGATGCCCACATAGTCGGTGTTATAACCGTAGAGCTTCTCCCCGCCGCGCACGACGACGGTGTTCACGGCGCCAATCTGCTCGGCCAGCGGGTCCATGGCGTCCAGGTAGCGCAGGATCCGCTGCTTGTGCGGGTGGGTAACGCTGAAGCCCGAAACGCCGAGCGGCCCGAGGCAAGCGAGGAAGTCCGCGAGGCTCGCCACCTCGAAGGGGAGATAAACGGCGTTCAGGCGGGCAGCGACGAAGGCGGCGTTGTGCAGGGCCGGTGAGAGCGAATGGGTGATGGGTTGGCCGATGACCCCATACACCCGGGTACGAGAGTCGAGGCGGTGGGCACGATAGAGATTGCGCAAGTCGCTCCAGCCGATCTGTCCCGGGGCCGTGGCCCCGCGGTCGGGAGCAGCGTAGACAAGGGCGCTCCCGGCCCGCAGGCCGAGTACCCGGCCGGGGATGCCCGCCGTGCCCATGGTCAGGGCAATCACGCGCCGGTGGCGGCGTGCCAACCCCAGGACAGCCAGATTGTCGCGCTGGCGCCGGGCGGTCACCGCAATCTTGACCCAATCGGCTCCCAGGCGGGTCAGGCGCTGGAGGAGACGCCCGAGTCGCGCCGGGGTGCGGCGGAAATCGTGAAAAGAAACGATGCGCGGCAGGTGCGGCAGCAGGGCGTGGCGCAGCCGCGCCGGCCACTGCTCGAGCGTGGCGGCGTCCACATCCACCCAGCCGCACCCGGCGCGGGCGGCCAAGGCGAGCACCGCCAATTGGGCCGAGGGGCTGCCGGCGAATTCGCCCCCCTCAGCCTGGCGGCGGCAGGTGGCAATCCAGGGGAGCTGCCAGCGGGCGCGGGCCAGCCGCTCGAGCACCCGGACGATGGCGGCGACACTCGCCAGGTAATCCAGCCGCAGCTCAAGCAGGCGCGCCCGGCGCGGGAGACGCCGCAGCGCCCGCCAGAAGGCGCCTGGGTCGCGCTCGGCCACCACCACGGCAACGGAGTCAGGAAAGGAGCGCCCGGCCACAGTCGGACCCACCTCGCCAGGATAGAAGAGGGCTTCTAGCACAAGGGTGAGGCGCTGTAAAGCCAGACCCCCCTGGCGCGGCCCAAAAACAAAGAAAACGGGATGAAAGGCAAGGAACTGCCAAGATAGGCAAAAGTTTTCGGTTGACAACCCCGCCCGGCTCTGCTAGCGTCGGGCCAGGTAACCGCAGCGCCCAACCCAGGGGAACACCCTTCCCCGGTCGAGGAGGAGTGATCATGAAGACGCTGGGGCGTGCCGCCCTCTTGAGCCTGCTGGTGGTGGGCCTGGTCCCGCTCGTGGGAGCCGGACAAGGCTACGAGCCGCCCAGCCGGGCAAACCCGAAGGACGTCTACTGCTCCGGCTTTGTGGCCTCGAGCCCGCTGCCGGCCAACCTGCGCATCGTGATGGCCGAAGACGCGGTGGGGGGGGTGACCTATTCGCAGTACGACTACATCTATCTGAGCCACGGGGCGAACGGCGGGGTGAGTGTGGGCCAGCGCTACAGCGTAGTGCGCCCGGTGAACGACCCCAACCCCATCCAGGCCTTTGACGGGCAGAACGCCATTTGGAAAACCCTGGGGCAGCACTATATGGACCTGGGCTGGGTGGAAGTGACCGGTGTCCACGCCACCACCGCCACCGCCCTGGTGCAGCTGGCCTGCGATGCTCTGCGGGCGGGCGACGTGCTCGTGCCCTTCCGGGAGCGCCCGGCGCCTGTGTTCAAAGCGTCGGAAGCTTTTGACCGCTTTGCTCCCATCAGCAGTCGGGGTGAAGCCACCATCATTTGGGGCAAGGAGTTCCAGGTCATGGTGGGCCAGGGAGACGTGATGTACGTCAACCTGGGGACGGGCCAAGGGGTGCGGGTGGGGGACTACTACCGCGTCTATCGGTACGGCAGCGGAACCATTTACAAGGGCTACAAGGGGATGGGCCGGGGCCTGTTGCGCCATGAGCGGGGTATGCCGTACGGGTACAACATCCCCAAGATGCGTCGCGACCTGCCCCGGGAAGTTCTGGGCGAAGCCCTGGTGGTCCACGCCGACCAGAGCAGTTCCACCGCCGTGGTCACCCTGAGCTTGGGCGAGATCCACGCCGGCGACTTCGTGGAGCTTGAGCCCCCGGCCGCGCCCAAGGCCAGCCTGAGTGCCAGCCCAGCGAGCATTCCCCGCGGCGCGAGTACCCGGCTGAGTTGGCGAACCGAAGGGGCGCAGGAGGTCGAGATCAGCCCCGGCGTCGGGTCCGTGGACACTCGGGGGAGCGCTGAGATCAGCCCGACCCAGACCACTACCTACACGGTATCGGCCCGCGGCTTGGGCGGCTCGGCTGAAGCCACCGCCACCGTGACCGTGGTGCAGCCGGAGGTCTCCCGGCCCGCACCGGCCCCGACCCCGGCGACGCGGGGCCCTGCGGTGCAAGAAGTCTTCGCGCAGTCGGTGCAGGATGCCTATTTTGCCTTCAACCTAGCCGAGATTACTCCTGAGGCCGCCGGTATCCTTCAGCGAGCCGCCGAATTCCTCAAGGCCTACCCGCAGGCACGAGTCCTGATCGAAGGGCACTGCGACGAGATCGGGGGAGACCAGTACAACATAGCGCTCGGGGCCCGGCGGGCCGAGGCCGTTCGAAATTACTTGGTCTCACTGGGCGTGAATGCCGCGCAGCTCGAAACCACCAGCCTGGGCAAGCAGAGTCCCTTCTGCACGGAATCGTCCGAGGAATCTTGCCGGAGATTGAACCGGCGGGCCCACTTCGTCCTGCAGTAGTTCCTTTCGCGGAGCTAATGCCGAGAGTCTAGGGCCGGGACGGGTGTTGGCGGGCCGGGACTGGCTCGGCCCCGCAGTCGGCCTCGGAGAACACCAAGGCGGTAAAGGCTTCGAGCTGCACGCCCCGTTTCCACGCCGTCCGCTCCAGCCCGGCCTTGGCGCAAGTCTCTTCGAGAAACTGCTCCCGACTCCAGCCGTGTTCGCGGGCCACCTGCGGGAGCAGCAGCCCGCGCTGGAAGCCGTCGCTTACCATCAATCCATGCTCGCCCGGAATGACCTGGTCCGGCTGGATGAGAACCAGCGGAGAGAGGACGGAGATTTCAATCTCCAGGGCGGGCAACTCTTCGGCCGCGACCGACGGAAAGCGGGGGTCATAGAAGGCGGCTGAGAGGGCGCCCTCGATGACCGCCTGATAGAGCGGCTTCCAGGCCCGGGGCATGCCCACGCAGCCCCGGAGCTGGCCCTGCCTGTGCAGGGTGACGAACACCGCCCCGGGCTCGCGGAGGGAGCCGGCGGGAATGCTAGTGGCCACCGCTTCCGGCTGCAACGGCGAGCCGGCTAGAGCAGTCGCAATCGCACGTCGCGCCAGCTCCAGCAGGCTGCGCTGCTCGTCCTTACTGAGCGGCGACATCCTCTTTCTTCTGCGGGCGCAGGATCATCAGGGGTCCGGGACGCTGCTTGCTGCGCCGCCCCAGGGTGCGCCAGAACTCCGCGAAGTAGCGCACGGCGCTGACCAACGCGAAGAACACCACCAGCCACAGCGCCACCGTCCCCACCAGGTGCAAATCCGGGAAGCGGCTGGCCAGCAGCAGCAGACTGGCCGCGCACACCTGCAAAACCATCTTCACCTTGCCCAGGTCGGAGACCGCCACCGCAAAGCCTTCGGCGGTGGCGATGGTGCGCAGTCCCTGGACGGCGAGCTCCCGCCCCACAACGATCACCACCATCCAGGCTGGCGCCAAACCCAGCTCCACCAGGGCGATGAAGGCTGCCGAGATGAGCAGTTTGTCGGCGATGGGGTCGAGCAGCACTCCGAGCGGCGTGATTTGCTGGCGTCGGCGGGCAAAATAGCCGTCCAGCCAATCCGTGACCGCCGCGCCCAGCAGGATGAGCACTCCCCAGAGCTCAAAGTCTCTCACCCGGGTGAGCAACACCACCACCAGTGGCGGCACCAGGAAGATGCGCACCAGGGTCAGGCTGTTAGGGAGGTTCATCGGCGTCGACAGGACGGGCCGGGGCGTGCCAACAAGCTGGCTTTGCGGCTGGCCACACCCATCATGCTTCCCTGGCAGGCACTATACTCGCCGCCTTCGCGCGGTGTCAAACGTCTTCGCCTCCTGCCCCAGAATTGTGCAAAACTTTCGGGCCCGCCCCCACCCCGGCTCAACTCCCCTGCTCAAGCATGGTTTGCTGGCTCTTCCTGGCCTTCCCGCCTACTCCATTGAAAACGAATGGGTTAGGTATCTAATCAGCGGCTTGCCTCGGGGCAGCGATTTTGGACTGATTTTTCGCGGCCAAAACGTGTGCGCCAGGTTTCCACACTTTTTTCCACAGGAAAAACTCCTTTGCCAGCAGCAAGTTGGCCGACTTTGGCCCGATGAGTCCTCGAGTAGGGCAGCGGCGACACCGAAAGATGGGGAGAGGAAGTGCCCCTAGCAGCAGAACGCGAACTTTTCCAGCTCGCGGGCGACCGATTCCGGCACCTCGGCCTCGATCAAAACGCTGCCATCGCGAAACTCTTCGCTCAAAACCCGCCCGCGCTCATGGACGAGAGCGCGCTCGCGTCCCCGGGCGGGAGAAAAACGCAGGGACACCCGCACCGGTCGGTCTCCCGGCAACAAGAGTTCGATCTGCTGCCGCAATTCGGGCAGCCCCGCCCCCGTCAGCGCCGACACGAAGGCCACTCGGGAAGAATTCTTCAGTCGCCGACGCTCGTCAGCGTCGAGCAGGTCGGTTTTGTTGAAGACCTCGAGCCGCGGTGTCGCTTCCACCCCGAGCTCCCCCAGCACTTTCCGCACCTCATCGTCCTGCTCGACGTGCTGCGGGTTGGAAATGTCACTCACGTGCAGCATCAGGGCCGCCTCCTGCACCTCTTCGAGCGTGGCCTGGAACGCCGCCACCAGGCCCGGGGGCAGGTCGCGGATGAAACCCACCGTGTCGGCGAGCAGCGCCCGGCGCCCGGAGGGCAGCTCGACCCCCCGCACCGTGGGATCGAGCGTGGCGAAGAGCTTGGAGGAAACCGTCACCTCGGCGCGGGTGAGGGCGTTGAACAACGTGGACTTCCCCGCGTTGGTGTAGCCCACTAGGGCCACCGTCCCCGGGCCCAGCGCCTGCCGGGCACCGCGCTGCTGCGCACGCCGGCGACGCACCCTCTCGAGCTCCTCCCGGACTTTGCCGATCCGCCGGCGGATGCGGCGCCGGTCAGTTTCAAGTTGTGTTTCACCCGGCCCTCGCGTGCCGATGCCGCCTCCCAGCCGTGAAAGCTCCACTCCCTTCCCCGTCAGCCGCGGCAGCAGGTAGGTGAGCTGCGCCAGCTCCACTTGCAGCTGCCCTTCATGGGAGCGCGCCCGCCGGGCGAAGATATCGAGGATCAACTGGGTGCGGTCGATGACCCGCTGCCCGCCCGACAAATTGCGCTGCTGGGTGGGCGAAAGGTTGTGGTCGAAGATGATCAGGTCAGCTTGGCGGGCGTCGGCTTCCCGGTGCAGCTCCTCGAGCTTGCCACGGCCGATCAAGGTAGCCGGGTCGGGCCGGTCGCGCTGCTGCTCCACGCGTCCCACCACGTCCGCGCCGGCGCTGCGGGCGAGCGCCTCAAGTTCCGCCAGCCGGTCGGCGGAGGTGCCGTCGTAGCGGGCCGGCAGGCGCACGCCCACCAGCAGGGCCCGCTCGGGCGTGCTCACCGGGCGCAGCCTCTTCATCCCGGCCCGGAAGCTTTCCCCGCCACCACGGTGGCGATGGCGTGCTTGAAGAGCAGTTGCTCCTGGCCCTCGGATTCGAGCACCAGCGAGTACTTATCGAAGCTCTTGATGCGCCCGCTCAACCTCACCCCGCTCACCAAGAACACCGCCACCGGCGTGCGCTCCCGCCGCAAACGGTTGAGGAAATCGTCCTGAATGTTTTGCGGGACTCTCTCCGGAGGCCCAAGATTATTCCGCGCCGGGCTTGTCCCGACACGCTTTTCGGAGGGATTGGTGGAGCGCAGGATTTCTCCTTTGCCCTTGCTCATGACTGCATTATAGCCCCTCTCCTTGTCATCCCGAGCGACTCCGAGTCCGCAGGACGAGGGGGAGTCGAGGGACCCGCTTTCTTCTTTGCTTCCTTTGCTTCCTTTTCTTCCTCTGCTTCCTCTGGTTCCCGCTTTCCTGTATCATTACTCGCAGCAGCCCCACCCTATCGGAGGACGGCCATGACCGCCGCCCAGCGCCAGATCCTTCGCCTAGAACGCCAGCAAGTGAACGACTTCTCGGAGCGAAGCGGAGACCCTGAGCGAAGTCGAAGGGAACCGCCGCTATTTTCACGGATGCCAGTTCCACTACCTAACCTCTCAATGGGAGAGCAATGCGATGACAGCCCGTGAACACATCCTTCGCCTGGAACGCCAGCAAGTGAACGACTTCTCGGAGCGAAGCGGAGACCCTGAGCGGAGCCGAAGGGAACCGGCGCTATCTTGACGGATGGGAGGATCAAGCGATGACAGCGCGTGAACACATCCTTCGCCTGGAACGTCGGCAGGAACGGGACTTTAACCGGCGCAACCTGAAAGCCTGCCTGGCGCCGTTCGCCCCCGGTTTCGTCGGATTCTCCTCCACGCGCCACGACCGCATCGCCGGCCGGGCGGCGCTGAAGAAGACGTTCCAACACTACCTGCGCCAATCGCCCCGCGTCCGCTACCGCATCGCCCAGCCCCGCGTGCAGATGTTCGGGGGCACGGCGGTAGCGAGCTTCTATTGGACGGTGGAGCTCGGCGGCGGCCACCGGGTCCGTGGCCGCGGCAGCCACGTCTTCATCCGCCGCGGCCGCTCCTGGCGCATCGTCCACGAGCACTTCTCCCGTTTACCCTGAGCCCCGAAGCTTCGGGGCCGAAGGGCTTACCCTGAGCGAAGTCGAAGGGCGCCCACTGAAGTCTCAACCGGCTACCTGCGAACGAGTCTGCTCCAACGCGTCAGCCTGGACCGCTGGGGCGTCGCCGAAGCCGTGGAGCCAGGTGACGCCGGGCTCTTTGCGGAACCAGGTAATCTGTCGCTTGGCGTACTGGCGGGTTTCGTGCTTGGTGTGCTTGATGGCCTCTTTGAGCGACATCTCCCCGCGCAGGTGGGCCGCGAGTTGTTTGTAGCCAAGAAACCCGAACGGCTTGGCACTGTCGGGAAACTGCTCCCGCAGGCGGCGCACTTCCTCGAGCCAGCCGCCGGCCAGCATTTCCTCCACGCGAGCCTCGATGCGCTCGTAGAGTTTCTTTCGGTCAGGCAGTAAGCCCAGCTTCTCGACCCTGTAGCCCTCTAGGGGCTCGCGCCCGGCCTGAAAAAGTTCCGTGCGCGGGCGGCGCGCCAGGAAATAGACTTCAAGCGCCCGCACCAGCTTGGGCGTGTCCCGCGGGGCAATCTCTCTCGCCGAGGCCGGGTCCACGCGCTCGAGAACCCGGTGCAGGTGCTCGCACCCGAGCTCTTCCGCCTCAGCCTGCAACCGTTCCCGCAACTCGGGCGAGCGTGGCGGCAGCGGCGACAGCCCCTCCAGGAAAGCCCGCAGATAAAGTCCCGTCCCCGCCGTCACGATGGGCAGGCGGCCGCGCCTGCTGATTTCAGCGAGTACGGCCCGGGCGGCGCGCGCGTAGTCGCCGGCCGTGAACTCCGCGGTGGGCTCGCAGAGATCGAGCAGGTGGTGGGGGACGCTGCGGTGCGCCACCGTCACCTTGCCGGTGCCGATGTCAAAGTGGCGATAGACCTGGGTGGAGTCGCAGACCAGCACCTCGCCGCCGAGCTCCCGGGCCAGGAAGATCCCCAGGGCCGACTTGCCGCTCCCCGTCGGCCCCACAATCACGACCAGCGCCCGATGAGCTTCCCTCACGGGAAGAGCACCTTCCAGTACCGAATCGCCGTCGCCAGCAAGAGCAGCGCCAGCAGAACGAGCATCCCCGCCACTTGTGTGCGGTCCAACTTCATCTCAGCCTAGAATCCACCCGCGAGACCCCTGAGTTTCTGGCTGTCATTCTGAGGAACCCGTAGGGTGACGAAGAATCTCATTTGGAAGCAATAGCTCAAGAAGGGATTCTTCGCTTCGCTCAGAATGACAGGACAACCTCACGGGTGCCGCTGACCGCCTAGGGCCCGGTGTAGTCCAGGGGAAGATTGTAGAGGAAGGTGAACTGCAACACGATGTTCTCGCCGGTGAACTCCTCGGGGAGCGGTGGGAAGGGCTGCGAGGCCCGGATGGAGGCGAACGCCGGCCGGTCCAGGTGCGAGCGGCCCGAGCTGCGCACAACGGTCGGCTGGCCGAGCGGCACCGAGCCGTCCTTTTGAATCGAGAACACGATCACCACCCTGCCCTGCTCGCCCCAGCGGGCCGACTCCGGGATGACCGCGTACCAGTTGCGCCGCACCTCGCGCAGCAGCCGGATCAGGTAGGGGCCGAAGTCCACCCCGCGGGTGTCGGAGAGGATGGTGGGAAACGGGGTGTTGAAGTTGGGCTGGATGGGACCGCCCTCGCCGCCCCCGCCGGGCGTCCCCTGGCTGCGCCGGAGCGATTCCTCGATGGCGCGGCCGGGACTGGCTTGCGGCAACTCGAGCGGAGACTCGCCCCGCGGCGCCGGCCGGGGAAGGTTTTCCAGTTGAGCCCACTCCTTCGCCGGCGGCACCGGTTCGGGCTCTCGGCGGGTTCCTTCACCGCGTGGCGCCGCCTCCGGCTGGCCGCCCGCGGAGGGATTCTCGGTGCGCGGTCCCGGAAGCGGCTCGGGCGGGAGAATCACCGCCAAGTCGCGCGGGTTTACGGTGAGCGACTTGCGCCGTGCCATGCGCTCCCGCTCCTCGGGCGTGAGCTCCGGCTTGGGCTCGGGCTTGGGCTGCAAGTCCGGCGGCAGGACGAGCAGGGTCAGACCCTGCTGGGTGAGGTCCACGAGCTCAACCGGGTGGGGTTGAGCGAGCACCGCCGGGCTGATGAGCACCAGCACCAACAGGCCCAGGTGCAGCACCGCCGCCGTCAGCAGCGATTCGCGGTGTCGGCTGCGGATGGACTCCTCCTCCCAGTCCACCAGGAAGCGGAACTCGCTCACGTGCGCCATGCCCTAGCTCGGTCTCGCTGCCGTCATCTCCGCCGGGAGCTTGCGGGCGTGGTCGGCGATGCCGGCCGCCACCCGCTCGGCCAGCTCCAAGGCCCGCCGGCCCTCCGGCCCGCTCACCGGGCGGGGCTCACGCGTCCGCACCGCTTCGAGGAACGCGCGCAGCTCGGCCCGCAGCGGCTCTTCCGGCGTGGTTTCGAGCTTGCGGATTTCCAGCCCGGCCGGCAGGCCCGATTCGGGCAGGCCCGGCAGCATCGGGGGTGGCGTGGCCTTCTCGTTCAGGCTGATGACCAGGACGTCCTGCCGGGTGTAGTCAATCGAAACATAGGCGTGCGGCTGGAAGAAGCGCAGCTTGCGGACTTTATCGGTCGAGACCCGGCTGGCGGTCAGGTTGGCGACGCAGCCGTTCGAAAACTCCAGGCGCACGCTGGCGATGTCCACTTTGGGGCTGAGGATGGGAATGCCCACGGCGTGCACACGCTCGACCGGAGCCGAAACGAAAGTGAGGAGGATGTCGAGGTCGTGAATCATCACGTCGAAGATCACGTCCACGTCGAGGCTCCGCCCGCTGAACACCCCCAGCCGGTGCACTTCGAAGAAGAGCGGCTGGGTCAGGATTTTCGCCGCCGCCTGCACCGCCGGGTTGAAGCGCTCCGTGTGACCCACCTGTAGGATGCGCTTCGCCTGGTCGGCGGCACGGATGAGTTCGTCAGCCTCAGGGAGCGAAGCGGCAATGGGCTTCTCCACCAGCACGTCGCAGCCTCGCCGCAGCAGCTCCGTCCCCACCCGGGCGTGCTCGCGCGTCGGCACCGCCACGCTCACCGCCTGCGCCGCACCGGCCACAGCGTCGAGCGAGTCGAGTGCCTGGGTCTCGAACTCTTTCGCCACCGCCCGGGCCCGCCCGGCGTCGGTGTCGAACACGCCCACGAACTCAGCGCCTTCGAGGGCGCGATAGACGCGGGCGTGCTCCCGCCCGAAACC
>JACQTJ010000064.1 GCA_016210855.1 Acidobacteriota bacterium | reverse complement strand
TCAACAAGCGCGGGGAGTTCGGGGCGGCCTCCATCCGGCCGGGCGATTTCACCTACGCGGTCTGGTGGCCTGGGGTGAGCGAGTTGCGGAAGGCAAAGTCAGTGCTCTAGGGGCGGAGGCTAACTGGCCTCCGGCAGGTGCAGGCCGGACTTGCTCAGGATTTTCTGCAGGGTCTGTTCGATGGTGGTTTCGTTGACATTGCGGACGATGGCGAGCTCGGCCACCAGCAGCTGCCGGGCCCGCTCCAGCATCTTCTTTTCCCGGAAGCTCAGCACCTTGTGATTGCTGAGGGCCACCAGGCTCTTCAGGACCTCGGCGACGTCTTCGAGCAAGCCGGTGCGCATCTTTTCCGAGTTCTGCTTGAAGCGGAACTTCCAGTCGCGGGGCGACTCCACCCTGCCGTTGCGCAGGCTGGAGAGCACCCCGGGAATGTCGCTGCCCTTGATGATGCGGCGCAGCCCGACGCAATCGGCGTTGACGCAGGGAACCGTGACTTTGAGCCCGTTGGAGAGGATACGGATCAGGTAGAACTCCTCGGCGCGCCCGTTCAGGGTGTTGTGGGCGATCTGCTCGATGACCCCAACGCCGTGATTCGGGTAGACGACCTTTTCCCCAACTTTGAAGGGCAGCAAGCGCGTCTCCCCGGTAGGTGAGCACGCATTATAGGGCCTGTGGCGGCCCAGCGTCAAGCGCAAATCCGCTCCGAGTTGCGCCCCGGCGACGGCTTTGGCTATACTCCCTTTCCTGCCCGGGGGAGACGCCCCCAGGAGTTCCAGAATGCCCGCTAACGACAAGGCCGACGCGGGGCAACGCATCCGCCACAAGCTCGCAGAAGAGATCGCCCAGCTCGAGCGGGAGCTCAACTACGAGCTCCCCAAGGAAATCGCCAAGGCCCGCGCCCACGGCGACCTGAGCGAGAACGCCGAATACAAGTTCGCCAAGGAGCGGCAGCACCTGGTGGGCATGCGGCTGCAGCAGCTGCGGAGTCGGCTGGCTGACCTTTCCCTGATGAACCTCTCCAAGATTCCCCGCGACCGCGTCGGCTACGGCAGCCGGGTGACGCTGCTCGACCGGGCGAAAGGCGACGAGCTGATCTACCAGCTCGTCACCGCGGAAGAGAGCGACGTCGGCCAGGGCCTGATCTCGACCACCTCCCCCATCGGCCGGGCCCTGATGGGCCGGCAGCCGGGCGAGACCATCGAAGTCAGAACCCCGGCCGGAGCGCGCACGTTCGAGATCGTGAATCTGGCCACCATCCACGACGAGTAGTCGGGCCCGGAGAGCCCGCCAGCATCCCATGTACTCGCGCATCATCGGCGGCGGCGGCCGCTGGCTTCACGGCAAGATCGTCGACGGCCTGGCCGCCACCGGCATCCACCCCAACATCCTCACCTTCACCGGGCTGCTCGTGAACTCGGCGGCGGCGGTGCTGTTCACCCAGGGAAAGTTCCGCTGGGCGGCGGCGGTGATTTTCCTCGCCGGCATCTTCGACCTCACCGACGGCCCGGTGGCCCGCAAGCAGGGCCGGGTGAGCGCCTTCGGGGCCTTCTTCGATTCCATGATTGACCGCTACTCGGACATGGTGCTTTACATGGGCCTGGTGGTCTACTACGCCACCATCGGGCGCTTCCTCTATGTGGTGCTGGCGGTGGTGGCCATGGCCGGCTCGTTCATGGTGAGCTACTCGCGAGCCCGCGCCGAGTCACTCATCGCTACCTGCAAAGTCGGCTTCATGGAGCGGCCCGAGCGGGTGGTGCTGCTCATCATCGGGGGCGTGTTCAACCGCATGGCCCCGGCCCTGTGGGCGATTGCGGCGTTTTCGACCATCACCGTCATCCACCGCATCGTCTACACCTGGCAGGAGACCACCGCCGGGCGCACCCTGCCCGGCGTCCGGGCCTCGCGCTAGAAGCACCCGAGAGACTCACCGCAGAGACCCGAGCGGAGGCAGAGGAGCGGCGTGAAGAAGCTGGCGCTGGTGGTGCACGGCGGGGCGTGGGCGATTCCCGAGACCGCGGCCGAGGCCTGCCGAGAGGGCTGCCGGCGAGCGCTCGAGCGCGGCTGGGCGCTGCTCGGGCAGGGCGGCTCGGCCCTGGACGCCTGCGAGCAGGCCATCATAGAACTGGAAAACGATCCCATCTTCGACGCCGGGCTGGGTTCGCACCTGAACCGCGACGGGCGCGTGCAGCTCGACGCCATCCTCATGGACGGCCGCACCCTCAAGGCGGGCGCGGTGGCGGCGGTGGAGCGGGTGCGCAATCCCGTCCACGTGGCCCGGCTTGTGCTCGACCGCAGCGAGCACATAATGCTGGTGGGGGAGGGCGCCGAGCAGTTCGCTGTGGAGGCGGGTGTCTCGCTCTGCAACGTCTCGGAACTGGTCATCGCCCGCGAGGTGGAGCTCTGGTACAAGCTCAAGAACGAAGGGCCAACCGCGCCCGGGCGGCGCCGCCCCTCGGCCGGCACGGTGGGGGCCGTGGCCTGCGATGCCCAGGGGAACCTGGCGGCCGGGACTTCGACCGGAGGCACGGCCTGCAAGTATCCCGGGCGGGTCGGCGACTCTTCGCTTATCGGCTGCGGCTGCTACGCCGACAACCGCGCCGGGGCGGTCTCGGCCACGGGCTACGGCGAGGCCATCATGAAAGTAGTGCTGGCGAAGAGCGCCAGCGACTTGCTGGCCGCGGGACTTGCCCCGCAGGTAGCTGCGGAGAGAGCCCTGGCTGTGCTCCGGGAGCGCGCCCAGGGCACAGGCGGGCTCATCCTTGTGGACCCGCAGGGCCGCGTGGGGGCCACCTTCACCACCCCCCACATGGCCCACGCCTTCCGCACCTCGGACTCCGCGGAGGCGGTGGTCCGGCTCTAGCGGCGGCGAGTTTTTCGTGCAACCATTGGCTCCGAGCAGCGTCTAAGCCGAGTAACAACCCCGGGCACACACCATTCGAGACGGGAGGGTCCGATGGCTCCCATCACTTTCCGCGTCAACGGCCAGCCCCGCACCGTGGACGTCAGTCCCGATACCCCGCTCTTGTGGGTGCTGCGGGACGTCCTGAACCTGACCGGGACCAAGTTCGGCTGCGGGGCGGCGCTCTGCGGGGCCTGCACCGTGCACGTTGAGGGCGAGGCCACTCGCTCCTGCGTCACCCCGGTTGAAATGGTGGCGGGCAAGAGCATCACCACCATCGAAGGCCTCTCGGCCGGCGGCAGCCACCCGCTCCAGCAAGCCTGGGTCGCCGAGCAAGTGCCCCAGTGCGGCTACTGCCAGTCGGGGATGCTCATGACCGCGGCCGAACTGCTGGCCCGCTAGCCGCGGCCGACCGACGAAGACATTGACGCCGCCTTAAGCGGCCACATCTGCCGCTGCGGCACCTACCAGCGCATCCGCCGCGCTATCCACCGCGCGGCCCGCGGAGGGGCGCAATGAAAACCGACGTGAACGTCAGCCGCCGCGAGTTCCTGAAAACGGGCGCCGCGGGGGGCGCCGCCCTCGTCATCGGTTTCTATCTGCCTTGGGACGCAGCCGCCCAGCAGGCGCCCCCTCCCGCGTCGAATCCTTTCAACGCCTGGGTGCGCGTCGCCCCGGACGGCACGGTGACGCTGGTCGTGGCCAAATCGGAGATGGGGCAGGGGGTGCGGACGTCGCTGCCGATGATTCTTGCCGATGAGCTCGAGGTGGACTGGGCGAGCGTGCGCATTGAACAGGCACGAACCGACCCGACGATCTATCGCAGCTTGGGGACGGGTGGGAGTTCGAGCGTGCGCGAGTCCTACCTGCCGCTGCGCCAGGCCGGCGCGGCGGCCCGCGAGATGCTGATCACCGCAGCCGCCCAGGCCTGGAGCGTTCCGCGCCAGGAGTGTTTCGCTGCGCACGGCGCGGTCGTACACCGGCCCACGGGCCGGCGGGCCCCGTACGGAGAGCTGGTTGAAGCAGCGGAGAAGTTGCCGCTGCCCGACCTGGCCAGCGTCCCCCTGAAGAGCCCGGAGAAGTTCCAGATCGTAGGCAAGTCCATCCCGCGCACCGACACGCCCGCCAAGGTGGACGGGAGCGCCGTGTTCGGGATTGACGTGCGGGTGCCGGGGATGCTCTACGCCGTCATTGCTCGCTGCCCGACCTTCGGGGGCAAGCCCGCGAAGTTCGAGGCCGCCAGGGCATTGGCCGTCCCGGGCGTGCACCACGTCGTAGAAATCCCGGCCGTGGGCCCGGGTGCCTTCAGTGCCGGGGGTGTTGCTGTCGTAGCCGATACCACTTGGCAGGCCATCCAAGGCCGGGAGGCACTCGAAATCGAGTGGGACCGTGGCCCGCACGCCAGCGAAAGCACTGAGAGTCTATGGCAGCAGTTTCGGGAATTGATCGAGCAGCCGGGGAAGGTGGTGCGCAACGAGGGCGACGCCCTGGCGGCGCTCGAGAGTACGGCCAAGAAGATCGAGGCCGTCTACGAGCTGCCGTTCCTGGCCCACGCTCCCATGGAGCCGATGAACTGCACAGCCGATGTCCGCGCGGACCGGGCCGAGGTCTGGGCGCCCACGCAGTTTCCCCAATGGAACCAGGGGATGGTGGCGCAGGTCACGGGGCTTCAGCCCCAGCAGGTCACTGTGCACACGACGCTGATGGGTGGCGGCTTCGGGCGGCGCGCCCAGGCTGACTTCGCCGTCGAGGCAGCGCAGGTGTCGAAAGCGGTGGGGAAGCCCGTGATGGTGGTTTGGACCCGGGACGACGACCTCCAGCACTGCTTCTACCGCCCCGCCTCCTATCACCGGCTGCGTGGGGCCGTGGACGAGAAAGGTCAGCCGCTCGCTTGGTGGCACCGGATGGTCTCGACCTCGATTGAAGCCTTCTGGGAGCCGCCCGACCGCGCCAAGCCGGAAAACTCCGAAGTGAGTGGCGCCTCCGACCTCCCCTATGCGATTCCCAACATTCGTATGGAGTACGCGCCGGCGAAGTCGGGTGTGCCGGTGGCCTGGTGGCGCTCGGTGGAGCACTCGATCACGGGTTTTGTGGTGGAGGGCTTCCTGGACGAGCTGGCCGCCGCCGCAAAGCGCAACCCGCTCGAGTTCCGCCTGGCATTGCTGGCCGAGCCGCGCCAGGTGAAGAACCCTGTCGACCCGAACGCTCCGCCGCTCGACACCGCCCGCTTCCGGCGGGTACTGGCGGTGGCGGCCGAGAAAGCCGGCTGGGGTAAACCCCTCCCCAAGGGGCGCGGGCGGGGCATCGCGGCTGCTTATTCCTTCCGGACCTACGTCGCCCAGGTGGCTGAAGTCTCGGTTGACGCGAAGGGTGGGGTGCGCGTGCGCCGGGTGGTGTGCGCAGTGGACTGCGGGCGCGTCATCAACCCCGACATTGTGAAAGCTCAAATGGAGAGCGGCATCGTCTACGGGTTGAGCGCGGCGCTTAAGGGCGAGATCACCATCCGCGATGGCGCGGTCGAGCAGGCGAATTTCAACGACTACGACATGCTACGGATTGATGAAATGCCCGAGGTCGAAGTCTACCTCGTGCCGAGCACCGAGCCGCCCACCGGGGTGGGCGAGCCGGGCGTGCCGCCCATCGCCGCCGCAGTTGCCAATGCCATCTTCGCCGCCACCGGCAAGCGTCTGCGGCGGCTCCCCGTCCGCCCCGCCGATTTGGCCTAGCCCAGCAGACGCGACAGCGAGCGGGCTACCGACCGCCCGGCCCATTTGTCATTCTGAGGCCGGAGGCCGAAGAATCTCATCTGGTGGCGGTGGCAACCCATGAGATCCTTCGCTTCGCTCAGGATGACAGGCAGGGGGGTGGCGACGGGTTGACCACAGCCCGCCGGCGGGGTAGCATCCGCTTTCCCACCTACGCCAAGGCTTCGGTGGGCAGGCGCTCCTTGGGGAGAATCCGGTGAAAGTTTACGCGGGAGAAAACGTCCGCAACGTCGGGGTGACCGGGCACGGGGACACCGGCAAGACCTCGCTCGTGACCGCGTGCCTGTTCGCCGCCGGACACAGTGAGCGGCTGGGCCGGGTGGCCGAAGGCCAGTCGGTCACCGACTTCGACGAGGAGGAAATCGAGCGCAAAGTCTCCATCTGGTCGGCGCTGGCCCACGCGGAATGGGCGGGGCCCGGGCAGAACGACAAGGTCAAGATCAACTTCATCGACACGCCGGGCTACAACCTCTTCATCAACGACACCAAGGCGGCGCTGGTAGCCGCCGACTCTTTGCTCATCCTGGTGGATGCCGTGAGCGGCCCCGAAGTCGTGACCGAAAAAGTTTGGGACTACGCCATCGAGTACGAGCTGCCGCGCGTCTTTCTCGTGAACAAGATGGACCGGGAAAACGCCAGCTTCGCGCGGACGCTCGCGGCCTTGCAGGAGCGCTTCGGGCGCGGCGTGGTTCCGGTGGCGCTGCCGCTCGGCGAGGAGCAGAGCTTCCGCGGCCTGATTGACCTCATCGGGATGAAAGCTTGGAGCTATGAGCCTGACGGGTTGGGCAAGGCCACCCTGAGTGACATCCCCGCCGAGCAGGCCGAGGCTGCCAAGCGTGCCCATGAGGCCCTGGTCGAGATGGTCGCCGAGGGCGACGATAAGCTGATGGAAGAGTTCTTCGAGAAGGGCACGCTCCCGGCAGAAGATTTGGGCGCGGGGTTGCGAGCGGCGCTGCGCGCCCTGCGCCTGCATCCGGCCCTGCCCGCCGGCGGCCTGCGCAACCTCGGCACGGACTACCTGCTGAACTTCATCGCCGACGCCCTGCCCAGCCCGCTCGAGCGGAAGGAGACTGTCGGGTTCTCTCAGCCCTTCGACCCTTCGACTGCGCTCAGGGCAGGCTCCGCTCAGGGCAAGCCCGGGGGCCAGGGCGAGAAGGTCACCCGCAAGGTGAGCGACGCGGAGCCGGTGGCGGTGTTCGTCTGGAAGACGCTCGCCGACCCCTTCGCCGGACGCATCAGCTACTTCAAGGTGCAGAGCGGGGTGCTCAAGAACGACGCTACCCTCCAGAACTACACCCGGGGGACGGCCGAGCGCTTCCAGCACATCTCCGTGGCTCAGGGGAAGAAACACACCCAGGTGGCCGAGCTGCACGCCGGCGACATCGGCGTGGTGGGCAAGCTGAAGGAGACGCTCACCGGCGACACCCTGGGCGACAAGGCGGCACCCATTTATTACCCGCTGGTCAAGCTCCCCGAGCCGCTCATCAGCTTTGCGGTCGAGCCCAAGACCCGCCAGGACGAAGAGAAGATGAGCGCCGCCATGCACAAGATCCTGGAGGAAGACCCTTCGCTCCGCTACGGGCGCGAGGCCCAGACCCGCGAGTTCCTGCTCTCGGGTTCCGGCCAGCAGCACATCGAGGTGGTGGTCTCGAAGCTCAAGAAGCGCTATGGGGTGGAGGTGACGCTGAAGGCCCCGAAAGTCCCCTACCGGGAAACCATCCGCGCCAAAGCCGAGGCCGAGGGCAAGCACAAGAAGCAGACCGGGGGCCGCGGCCAGTTCGGCATTGCCCGCGTCAAGGTGGAGCCGCTGCCGCGGGGGACGGGGTTCGAGTTCGTGGACGACGTTTTCGGCGGGGCCATCCCCCGGAACTTCATCCCGTCGGTGGAGAAAGGCATCGTGGCTGCGGCCGAGCGTGGCTATCTGGCTGGCTACCCGGTGGTGGACTTCCGCGTCATCCTCTACGACGGGCAGTACCACGAGGTGGACTCGAGCGACATCGCCTTCAAGATCGCCGGCTCGCTGGCCTTCAAGAAGTGCATGGAGCAGGCCAAGCCCGCCCTGCTCGAGCCGATTATGAACATCGAGGTCTACGCCCCACAGGAGTTTTCCGGCGACCTGATGGGCGACATCAACGCCCGGCGCGGGCGCATCCAGGGGATGGACACCCGCGGCAGCTCCACCGTCATCAAAGCTCAAATGCCCATGGCCGAGATGCTCGACTTCGCCACCGCCCTGACCTCCCTCACCCAGGGCCGGGGCAGCTACCACATGGAATTCGCCCACTACGACTTCGTCCCCCACGAGCTCGAGCAGAAGATCATCGCCCAATCCAAAGTCGGCAAGGAAGAGGAAGTCGAAGAAGAAGCCTGACCTGCCGTAGAGTTCCGCCGCCCTGGGCCCGGCGAGGCAGCTCGCCGGGCGGATTTGTTTTTTGAGACAAATTGGTAGTGGCGCAAGCCCGCCGCGGCGCAGTAGAGTTTCTGCCGGAAGAAGTGGAGGCGGCGATGGCAAGGAAGCGAACAAAGGAACGGCCCCCCTACGCTAAAGCTTCGGGGGGCTTCGCGACCCGGGCGGTGCACGCTGGCGAGGCGCGCCACGGGGTGGGCGGCCCGGTGGCCACCCCCATCGTGCAGACCTCGACGTTCACCTTCGAAAGCGTCGAGGAGATGAAGCGCTGGGCCGAAGGGCGCTCCAAGGCCGACATCTACACCCGCTACGGTAACCCCACCCTGCGCGTGGCCGAAGCCAAGATCGCCCAGCTCGAAGGCGCCGAGGCCGCGCTCGTCACTGCCTCGGGTATGGCGGCGATTTCAAGCACGCTGCTGACCCTAGTGGGTGCGGGCGAGGAGATCATCGCCACCCGTCAGCTCTACGGCGGCACCTATCGCTTGATGCGGGACGAGCTGCCGCGCCTGGGCATCAAGGTGCGGCACGTGGAGCCGGATTTGAACGGCGTGGAGCCGCTGGTGACGCCGCGGACGCGCGTGCTCTACGTGGAAAGCCCGACCAACCCCACCCTGCAGATTGTTGACCTCAGCAAGGCAGTGGCGTTAGCGCGGCGCTTTGGCCTGACTGCGGTCATTGACAACACCTTCGCGACCCCGGTCTTGCAGCGGCCCCTCGAGCACGGCTTCGACCTGGTGGTGCACAGCGCCACCAAGTACCTGGGCGGGCACTCGGACATCATCGCCGGGGCGGTGGCCGGCCCTCGCCGGCTAGTGGAAAGAATCCGCCAGACGGTCATCAACTTCGGCGGCACGCTCGGCCCGGGAGCCGGCTACCTGCGGCTGCGCGGCATCG
>JACQTJ010000062.1 GCA_016210855.1 Acidobacteriota bacterium | reverse complement strand
GGGCCTGCTGGGCGCCAAGCCCCGCGGCAACGGTGAGCAGAACGCACGCGACCAAAAGAGCTCTCTTCATGGCTGCCTCCGCTAGAGGATTTTCTTGCCCAGGGCGGAGAGCACCAGCTCCACGCCGAACTGGGCGGTGCGGTTGTGTTCGTCAATAACGGGGTTGATCTCGACCACTTCGAGCGCCACCATTTTACCGGAGTCGGCAATCATCTCCATGGCCAGGTGGGCTTCGCGGTAGGTGACGCCGCCCCGGGCAGGGGTGCCGACGCCGGGGGCGTCGGCCGGGTCGCAGAAGTCCATGTCCAGGCTGACGGCGAAGCCGGTGGTGCCCTGGGTGGCGCGGGTGATGGCCTCGTCCATGATAGCGCGCATGCCGCGCTCATCGAGGTCGCGCATGGTGAAGACGCGGACGCCGGCGTCGCGGATGATTTTCTTTTCTTTGGGGTCGAGGTTGCGCACCCCGACCAGGGAGCAGTTTTCCGGGGCCAGCTTCGGGGCATAGCCGAGGATTTTGGTGAGCTCGGGCGGGCCGTAGCCGAGCGAGCAGGCGAGCGGCATGCCGTGGACGTTGCCGCTCGGCGAGGTCTCCGGGGTATTCATGTCGCCGTGGGCGTCCAGCCAGAGGTAGCCCACCTTCTGCTTGCGCTGGCGGAAGTGGGCTGACACCCCGGCAAAGGAGCCGATGGCCAGGGAGTGGTCGCCGCCGAGCAGCAGCGGCAGAAAGCCTTCCTCGAGCGCGCCGGCCACCACCTGGGCCAGCTCCTTGCAGGTGTCGGCGATCTCGGGCAGGTACTTGGCGCGCTTCTCGCCAAAGTGCATCTCCTCGGGGACCCGCACCGGGAGGTTGCCCACGTCCTCGACCGTGTAGCCCAGGGCGCGGATGCGGGCGTTCAGGTTGGCGACCCGCAGGGCCGAGGGGCCCATGTCCACGCCGCGGCGGTCCTGGCCGAGGTCCATGGGCACGCCGATGATGCGCACTTTGCCGGGCATAGTCGGGTCACTTCCGCCTGGGTTCGAGGCCGTCCATTCTAGCCTAGTTGGCCGGGCTCAGGGATAGATGCGGTAGAGCAGGCGCGGGAAGGGGATGGTTTCGCGGATGTGGGGGATGCCGGCAATCCAGGCGGTGGTCCGCTCGATGCCGAGGCCGAAGCCGCCGTGGGGGACGCTGCCGTAGCGGCGCAGGTCGAGATACCAGCCGAAGGCTTCTTCGGGCAGGTTGTGCTCGCGCAGGCGCTGGCGGAGCAGCTCGTAGCTCGAGAGGCGCTGGCTGCCGCCGATGATTTCGCCGAACCCCTCCGGGGCCAGCATGTCCATGCAGAGGGCCAGTTCAGGGCGCGCCGGGTCGGGCTCCATATAGAAGGCTTTGGCCTTGGTCGGGTAGCGGTGGATGATGACGGGCTTCTCGAAATGCTCGGAGAGCAGGGTCTCGTCGGCCCCGCCCAGGTCTTCGCCCCAGGGAAGCTGGCTGCCTTTCTCGTGGAGGAGCTTCAGGGCTTCGTCGTAGCTGATGCGGGGGAAGGGCGGCTTGATGCGCTCGAGCCTTTTCGTGTCCCGCTCCAGGGCTTCCAGTTCCGGCCGGCGCCGCTGCAGCACCCGCTCGATGATGTGGCAGACCAGGTCTTCGCCAAGCTTCATCAGGTCGTCCAGGGTGGCGAAGGCCACCTCCGGCTCGACCATCCAGAACTCGGTCAGGTGGCGCCGGGTCTTCGACTTTTCGGCGCGGAAAGTGGGCCCGAAGCAATAGACCTTGCCCAGGGCGGCGGCGGTGGCCTCGACGTAGAGCTGGCCGGACTGGGTGAGGTAGGCCTGGCCGAGGTCGAAGTAGTCGAGCCCGAACAGGGTGGTGGTGCCCTCGCAGGCCGCCGGGGTGAGGATGGGGGCGTCGGTGAGGAAGAAGCCGCGGCTGTCGAAGAACTCGCGGATGGCGCGGACGACTTCGTGGCGAATCCGCAGCAGGGCCGACTGGCGCGCGGAGCGGATCCAGAGGTGGCGGTGGCTCAGGAGGAAATCCACCCCGTGCTCTTTGGGGGCGATCGGGTAGGGGTCGTCTTCGGGCACGCGCTGCAGGACTTCGAGGTCGCGCAGAACGAGCTCAAAGCCCCCGGGGGCGCGGGGCTCGCGGTGGATGGTGCCGCGGGCCAGGACGCTTGACTCCTGGGTCAGCTCGCCGACCCGCTGCCAGACCGCCTCGCTCACCTCAGCCTTTGAGACCACGGCCTGCATCAGGCCGCTGCCGTCGCGGAAGATGGGGAAGCGGATTTTGCCCGACTCGCGGAGGTTGTAGAGCCAGCCGCGCAGGGTGATTTCGCGGCCTTCGAAGTCGCCGGCGCGGGCGATCTGGAACTCGGACATCGCCATCAGTAGCCGCGCGCGGCCGCGGTGTCGGCGCGGGCGTCGGCGACGCCGTAGAGTTCGCCGGTGGCGGGCTGGCGCTCGATGGCGTTTACGCGGCCAACTTTGCCCTGGAGCTCGACCTGATGACCGAGGGCGCGTAGTGCCGCCACCTGGGCTTCGGTGAAGACCTCGGGCTCGAGGAAAAGCTTGTCCGGCAGCCATTGATGATGGAAGCGCGGGCGGGCCACCGCCAGAGCAAGGTCATCTTCGAAGATCAGCCGATGCAACAGGACTTCGAGGACAGACGAGATGATGCGGGGCCCACCGGGGCTGCCGAGCACCAGAACGGGTTGACCCTCGCGCAGTACCATCGTCGGCGTCATCGAAGAGAGGGGTCGCTTGCGCGGCTCAACTTTGTTGGCCTCGGACTGGATGAGCTGGGAGGTGTTGGGCCCGCCGGGCTGGGTGGTGAAATCGTCCATTTCGTTGTTGAGCAGGAAGCCCAGGCCGGGCACGGTGATGCCGTTCCCGTACCAGTCGTTGATGGTGTAGGTGTTCGAGACAGCATTGCCGGCAGCGTCGACGACCGAGAAATGGGTGGTCTCTTCACCCTCGCGCCCGAGACTGGAGTTCGCGGCGGTCGCCGGAAAGCCTAACGGGTCGGGCCGCGCCAGCGCCGCGCTCGCGGAGGCCTGCTGGCGGTTGACGGAGGCAGCGAAGCGGGCCGCGTAATCTTTGTCAATCAGGCCGGCGACGGGGAGTGAGGCAAAGTCCGGGTCAGCGAGATACCGAGCCCGGTCGGCGAAGGCGCGGCGCAAGGCTTCGGCCACCACATGGAGGGTTTGGGGGGCGTCGGGCTTGTCCTGGGGCCCGAGCAGTCGCTCGAGCATGTTCAGGGTTTCGAGCAGCGCGACACCGCCCGAGCTAGGAGGCGGTGCGGTAAGGATCTCGTAGCCGCGGAAAGTGCCGCGGAGTGGCTGGCGCATGACCGGGCGGTAGTTGCGCAGGTCGTCGCGGGTGAAAAGGCCCCCGCTGCGTTTCGAAGCGGTGACGAAATTGCGGGCGAGCGACCCGTCGTAGAACTCCCGGGCGCCCTTGTCGGCGATGCGCTTGAGGGTGCGGGCCAGGTTCTTCTGCACCAGCAATTCGCCCGGCTCGTAGAAGCGGCTGTTGTGAAGAAAAATGCGGCGGCTCTCGGGGTCGCGGCTCAAGTCTTTGGCCGACTCGCGGAGGTCACGGGCCAGCTCCGGGCTGACGGGAAAGCCTTTTTTCGCCAGACGAATGGCGGGCTGGAGCACTTGGTTGAGCGACAGGGTGCCGTAGGTACGCAGGGCGAGCTCGAGCCCGGCCACCGTGCCCGGCACGCCGGCAGCGAGCCAGGTTTCCGTGCTGCGCCCGGGCACCAGGTTGCCCTGGGCGTCGAGGAACATGTCCCAGCGGGCGGCCGCCGGGGCGGTTTCGCGGTAGTCCACGAAGGCGGCGCGGCCGTCAGCCATGCGGACCAGCATGAATCCGCCGCCGCCCAGGTTGCCCGCCTGCGGGTGGGTGACGGCGAGGGCGAAGGCCACGGCCACGGCGGCGTC
>JACQTJ010000065.1 GCA_016210855.1 Acidobacteriota bacterium | reverse complement strand
CTCCAGGAGGCTGTGGACGCGCTCTTCGACAACGGCCGCCGCGGGCGCGTGTTGCGCGGCGCCAACAACCGCCCCCTCAAGTCGCTCTCCGACACCCTGAAGGGCAAGCAGGGGCGCTTCCGGCAGAACCTGCTGGGCAAGCGCGTAGACTATTCCGGCCGCTCGGTGATCGTGGTTGGCCCCGAACTCCAACTCCACCAGTGCGGCCTGCCCAAAAAGATGGCCCTGGAGCTGTTCAAGCCTTTCATCTACCACCGCCTGGAGCAGGCCGGCCACTGCACCACCATCAAGCAGGCCAAGGAGATGGTCGAGGCCCAGGAGTCCATCGTCTGGGACATCCTGGAAGAAGTCATCCGCGAGCACCCGGTGCTCTTGAACCGCGCCCCTACGCTGCACCGGCTGGGCATCCAGGCTTTTGAGCCGGTGCTGGTCGAGGGCAAAGCCATCCGCATCCACCCCCTGGTCTGCACCGCCTTCAACGCCGACTTCGACGGCGACCAGATGGCCGTGCACATCCCGCTTTCGCCCGAGGCCCAGATCGAAGCCTCGGTGCTGATGCTGAGCTCGAACAACATCCTCTCGCCCGCCAACGGCCAACCCCTGGCCGTGCCCGCCCAGGACATGATCCTGGGCCTCTACTACCTGACCCGGGCCAAGCCGGGCGCCAAGGGCGAAGGTCGGGCCTTCGCCCGCTACGACGAAGTGGGGCTGGCGCTTGAGGCCGGTGAAGTCGAGCTGCTCACCCCCATCCGCCTGCGCTACGCCGGCCAGGCAATTGACCTCACCCTCGCCTACGACGACCAGGACATCCTGCACACCGAGCCCGTCACCCTGAAGAACCAGTTCATCAACACCACCGTGGGCCGGGTGATTTTGAACGACCACCTCCCCGCCGGCCTGCCCTACATCAATGGGCTGCTCAAGAAGAAGGGCGTGGGCCAGCTGGTGCAATACTGCCACCTGCGCTTCGGGCTGGAAGTCACCGTTAAGATGCTCGATGAGATCAAGGAGCTCGGCTTCCTGTACGCCACCAAGGCGGGGATGTCGCTTGGCATCGACGACCTGGTCATCCCCCAAAGCAAGGCCAGCATGGTGGAGCAGGCGGAAAAGGAAGTCCTCAAGGTGCAGCAGCAATACCTGGACGGCACCATCACCAACGGCGAGCGCTACAACAAAGTTATCGCCATCTGGTCAGACGTCACCGAGCGCGTGGCCGACGACATGTTCCGGGGCATGGAGCAGACCGACCCCGGCGGCCTGCTCAACCCCATCTATGTGATGGCCGACTCCGGGGCGCGGGGCTCGAAGCAGCAGATCCGCCAGCTCTCCGGGATGCGCGGCCTGATGGCCCGGCCCTCGGGCGAAATCATCGAGACCCCCATCACCTCCAACTTCCGCGAGGGCCTGACCGTGCTGCAGTACTTCATCTCCACCCACGGGGCCCGCAAGGGGCTAGCCGACACCGCGCTGAAGACCGCTGATTCCGGCTACCTGACCCGGCGGCTGGTGGACGTCGCCCAGGACGTCATCGTGAGCGAAGTGAACTGTGGCACGGTGGACGGCATCGAAGTGGGCCCGCTGGTCGAAGCCGGCGAAGTGGTCGAGCCCCTGCGCGACCGCATTGTGGGCCGGGTCAGCCTGCAGAAGGTCAAGGACTACGAAGGCAACGTCATCGTGGACGTCAACCAGGAGATCACCGAAGAGCTGGCCAACGCTATCCAGGCGGCCGGCATTGAACGGGTCAAGATCCGCTCTGTGCTCACCTGCGAGTCCCGCCGCGGCGTCTGCGTGAGCTGCTACGGGCGGAACCTTGCCACCGGGCGGATGGTGGAGATGGGCGAGGCGGTAGGCGTGATTGCCGCCCAGTCGATCGGCGAGCCTGGCACCCAGCTCACCATGCGCACCTTCCACATCGGCGGCACCGCTACGCGGATCGCCGAGCAGTCTAAGCTTGACGCCCGCAACAACGGCTTCGTCAAGTTTGTCAACCTGTCCACGGTCAAGGCCAAGGACGGCGACCTGGTGGTGATGAACCGCAACGGATCGATTGCCGTGGTGGATGAGAAAGGCCGCGAGAAGGAGCGCTACTCGGTGGTTTACGGCGCCAAGCTCAAGGTCGAAGACGGCCAGCCGGTCACCCTGGGCCAGGCCTTGCTGGAGTGGGACCCCTACACCTTCTCGATTCTCACCGAAGTGGGTGGTACGGTGAAGTTCAAGGACCTAGTGCCCGGCGAGACCCTGGAGGAGCAGGTGGACGAAGTCACCGGCCTCGCCCAGCGCGTGGTCACCATCCCCACCGGCGACGAGAAGCACCAGCCCGCCCTCGTCGTCCAGGACGACCGCGGGCGGACCCGCAAGAAATACCTGCTGCCCTCGCGCGCCCACCTGATGGTGGACGCCGAAGAAGACGTCCACCCCGGCGACGTGCTGGTGAAGATCCCGCGCGAGACCACCAAGACCAAGGACATCACCGGCGGGCTGCCGCGTGTAGTCGAACTCTTCGAAGCCCGCCAGCCCAAACAGAAGGCGGTCATCAGCGAGATCGACGGCGTGGTGAAGTACGGCGAAATCGCCCGCGGGGTCCGCAAGATCTACGTGGTGGCCGACGATGGCGGCACCCGCGAGTACGCCATCCCCCGCGGCACCCACATCAGCGTCCAGGAGGGCGAGCGCCTCAAGGCCGGCGAGCCCCTGATGGACGGCCCCCTCAACCCCCACGACCTGCTGGCGGTCCTGGGCGAGAAGTTCACCCAGGCCTACTTGGTGAACGCCATCCAGGAGGTTTACCGCCTCCAGGGCGTCAACATCAACGACAAGCACATCGAGGTCATTGCCCGCCAGATGATGCGCTGGGTGCGCATCGAAAACCCCGGCGATACCGAGTTCTTGCTCGACGAGCAGGTGGACAAGTTCCGCTTCCGCGAGGAGAACGCCCGGGCCAAGGAAGAGGACGGCAAGCCCGCGGTGGGCCGACCGATGCTGCTGGGCATCACCAAGGCCTCGCTCTCCACCGAATCCTTTATCTCCGCGGCGAGCTTCCAGGAGACCACGCGGGTGCTCACCGAGGCTGCCATCAGCGGCAAGGTGGACTACCTGCGCGGCCTCAAGGAGAACGTCATCATGGGCCGCCTGATCCCGGCCGGCACCGGGCTCGATCGCTACCAGCAGCTCACCATCGGCACCCAGATGCCGACCGAGGAGGAGGCCGCCGCGCCGCTCACGGAAGAGGAGGCCCGCGCCCTCGAGTTCTTGCGCGGGGGCACGGAAAAGACCGAGGAGGAGCGCCCCGAAGCCGAATAGTGTTCCCGCACGCGGTCTCCCCGTAGGGGGAGGCCCACCGGCCCCGACCCGAGGACTCGGGTCGGGGCCGGTCTTCTTCTCTGCCCGCGAGTAGATGCCGATGCCGAGATCTCTGACACAACACCCCTACACGTTGCTGGCGCGCTTCTACGACCGCTTGACACCGTATGCTCCGGCGATGAACCGCCACGCCCGGGGGAAGATTCTCGGGCGGATTCTTGCCCGTGCACGCTCGGCCTGCGACCTCGGCTGCGGCACGGGCGCGACGGCGCTCGACTTCGCTCGCCGCGGGTTGAAGGTACTCGCCGTGGACTTCTCCCCTACCATGTGCCGCTTGACCCGCGAGAAGGCTGGCCGTGCCCATCTCCCGGTGCGGGTTCTCCGCGGTGACATGCGCCGCTTCCGCCTCCCCGAGCGCGTGGATCTGGTTACCTGCGAGTTCAGCAGCTTGAACCACGTACGTCGCAATGACCTCGGGGGCGTGCTCCGTTCTGTTGCACGAGCGTTGCCACCCGGCGGCTGGTTTTACTTCGACGTCAACACGGCCAAAGCCTTTGAAGAAGAACTGCCCAGGCTCAAAGAGAAAGTCGAAACCTCCGACTTCGTGGTGTTCTTGAGCGGCAGCTACAACCGTCGTCGTCGCCAGGCTCGCGTGGACATCGACTGGTTTGTGCGCGCGGGCCGGCTCTGGCGCCGCCGCCAAGAGCAGATTCCCCACGGGTGGTGGACCGATACCGAGATTCGCCGGGCGCTGGGCCGCGCCGGCTTCGGGCGGATTCGCTCCTGGGACGGCCCCGAGGTTCGCCCGGCCAAGATGAAAAGTCGCCCCGGCCACGATACGTACTATCTGGCACAGAAACGCCGGGGCTAGAGAGTGAACCCGCCGGACTGCTCGAAGGCGTGGGCGAGTTGCAGCAGACGAGCTTCGTCGAAGTGGCGGGTGAAGAGCTGCAGGCCGATGGGCAGGCCAGCCTTCGACTTGCCGCAGGGAACCGAGATGCCCGGCACGCCCACCAAGTCGCCGGTCACGGTGTAGATGTCAGCCAAATACATTTGCAGTGGGTCGGCGGTTTTTTCGCCCAGCTTGAAGGCCGGTGTGGGCGAGGTGGGTGTAACCAGCGCATCCACGTGTTCGCCCGAATCGGGAGAGAAGGCGCGAACGAAATCTTGATAGAGCAGCGTGCGCACCTTCTGGGCTTTCAAGTAATAGGCCTCGTAGTAGCCGGCGCTGAGCGCGTAGGTGCCGAGCATGATGCGGCGCTTGACCTCGGCGCCAAAGCCTCGCCCGCGTGTCGCCTGGTACATCCCCTCCAGGGTCGCCGCCCCGGGCGCCCGGAAGGCGTAGCGCACCCCGTCGTAACGGGCCAGGTTCGAGCTGGCCTCGGCGGTGGCAATGATGTAGTAGCAGGCGATGGCGTAGTCAGTGTGGGGCAGGCTCAGTTCGCGCACCTCGCAGCCGAGCTTCCGGAAGCGCTCAATCCCCTTCTCCAACTTGGTCCGCACCTCGGGGTCGAGCCCCGCGCCGAAATATTCCTTTGGCACCCCCAGCCGCAGCCCTTTGACGGGTTTATCGAGCGCCGCGAGGTAATCGGGCACCGAGACGTCGGCCGAAGTCGAATCCAGCGGGTCGCGCCCGGCAATCACCTGCAGGACGGCCACGACATCGCGCACGGTGCGAGCCAACGGCCCGATGTGGTCGAGCGAGGAGGCAAAGGCAATCAGCCCGTAGCGCGACACCCGCCCGTAGGTGCCCATCAAGCCCGCGACGCCGCAGAAGCCTGCCGGCTGGCGGATGGAGCCGCCGGTGTCTGAGCCCAGCGCGGCCACCGCCAAGCCGTCCGCCACCGCGGCCGCCGAACCCCCGCTCGACCCCCCCGGCACCCGCGCCAGGTCGTGCGGGTTGCAGGTGGGAAAGTAGGCGGAGTTTTCGGTTGAAGACCCCATGGCGAACTCGTCGCAGTTGGTCTTGCCCAGAATGACCGCACCCGCCTGCTCCAGGCGAGTCACGGCCGTGGCATCGTAGGGCGGGCGGTAGTTTTCGAGGATGCGCGACCCGGCGGTGCTCGGCACCCCGCGGGTGACGATGACGTCCTTGATGGCCATGGGGACGCCGGCGAGCGGCGGCAGGGGGTCTCCGGCCTGAATCCGCCGGTCAATGGCCTCGGCCTGGGCCAGAGCCCGCTCGGGCGAGAGCGTCAAATAGGCCTTGAGCTTCGGGTTGCGCTCTTGGATGCGCTCAAAATGCTTCTCTACCACCTGCCGGGCGGTCACCGCGCGGGCGCGCAGTTGCGCGTGCAATCCGGCGATGGTGAGCGTCGTGAGATCCATCTAGCGTTCGATGACCTTGGGGACCTTGAAGAACGGGTCCTGCGGGTCGGGGGCATGGGCCAGGGCGTCGGCCCGGGTGAGACCCGGGCGTGGGGCGTCGTGGCGCCAGGCGGCTTCGGGGCCGGACTCGGCCAGCACCTGGGCCATGGGGGCGACAGTCGCAGTGTCGAGTTCGTTCAGCTTGTCGATGTAGGCGAGGATGGAGTCGAGCTGCTTCTGCATCCGCTCCACTTCGTCCGGGGTGAGCTCGAGGTTGGCGAGCGCGGCCACGTGCTCCACGTCCTTGCGGGTAATCTTCACCGGCGATTCTCCTGCCAACGCAAACCGCGATTCTAGCACACGCCTCGAGCGCTCCGAGACCCGCCCACCGTATAATCCCTGCCATGAAGCGGCTCGTCCTGGCCTCGGGGTCCCCGCGCCGGCGCGAGGTGCTGCGCAACGCCGGGTTTGCCTTTGAAGTTGTCTCCCCTGAAGTGAATGAAACCTACCCGGGCGGAGAAGACCCCGCCGCGTTGACCGAGCGCCTGGCGCTCGAAAAGGCGGAAAGCGTGGCCCGGCGCTTCCGGCCCCAGGATGACGTGGTCGTTCTCGGGGCGGACACGGTGGTGGTGGCGGATCGAACCATCCTGGGCAAACCGGGCTCAGTTGAAGAGGCCCGCCAGATGCTCGAGAAGCTCTCCGGACGAGGGCACCAAGTGATCACCGGAGTGGCGCTGGCCGCGCCGGATACGCCGCGCCGGGCGGTGGGTCACGAAGTAACCCAGGTGTACTTCCGCTCGCTCACCCCTGCGGAAATCGCCGCCTACGTGGCCAGCGGCGAGCCGCTCGACAAAGCCGGCGCCTACGCCGTGCAGGGACAGGCGGCGCGCTTCGTGACCCGCGTCGAAGGCTGCTACTTCAATGTGGTGGGCTTGCCGGTAGCCCTGGTGGATCGCCTGCTGCGCGAGTGGGAGACCGGCTAGTTGGCTTTAGGCTTCTCGCCGGGCTGGGCCGCCTTCTCTTCGCCCTTCAGCTCTTCCTTGAACCCGCGCAGGCCGCGGGCTAGGCCGCGCATCATGTCCGGAATCCGGTTGGCGCCGAAGAGCAGAAGGATGATGAAGGCGATGATGAGGATTTCCCACAGACCAAGTCGGGGCACGGTAGCTTCTCCTCACCGGCATTCTAGGGGGGTCGCCCGCAGGGAGTCAATCAAATAAAGCGAGCCCGGGCCTAGAGCAGGATCTGCCGCTCATCGCCGAGCCGGCGCGTCAGCCGCTGCCGGTCGAGGTATTCGAGCAAGGGGATGGCGTACTTGCGGGTGACACCGGTGAGCTCCTTGAAGGCGGGGACGCTGAGGCGGTCGCCTTTTTCCTGCTTGTAGCGCCGCAGCAGCGCCACCAGGCCCTCGAGCGCCGTCCGGTGGAACAGCAGGTCTTCGGTCACCTTCACCAGCACTTTCTCCCGGAGCAGGAGTTGCACGATTCTCTGGGCCCGCTTCGGCTCCACCGCCACCTTCCCCAGGACTTCCTGGACGCCCGGAACGGTCAGCCCCGCCCGGGCAAAGGCTTGGTCGATCGTCCGCTTGGCTTCCACCTCCTCCCGGCTCAACGTCACCGCCCGCCCGGCCCGCTTCACCCGGTCGCTCTCGACAACCAGGCGACCGGCGGCGGCGAGCTCCGCCACCACGGCATCGAACAATGAACCGAAGCCCCCGAACACACGCTCCTTCAACTCCTCCTTCGAGATGCCCTCGAGCAGCGGCTCTTTTTCGTGGAAAGCGTCAAGCGCGGCGAGCGTGCGCGCTCCGAGTTCGTCCAGGCGCGCCGCGCTCACAACCGTCAACGGGCTTTCGGCCACTCGGCGCAGCTTGCCCGCCGCCACCAGCGAGTCCATCGCGGCCCGCAGGTCCGCCTGGCGCCAGCCGGTGCGAGCGATCAAGTCCCGCTCTTCGAGCACCCCGCGCCGGTCGCGCCCCACCAGGGTTTCCAGAATCGCTTCCCGCGGGCCGCCCGCCAGGGTTCGAAGAAGGTCGAGTGCGGCGGGGTCGCTGCGCTTGTGCCTGGGGGCCTGCACGGCCAGAACGCGCCCGCCCCCGATGGTGATGACGGGGGAGAACTGGCGGAGGATGAAGCGGTCGCCAGGCAGGAGCATCGCCGGGCGACGCAGGCGAAGCTGGGCATAGGCCTGGCCGCCGGGCTCGAGCTGGGCGCGGTCAAACAGGCGCACTTCGGCGACGATCTCTGCGGTCCCCTGATGGAAATGCACGCGGGCGCTGTCTTTGAGGGCGCGGGCCGAAGACAGCAGCACCAGTTCGACGTCCACCCGCTCGCTGGCTTCAAACCGGCCAGGAGCGGCGAGCACCATGCCGCGCTCGAGCTCGCCGGCTTCGACGCCGGCGAGGTTCAAGGCCGTGCGCTGGCCGGCGAGGGCGCGCTCGGCCGGCTGGTTGTGGACCTCGACGCCGCGCACCCGCAGCCGGCGTCCCCCGGGGAAGACTTCCACTTCTTCGTCCTTCGCGATGCTCCCCGCGACCAGGGTGCCGGTGACCACCGTGCCGAAGCCTTTCATCACGAAAGCGCGGTCGATGGGGAGGCGAAAGTAATGGGTGACGTCCTTGCCGGGCACGCTGGCGGCCAGACGCTTGAGCTCTTCCTTCAGGCGGTCGAGCCCCGCGCCCGTTTTGCTACTCACCGGGACGATGGGGGCGCCTTCGAGGAACGACCCGCGGAGAAACCCCTCGGCCTCGAGACGCACCAGCTCCAGGTCGCCCGGCTCGACCAAGTCGGCTTTGGTGAGCACCGTGAGCCCTCGGGGAATGCCGAGCAGGCGGCAGATGTCGAAGTGCTCGCGGGTTTGGGGCTTGAT
>JACQTJ010000069.1 GCA_016210855.1 Acidobacteriota bacterium | reverse complement strand
TACTACTGGTCGGATTACCGCAGCCTGCCGGATGACGCTGAGGGAACGGACGTCTGGGCCGTGGTCCACGGATTTATCTCCATCACCCCAATGCAGATTGACCAGACCCGTGCCGCCGACCTCGATTGGTTGAAGCAGCTAGACCTTGAAGTGCGGGAGATGGCCCGCCCGCAATAAACCATGGCAGTGGACCTTAGCGTGGAGCTGGCCGGGCTGCGGCTGAAGAATCCAGTCATCGTCGCTTCCGGAACCTTCGGCTACGGGGTGGAGTTCGCCGAGCTGGTGGAGCTGAGCCGGCTGGGGGGCATCGTCGTCAAGGGGTTGTCGGCGCAGGCGATGGACGGCGCGCCCCCGCCGCGGCTCTGCGAGACTCCGGCGGGGATGCTCAACGCTGTGGGCTTGCAGAACATCGGCGTGCGCCGCTTCATCGCGGAGAAGCTGCCGGCGCTGCCCCGCTACGAGACCACTGTCATCGCCAACGTCTTCGGCCACACGGTCGAAGAGTACGTCGAGGTGATCAGCCAGCTCGAGCAGGCCGAAGGGGTGGCGGCCTACGAGCTCAACATCTCCTGTCCGAACGTCAAGAAGGGCGGGGTGCAGTTCGGGACCGACCCGCAATTGACCCGGGAGGTGGTGGCGGCGGCCCGGCAGACAGCGCCCCGGCGGCCGCTCATCGTCAAGCTCTCGCCGAACGTAACCGACATCACCGAATTGGCCCGGGCAGCCGAGGAGGCCGGAGCCCAGGCGCTCTCCGTCGTCAATACCTTCACCGGGATGGCCATTGACCTGGCCAGCCGGCGCTCGCGGCTGGGGCAGCCCACGGGTGGCCTCTCCGGTCCCGCCATCAAGCCGCTGGCCTTGCGGATGGTCTGGGAGGCAGCCCGGGCGGTCCGGATTCCGGTCATCGGCCTGGGAGGGATTTCAACCGGAGAAGATGCCGCCGAGTTCCTGGTAGCTGGGGCCCGGGCGGTTCAGGTCGGGACAGCAAGTTTCGTGCAACCTTCCGCGGCCATCCGCATCATAGAAGAGTTGGAAACCTATTGTGCTCGCAACAACATAGCCAGGGTTTCCGAACTCTATGGGACGCTACAGGCAGACTAGCAAAAGCGAAGCCCAGGCGAAAAAAAGCTTGCCTTTTCTTTCGCCATATGATAGCTTGATTTCTACGAATTAACCCGCAGAAAAACACCGCCAGAAACGCATCCAGTTGAACTCAAACTAAAAACTGGAAGACCAAGGGAGGCTGAATGAGTAGGTCGTGCATCGCGGGTGTGCTGGGAGTGGGGCTGCTGGTGCTGGGGGCGATCCTTGTGTTATTTGAGGCTCCCGCCCCGGTGGTGGCTCAAACCGAAGAACTCTTGAGCCCCGAGCCGGTCTTGGCCGCCAGTGAAGTGCTGGAAGGAAAAGCCAGCTGGTACGGCCCCGGATTTCACGGGCGTCCAACCGCCAGCGGCGTGCCCTACAACCGGCAAGCCTTGACGGCGGCCCACCGCACCCTGCGGGCCGGCACCGTGGTGCGGGTCACGAACCTGCGCAATGGCCGCTCGGCCGTTCTGCTCATCAACGACTGGGGCCCGGTCCCGGAAGACTTGGAGATCGACGTCTCGGAAGCCGCCGCCGACGTGTTGGGCTTCCGCGAGCAAGGCGTTACCCCGGTTCGCATCGAGGTCTATCGCGCCGCCAACACTTCCTTGTAGAATCAAGCCTGTCTGATCGTCGGCCTGCCCTGTGGCTGCGGGCAGGCCGGCTCGATTCCCCTGGCGAGGTCTTCGCCCTGGAGCCGCGAAGTGCGTCGTGCCTCGGAGTCTCTCCCTAACCTGGTGGGCGCCAGCCGGAATCGCATCATCGTCGCCCTGGACGTTTCCAGGCGCTCGCAGGCCTTGACGCTGGTCGAGCGCCTGCACGGGCGGCCGGGCCTGTTCAAAGTAGGCAGCCAGCTCTTCACCGCCGCGGGCCCCGGCATCGTCCGCGCCCTCGTGGAGCTGGGCGAGCGCGTCTTCCTCGACCTCAAGTTCCACGACATCCCCCACATCGTCGCCGAGGCCTGCGTCCGGGCAGCCGACCTCGGGGTCAGCCTGCTCACCGTGCACAGCTCCGGCGGGCCCGCCATGCTGGGCGCCGCGCGCCAAGCCCTGGAAAAGCACAGCCCACCGGGCCGCCGCCCGCGGCTGCTGGGGGTCACGCTGCTCACCAGCCTGAGCGGCCGGGAAGTGAAGCAGATTGGTTTCCCCGGCAGCGTGGAGCGAAACGTGGTGCGCTTGGCGCGGATGGCGCTCCGCAGCGGCTGCGACGGCGTCATTGCCGCCCCCACCGACGTGGCCGCCCTGCGCCGCGCCTGCGGCACGGGTTTCTTGATCGTCACCCCGGGCATCCGTCGCGCTGGCCGACGCCCTGCCGCCGACCAGGCGCGCGTCGCCACCACGGCCGACTCCATCCGGGCCGGGGCCAACTACGTGGTGGTCGGGCGCGCTATCGTCGAAGCCCACTCGCCGGCGCGCGCCTTCGACGCTCTGGCCGAAGAGCTGAGCGCCGCTGTCGACTAGTCACACCTGCGATACCATAGTGCCTTTGCCGCCGGGGTGTTTCCACCCGGCGCAGGTCAGCTGGATGAAGCACGTCATCGTCGGCACCGCCGGGCACGTTGACCACGGCAAATCCGCGCTCGTCCAGGCCCTCACCGGCACCGACCCCGACCGCTGGGAGGAAGAGAAACGCCGCGGCATCACCAGTGACCTCGGCTTCGCCCACCTCGACCTCGAGGGCTTCCGCTTCGGCTTCATTGACGTCCCCGGCCACGAGCGCTTCGTGCGAAATATGCTGGCCGGGGTGGGCGGCATGGACGCTGTGCTGCTGGTGATCGCCGCCGACGAGTCCATCAAGCCCCAAACCCGCGAGCACTTCGACATCTGCCGCCTGCTCGGCATTCCCCGAGGGCTCACGGTTCTCACCAAAGCCGACTTGGTCGAGCCGGGCGACCTGGAGC
>JACQTJ010000016.1 GCA_016210855.1 Acidobacteriota bacterium | reverse complement strand
GGCAGCGGGCCGCTGTTGCCGATGCAGGTCGTGCAGCCGTAGCCCACCAGGTGGAAGCCGAGCTCGCCAAGGTACTTGAGCAGTCCCGATTCGCTCAAGTATTCCGTCACCACCTTCGAGCCCGGCGCCAGGCTGGTCTTCACGTAGGGAGGAACTTTCAGCCCCCGCTCGACGGCTTTCTTCGCCAGCAGTCCCGCCCCCAGCATCACCGACGGGTTCGAGGTGTTCGTGCAGGAGGTGATGGCGGCAATCACCACCGCCCCGTGGCTTACGGGGGCTTCATGGCCGTTTGAGCGAATGGCCGCCCGGCGCGACAGCTCCTCGGCCGACAGCCCGAAGCCGCGCTCCTTGACCGGCGCGGTCAGCGCCTTGCGGAAGCTTTCCTTCATGGCCGCCAGCGGCACCCGGTCTTGCGGCCGCTTGGGGCCGGCGAGACTGGGCTCGACCGTCCCCAAGTCGAGCTCGAGCGTGTCGGAGAACTCCGGGTCGGGCGTCTGGTCGGTGCGGAAGAGCCCCTGCTCTTTCGCGTAGCGCTCGACCCGCTCCACTTCCTCGTCGGTCCGCCCGGTCATGCGCAGGTAGCGCAGCGTCTCCTCGTCCACCGGAAAGAAGCCCACCGTGGCGCCGTACTCCGGGGCCATGTTGGCCACCGTGGCCCGGTCCGGCAGGGCCATCTGGGAGAGGCCGGGGCCGTAGAATTCGACGAACTTGTCCACCACGCCCTTCTTGCGCAGCATCTGGGTGACGGTGAGCACGAGGTCGGTCGCGGTCAGGCCTTCGCGCAACCGCCCCTGCAGCTTGAAGCCCACCACCGGCGGGGTCAGGAAGTAAAGCGGCTGGCCGAGCATCACCGCCTCCGCTTCGATGCCGCCTACTCCCCAGCCGAGCACGCCCAGGCCGTTGATCATGGTGGTGTGGGAGTCCGTGCCCACCAGCGTATCCGGGAAGACACGCACTTCGCCGTCCTGCTCGCCGGCCAGCACCACCTTGGCGAGAAACTCCAGATTCACCTGGTGCACGATGCCCGTCGCCGGCGGCACTACCCGGAAGTTGCTGAAAACCTGCTGGCCCCAGCGCAGGAATTCGTAGCGCTCGCGGTTGCGCTCGAACTCGATGGCGGCGTTGCGCTGCAGGGCCACCCCAGAGCCGAACATGTCCACCTGCACAGAGTGGTCAATCACCAGGTCCACCGGCACGAGGGGGTTGATGCGGGCCGGGTCGCCGCCCAGGCGCTTCATGGCCGCCCGCATCGCCGCCAGGTCCACGACCGCGGGTACGCCGGTGAAGTCTTGCAGGATCACCCGGGCGGGACGGAAGGGGACTTCGCGGTCGGCTGGCTTCTTGGCGCTCCAGCCAGCGAGGATTCTCACATCCTCTTCGGTCACCAGCTCGCCATCGCAGCGCCGGAGCACCGCTTCGAGCAGAACCTTGATCGAAACCGGCAGCCGCGACACCGTACCCAGGCCCGCCTTCTCCAACCGGTCGAGCCGGTAGAGGACGGCCTTGCCGGCGCCGGTCTCAAGCGTGGCGCGGGCGCCGAAGGGATCGCTGTTCTTCCTGGGTTTCGTGGCCATCGAGAGTCCTCAAGAATAGCATCGCCGGGGTTCGATCACAACTCGCCGGCGTCAGGCGAACCCCCGCAGGAAAGCCGCGCGCACGGCGGCGCGCAGGCCGGCGAGCCGGTCTGCGAGCGCGCCGGGCGTGAAGCTCTCTCCGAGCCAGCGCCCCGCCAGCTCGGCCACCAGCTCCGCCCGAGGCCCGACGGGCAAGTGGGGCGTGGCCCGGCCGGTGGCGAGGCGGATGGCGTGGTCAACTGCCCGCAAGAGCCGGGCTGCTTCTTGCAAGCTTTTCTGCTCTTCTTCACTCGCCGCGCCGGCGGGCGCCCACCGCTCCACCTGCTCGCGCAGGCTGCGCCCGGCGAGCGACTCCGCTCCCTGCGCCAGCGCGGCGGCGGACACCAGGAAGTCCAAGTCGTAGAGGCCCCCCGGGCCAGTCTTGAAGTTGTCAGTCTTCGCGGCCTCTTCTTCCAGGCGCTGGCGCATCTCGCGCAGCGCGGTCCGCAGGGGCTCTACTTGCGCGAACCGCTGGGCGAGCGAGGCCCGCAGCTCCAGGCAGACCAGCTCGCCGAGCCGGGTGTCGCCCGCCACTGGCCGCGCCTTCAGGTAGGTGACCGCTTCCCAGGCCTCGGCCTTAGTGGCGAAGTAGTCGAGGCAGGCGTCCGCGGTTTCAACCAGCTCGCCTTCCTTGCCCCGCGGCCGCAGGCGCACGTCCACGGGGAAAAGGGTGCCTTCGCGGGTGTAGGCGGAGACGACGTGCAGGAGTCTTTCCGTCACGCGTCGAGCCCGCGCCTGCGAGCCCGAGTCGGCCGCCACGAAGACCAGGTCGGCGTCCGAGCCCAGGTCCATCTCCTCTGTCCCCAGCCGTCCCAGGGCGATCACGGCCAGCCCCAGGGCCTGGCGCGACCCGGGGCCGCCGGTGTGCTGCGTGGCCACCGTCAGGCTGGCGTGCAGGACGTCTTCGGCGAGCGCGGTAAACTCCCGCAGGCTCTCCTCCACCGGCCGATCTGCGACCAACGCTTTGGCTCCCCAGCGGAACACGGCGTCCCGGAAGCCGCGGCGCAGAACCGCCATCTGCCGGGTGAACGGCGCCCGTGGCTCGACCTGGGCGCTGAGCTTCCCGGGCGCGGTCGCAGCAGACTCCGTCGCCAGAGTGATTTCCAGCTGGCCGGGCCCGGCGCCGACGTTGGAGCTGCCGACTGCCAGCAACTCCACCAACCGCTCCGGATGGCGGATGAGCCACGTGCCGAGCGGCTCGCTCAACCGCAGCAGTTCGACACCCACCGGCAGCGCCGCCGCTGCCCGGTTGACTTCCTCAAAAGCCGCCGACGAGGCGAGTGCCGCGCTCAAGAAAGCCTGCAAGGGTTTCTGGGCGCGCTCGGAGACCTCCATGGCCTCCAAGGCCCGATAGAGCGGCGAGCCTTGAGCCCGGAGCTGCTGGAGGAGCCCCCGGTAGGAAGACCGGCTCGGGGCCGCCAGGGCTTCGGGGGCCCGCAAAGCAAAGTCTTCCGGCTCGCCAGCCCGCGGAGTCCGCGGCAGGATACGCTCGTAGGTCGTGCGTACATGCTGGAGGTGGCCTTCGAGCACTCGGGCGAACTCCTCCTGCGCCGGACGGCCGGGGCCGCCGTTCACGCCGCAACGGCGCGCCAGCAGCCCGAGGGCCTCGGCATCGTCGGGCAGGGTGTGGGTCTGCTGGCCTTGCTCGAGCTGCAGTCGGTGCTCGATCCGGCGGAGAAATTGATAGGCGGCCGCCAGGCGGAAGTGGTCGCGGGCGGGCAAATAGCCCTTGTCGAAGAGCTTTTGCAGGCCGACCAGCGTGCCCGGGGCGCGCACCCAGCGGTCGTCCCGGCCGTGCAGGCGCTGCAGGCACTGCACCAGAAACTCGATGTCGCGGATGCCCCCCGGGGCCAGCTTGACGTTGAGCCGGTCGTCGCCCGCATCGAGCTTCTGGTCAAACTCCTCCCGCGCCCGCAGCACGCTTTCGACGGCGGCGAAGTGCATCTCGCCCCGGTAGAGAACCGGCTCGACCGCCACCAGAAACTCGCGCACCAGAACGGGCTCACCCGCCGAGTGGCGGGCCTTGAGCAGCATCTGCAGCTCCCACTCCCGGGCCCGCCGCTGGTAGTAGTCAAGGGCCGCCGGCAGGCTGATGGCCAAGTCGCCTTCCCCGCCCCCGGGGCGCAGGCGCAGGTCCACGCGGAAGACCGGGCCCTGGCGGGTGACGCCGGCGATGAGCTGCAGCAGGCGCTGCGCCAAGCGGATGAAGAACTCGCTGTTGGCGATGCGCCGCCGCGGCTGGGGGGCGCCGGTTTTGCCCTCGCCGTCGTAGAGAAACAGCAAATCCACGTCGGAACTGTAGTTGAGCTCCCGGCCGCCGAGCTTGCCGAGCGAGACCACGGCGAAACGGGCCGGCACCGGCCGCCCGCGCCGGTCGGTGGTCTCGGGAGCGCCGTAGCGTTCCTCAAGCTCTCGCTCGGCCCGAAGCAGGGCCTTCTCCAAGAGCACGTCGGCCAGCGTGGAGAGCTCGAGCGTGGTTTCGCCGAGCTCGGCCATCCCCAGGATGTCCCGCAAGGTGATGCGCAGGTACTCACGCCGCTTGAAGCGAGCGAGGGTCAGGGCCGGCTCTTCTTCGAGGGCGGCGGTTTCAAAGCGGGCGTATTCTTCGAGCAGGTCTTCGTTCGACTTCAGCCGCCCGAACTGTTTGTCGCGGCCCAGCCAGACGATCAAGTCGGGCTGCTGGATGAGGGTCTCGCTCAGGAAGCGGCTGTGGCTGAACAGGGCCAGCAGGTAGTGGAGCAGGGCCGGCTGCCGGACCAGAGCGTCCAGCACGCAGCGGCCCGGGTCGCGGCTGAACCGCTCCAGGTGGTTCAGGGCGGTGTCGGCATCCGGCACCTGGGCCAGCACCGTGGCCAGCAAGGCAAGCAGGGACTCCGGGAGGCGGCCTTTGAGCAGCTCCCGGTTGGCGCGGGCGCGGGCAGGCTCACGGAAAGAGAGACCGGCAAAGGCGTCGGGCAGACTCATCAGGATCGGGAGGAGTCTACTGCAGAACCTCGCCGCCGCGACAGCCGCCGGCCGGGCGAGGCAGGTGCGGTTCAGGAGTCGTAACACAGGGGAAGAGCGGAAGGTTAACAGAAAGTCAGCACATTATTGTTTCAGATTGCCACACCTCGCTTTTGAAGCTCCTCCCGAGACATCACCTTAATGCCGTCCATATATTTGATTGCAAAAATGTGCACTGTGTATTCTTCGCCGGGCGAGATGAACTTGTACGCTTTCTGCGTCTTGTTGATCTTCGCTTTGCGCCCGCTTGTTGGCACGTCCCAGCAAACTACCTTGGGATACTGAGGAGGTGTGTGTCCGTGGGTCTTGTAGTTGTAGAAGTTCTTTTCAACTTCCACTACGGTTGCCCGAGAAGGCTCGCTCGCCTTATCTTCGCGGAAGTTCACAAGCAGGTCCGGACCCTTCGCCGCCCCTATGTAGGCAAGCGTTGTAAATGTCTCAAATGGCAGCGCACCGAGGGCCTCTAGCTTCCAGAGTATAGCATTAACCTCCATCTCGCTCTGTGGTTCTCGAACCAGCACAACGAGTTTGCTATCTTTTTCAAACACAACCCAAGTCTGGTCAGGTTGCTCGATTTTCCTCTTTTCTTCGGCGAGCGTGTCGCCCTGAACTCCACTTTTTATCTTCTCTAGTAGTTTCCTAAACTCTAGGTATTGCGAGGAGGACTCAATGCGCTGGAAAATGTCTCGGGCAATTTGCTTCAGTTCCTCCGTCTTGGCGGAATCTACCAACCCGCTCCGGGATATGTTCATTTCCTCTTGGATGGCGTCGCACTCTAAGACGAGACAAGTCCTCTCCTCACCAGGGCGAGCGT
>JACQTJ010000063.1 GCA_016210855.1 Acidobacteriota bacterium | reverse complement strand
GGGGCGGTCGGATCCACCCCGAGCTTCACCCGCAAGCGCCGGCGGGTTTTCTGCGACTCGGCGAGCCGCGCACGCAACTCCGCTTCGCCGATGATCTCCGCGCAGCCCTTGCGCAGGTAAGCGAGCTGCTCGTCCAAGTTGCGCTGGCGCAGCGAACCGCTCACGACGTTTTCGACCCCCAAGCGAAGCGCCCCAGACTAGGACAACCTTCTCCGCCAGTCAAACCCGAGCCCTACCCGGTGCGGATCACCCTACGGCCCTCGATGCGGAACTTGCCGCTCAGTACCAAGTTGATGGCCTCGGTATAGATGCGGTGCTCCTCGCGGAGGATGCGGGCCGCCAGGGTCTCCTCGGTGTCATCGTCGTGAACGGGCACAACCGCCTGAACGATGATGGGCCCAGCGTCGAGATTCTCATCGACGAAATGAACCGTGCAGCCTGAGTACTTGACCCCCCACTCCACAGCCTGCCTCTGGGCTTCCAGCCCGGCAAACGCCGGCAGCAACGCCGGGTGGATGTTGAGGATGCGGTTCCGGAACCGCTCCACGAAATAAGGCGAGAGCAGCCGCATGAAACCCGCCAGGCAAACCAGGTCAACTTTCTTCGCTTCGAGCAAGGCCACAACTTCGCGGTCGTACTCTTCCCGCTGGCGTCCCTTGGAGGGAATCACCACCGCTTCCAGCCCACGCGGGCGGGCTTTCTCCAACCCGGGGGCGTTTTCGCGATTGCTGACCACGATCGCGATTTCGGCGTCGGGAATCCGCCCGCTCTGGACGCTCTCGGCAATGGCCTCGAGATTCGAGCCGCGCCCCGAGAGCAGCACCGCGATGCGCTTCATCGCCAGCTTCCCCGGTAGCGCACCCCCCGGCGCCCGCGGATCACTTCTCCGATCTCGAAGAACCGAGCCCGGCGCCGGCGCAGGAAGCGCTCGACCTTCGAAAGGTGACGGAGCGGGACCATCAGCACCATTCCAATGCCCATGTTGAAGGTGCGCAGCATCTCGTCGGCCGGCAACTCGCCGAGCCGCTCGAGCAGCCGGAAGAGCGGCGGCACGGGCCAACGCCCCAGCTGGATTTCCGCCCGGCAACCAGCCGGCAGCACGCGAGGGATATTCTCGGTCATCCCCCCGCCGGTGATGTGCGCAGCAGCGCTCAACCAGTCCCGCTCCAGGAGCGGCTTCATCAAGGGGTAGTAGCACCAGTGCGGGCGGAGGAGTTCGGCACCTACTGTGTTCTTGAGCTCGGGCACGTAGGAGCCGACGCGGAAACCCGCCACCTGGAACAGGAGCCTACGCGCCAGCGAATACCCGTTGGTGTGCAAGCCGGTTGAGGCCAGGCCGATCAGCCGGTGGCCGGGACGCACGCGGCCTCCGTCGAGGATTTTCCGCCGCTCGACCACCCCCAGCACGAACCCCACCAGGTCGTACTCGCCGGAGGCGTACAGCCCGGGAAGCTCAGCGGTTTCGCCGCCAATCAGAGCCACGCCAAGGGCCCGGCAGGCGCGGGCCATGCCCGCCGCTGCCTGGTTCATGACCTTCGGGTCGAGCCGACTGCTGGCCAGGTAGTCGAGGAAGAAGAGCGGCCTAGCTCCCTGGACGGCGATGTCGTTGACGCAGTGGTGGACGATGTCGGCCCCCACCACGTCGTGCGCCCCCACCGCCGCGGCCACCTTCAACTTGGTTCCCACGCTGTCCACACTTGAAACCAAGACCGGCTGGCGCCAACGGCCGCGTTCCAGGGCGTAGAGCGCCCCGAAGCCCCCGATTTCGGTGAGCACCCCGGGCGTGAAGGTGCGCCGGGCGAGCCGAGCGATGCGCTGCTTGACACGGGCGGCGCGGTCGCGATCCACACCGGCGTCAGCGTAGCGGATGGCGGGAACACTCATCAGGAAGGGTTATTGTACCCGACTCGTCTGGCAGGCGGTGGGCCTACGCGGCAGCGGCTGCGGCGGGGGGACGCTGCCAGGCGACGGCGGCAAGATAGATGGCCATCAAGAGGAAAACGGAGTCGCGAGCGAGCGTCGCCGGGCTGATAGGCTCGCCCAGGCCGAAGCAGCCGCAGTTGGCTTCAATGCCGCGAGCGTAGGTGATGCCCATCGCCGCCATGAACAGAGTCAAGAGCAGGGCTGTAAACGTGACCACGTAGCGCGGCTTCCAGCCCAGCAGCAGCACGAGTGCGAGCCCCATCTCCAGCCACGGCAATGTGCGCGCCACCACGATGACGCCCCACACCGGGAGGAGCTGGTAGGTGCTGAGCGTCATCTCAAAGGAGAATGCGCGCCCGGCTGGGTACACCTTGCTGAAGCCAGCCAGCAGGAACACCCCGGCCAGGGCCAGGCGGCAAATCCACTGGAGCACACGCGCAGCCACGGTCAGCGGGTCAGCAGGTTGTCGAGATAACGGCGGAAGATGGGATACTGCAGCACCCCCGTGAACCGCTCCGTACTGCCGTTGGCAGTGACGAAGATGGTTGGGGTGGACCGGACGGCGCGGCGCGTGCCTTCGTTCAGGTCACGTTCAATGGCGGCCTCAAGCTTCGGGTCCTTCAACCACTGCCGCACCTGGCTCATATCTTTCTCGGAGAGCGCCTTGGCCACCACCGGTTCGATCTCGCCGCTTTCCGACCATTGTGGCTGGTAGTAGTAGAGCGCATCGGCCACCTGGATCCACTGCATGGGGCCGAGGCGGCTGGCTGCCTGGGAGTAGCGGGCCGCGTCGCGGGAGTACTTGTGGGCGCGAAGAGGGAATTCGTAGTAGGTCAGGCAGACCTTGCCGGGCATGCCGTAGTCGGCGAGCACGGAGCGCATGGTTTCAAGATAGAGCTGGCGGCAGGCAGGGCACTGGTGGTCGGAAAACACTTCGATCGAGACCGCCGCATTGGGGTTCCCCAAACACTGCGGGCGCAACTCCTCGGCTGACTTGGAGGCGGGCTTCTGCGCCGGCAGCAGGCTAGCAGCCAGCAGAACCACAATCGCCAACCCGGCCACCCGACGGATTATGCTCATGACCAGCCGCTTCCTCTTCAGAAACACTAGATTCTTCCTCCGCTTTCGGCGTTGCCTCCCGCTAATCGTACCGGGCCCGCTTGTTCGAAAAAGCCTCGCCCAGGTCGGTTTTGTTCGCTGCCGCTTCCTCCGCCTGGAGCTGCAACTCGACGAAGTCGGTCGGGTACTTGCCGGTGTAGCAGGCGGTGCAGTAGCGGCCCTCGGCGTCGGCTACGGCCTTGCGCATCCCTTCCCGGGAAAGGTAGCCAAGGGAGTCGGCCTCAATGAAAGTGCTAATCTCCTCCACATTCTTGTGCGAACCGATCAGTTCCCGCTTGGTGGGGGTGTCAATGCCGTAGAAGCAGGGGGAGACGATGGGCGGGCAGGAGATGCGCACGTGCACGGCCAGGGCACCGGCGCCGCGGATCATGTGGACGATCTTGCGCATGGTGGTGCCGCGCACGATGGAGTCATCGACCAGGATGACCCGTTTGTTCTCCAGCAGGCTGCGCACCGGGTTCAGCTTGACGCGGACGTTGAAGTCGCGGATGGACTGTTCGGGCTGGATGAAGGTGCGGCCGATGTAGTGGTTGCGGATGAGCGCCACCTTCAGCGGAATCCCGGACTCGACCGAGTAGCCGATGGCCGCGGCGGTACCCGAGTCAGGCACCGGCACAACGATGTCAGCATCGGCGGGGTGCTCGCGCGCCAGCAATCGGCCCAGCATCTCCCGGCTCTTCTGCACGGGGCGGCCGAAGATGACCGAATCCGGGCGGGAGAAATAGACGTGCTCGAAGATGCAGCAGCTGTGCTTCATGGGCGGAGAGTAGTAGCCCGATTCCACGCCTTTCTCGGAGAGCATCACCATCTCGCCGGGCTCGACTTCCCGGATGTATTCGGCCCCGATGAGATCAAAGGCGCAGGTTTCCGAGCCCACCACCCAGGCGCCGTCGAGCTGTCCCAGGCAGAGGGGGCGGAAGCCGCGCGGGTCGCGGATGGCGAAGACAGCGTCGCGAGTGAGCATGACGAGCGAGTAGGCGCCTTCCACTTGCCGCAAGGCTTCCGGGATGGCCTCGCGCAGGGATTCTTTGCGGGACTGGGCCAGCAGGTGGACGATGACTTCGGTGTCCGAGGTAGTCTGGAAGATGGAACCGGCGGCTTCCAGGCGCCGGCGCACCTGCTGGGCGTTCACCAAGTTGCCGTTGTGCCCGAGCGCCATCGGGCCTTTGTTCGAGGTGACGACGAGCGGCTGGGCGTTGGCGAGGGTGGTTTCGCCGGCGGTCGAGTAGCGGGTGTGGCCGATGGCGGCGTGGCCCTCGAGGGTGCCCATCATCAGCTCGGTAAAGACCTCGGCCACGTAACCCATTCCTTTGTGGTGGCGGAGCTCCCGCCCGTCACTCGAAACGATGCCAGCACTCTCCTGGCCGCGATGCTGCAGGGCGTAGAGCCCCAGGTAGGTGAGCTTGGCCGCTTCCGGGTGGCCGTACACAGCGAAGACACCGCACTCGTCATGGAAGTGGTCGTCGTGGCTGTAGAACAATGCGCTCATCCCGAAACAGCCTGCATCTGGCGGGCCAGGCCCGTGCCCCAGGCTTCGGCCAAATGAGCTACGTCCCCATCGAGCACGATGTTGCCGTTGAAATGAACCCGGAATTCGCCCGCCGTGGTCCAGCCCAGTTGCCGCGCCTCCACCTGGTATTGTGCCGCAAGCCCCAACAGGTCGGCAAGGTGCTGCTCATCCACTTCAAGGAGAATGCGGGAGGGCTCCTCCCCGAAACAAACGGCCTCCAGCGGGAGCTCTCCGGCCAGGGTCACCACTGCCCCCAGCTTGCTTTCGACACCGAAACAGGCCTCGGCCAGGGCCACGAGCAGGCCGCCTTCGGAGAGGTCATGGGCAGCGGCCACGTAGCCGCGGCGAATCGCCTCCAGGCAGCAATCGTGCACGCGCTTTTCATAGGCCAAATCAATCTCGGGCGGCTGGCCGGCCACTAGGCCCCGGATGGACTTGGCGTATTCACTCGAGGAGAAGGTCTGCTCGAGCTCTTCGCGGTTAAAGGGGCGAACGCCCAGCAGCACGATGGTGTTGCCTGAGCTGCGGAAGCCAGCGCCCACACAGCGCTCGACCTCCTCGAGTACGCCCAACATGCCGATGACCGGGGTGGGATAGATGGCCTTGCCGCGGGTTTCGTTATAGAAGCTGACGTTGCCGCCGGTGACGGGCGTGCCGAAGACCCGACAGGCTTCGGCCATGCCCTCAATTACCTCGCTAAACTGCCACATGATTTCGGACTTCTCGGGGTTGCCGAAGTTCAGGCAGTTCGTTACCGCCCAGGGGCGAGCCCCGACGCAAACCAGATTGCGAGCGGCTTCGGCAACCGCCAGCTGCGCCCCCCGCCGCGGGTTCAAGGAGCAGTAGCGGCCGTTGCCGTCCACGGTGAGCGCCAAGCCGATCCGCGTCCCTTTCAGACGCAGCACGGCGGCATCACCCTGCCCCGGCCCGAGCACGGTATTCGTGCGCACCGTGTGGTCGTACTGCTGGAAGATCCAGCGCTTGGAGGCCAGGGTAGGCGAAGCCAGCAGGCGCAGGAAGTTCTCCGGCAGCTCACGCCTCGCCACCGTTTCGGGAGCGAACTCGATGAGTTTTTCGATCCGTGGCGGAGGCACGGCCAGGGGTCGGTTGTACACCGGGCAGTCGTCGGCGAGCGGCCGGGCCGGGATATCGGCCGCGACCTCGCCGTAGTGGCGAACGCGCAGCCGGCCGTCAGCAGTCACCTGGCCGATGATGACGGCATCCAGGCCCCATTTGCGAAAAACCGAGAGGATTTCTTCCTCGCGGCCGTTTTCGGCCACCACCAGCATGCGCTCCTGCGATTCGGAGAGCATGATCTCGTAGGGCGTCATCCCGTCTTCCCGCTGGGGCACGCGCTCGAGCTCGATCTCCATCCCGGTGCCGCCGCGGGCGCTCATCTCGCAGGTGGAGCAGGTGAGGCCCGCCGCGCCCATATCCTGCAAGGCGACGATGGCGCCGGTCTCGAGCCCTTCGAGCAAGGCTTCCAGGAGCAGCTTCTCGAGAAAGGGGTCGCCAATCTGGACGTTCGGGCGCTTCTGCTGCGAAGTCTCGTCGAATTCCGCCGAAGCCAGCAGGCTGGCGCCGTGGATGCCGTCGCGTCCCGTCTTCGCCCCCACGTAGATGACCGGGTTGCCGACGCCGCGAGCGCGGGCGAAAAAAATTTTCTCCCTAGGGGCCACGCCCAAACAGAGGGGGTTGACGAGCGGGTTGTGGGCGTAGCCGGAAGCCTCGGGGTCAAAGTACACGTCTCCGCCGACAGTGGGGACGCCGATGCAGTTGCCATAGAAGGCGATGCCGCTGACCACGCCCTCGGCCAGACTGCGGTTCTTCGGGTTGTCGAGCGACCCGAAGCGCAGGGCATCGAGGATGGCCAGGGGGCGAGCCCCCATGGTGAAGATGTCGCGCAGGATGCCCCCCACGCCGGTGGCCGCCCCCTGAAAAGGCTCGACAAAGCTGGGGTGGTTGTGCGACTCGATCTTGAAGACCGCGGCCAGGCCGTCGCCAATGTCTACCACGCCGGCGTTCTCGCCCGGCCCCTGCAACACCTGCGGGCCCGTGGTGGGCAAACGTTTGAGATGCACCTTGCTCGACTTGTAGGAGCAGTGCTCGCTCCACATCACGCTGAAGATGCCGAGCTCGGTCAGAGTGGGCTCGCGGCCGAGGATTTCCTTGATGCCCTCGTACTCCTCAGCCGTCAGCCCGTGCTGGGCAACCAGGTCGGCGGTGACGGCAGCTTCGCTCACTTGGAAACAAGAGAAGCGATCATAGACTGGAAGAGGACCAGCCCGTCGGTCGAGCCCATCAAAGGCTCGGAGGCGCGCTCGGGGTGCGGCATGAGGCCGCCGACGTTGCGCTCGCGGTTCGCGATGCCGGCAATGTTGGCCAGGGCCCCGTTGGGGTTGGACTCTTCGTCATCCACGATCTCGCCGGCCGGGGTGGCATAACGAAAGACGATCTGCTGGTGTCGCTCGAGTTCGCGCACGGTGGCCGCATCGGCGTAGTAGTTGCCTTCCATGTGAGCGATGGGGATCTTGAGGACCTGGGCGGGGCGGCACGCACTGGTGAAGGGTGTGGCGGTGTTTTCGACACGCAGGTGAACAAAGCGGCAGAGGAACTTCAAGCGCCGGTTGCGCAGCATGGCCCCAGGCAGCAGGCCGGACTCGAGAAGAATCTGGAAGCCGTTGCAGATGCCGAGCACCACCCCGCCCGCCCGGGCGAACTTCTTCACCGCGCCCATCACGGGCGAGTGGCTGGCGATGGCCCCAGTGCGCAGGTAGTCGCCGTAGGCAAAGCCCCCGGGAAGAATGACGGCGTCGAGATGGTGGATGTGGGTCGATTCATGCCAGACCCATTCAGTCGGCTGGCCGAGCACATCGTGGAGGACGTGAAAGGCGTCGTGGTCGCAGTTGCTGCCGGGGAAAACGACCACGCCGAGCTTCATCGTTGGGGGCACAGAAGACTCTATCACATCCACGGGAGAACGCAAGCCGGGGCAGCACTCCGCGGAAGCGGCTACTGGCTGAGGCGGCGGACGCTCCGGGGCGGGGTGCGGGAGCAAGCGATGGATTCGGTCATCCCGGAGGCGATGAGGGCACAGGCGTTGTCGGCCGCAGTACGCAAAGCTTCTTCTTCGGTGGGCGCGGCGGCGGTGCCGCAACCGGGGCGGCCCTTGAACTCGATGCAGACCTCCACCTTCACCTGCCCCAGGCGGAGACTGGAGTAGACGAGCACGCCCACAAACACGAGGGCGGCCACAGCGATGACGAGCTTGACGGATCTGCTCACGGCTGCTCCAGGGATGCCCCCAGAGGCTCGGAACGGAGTTCGTTGGGACGGATTCGCCGGGCGGCCACGCCGGCGGCCAAAAAGCGGTTGAGCAAATACTCGGTGTCAAAGGGGCTCCGAGGATGGTGACGTTCAGCGATGTTGCGGGCCGGGTCAAAGAACCATTGGCCGCGAATGCCATTATTCTTCCAGCCCCACGGAGCCACGGCGCGGTTGCGGCCCCGCTTGCGCCCCCGCAAAGCGGTGCCGATCCGAGGTGAGTTGTCTTGGAAGAAATCCGCCAACTCGAACTGGTCGTAGAGGCGAAACCTGGAAAAGGTACGCTCCGCGCGCTTTCCCTCCAGGGCGTGTTGCCAGAGAGTGCCGTGAAGGGAGAGCAGTTCGTAGCCGACGGGCCGCGCGAAATCCCCGGCGGGCTCTTCGGCCGTGCCAGTGTAACGGTAGTGGAGGAGGACCTGGTTCTTCTTGGCCCGCAGGCGCTCGCGGACGCCGTGACCGCTGGATTCGATGAAGAGGAGCGGGCGTTCGTCCAGGGTGCGCACGAAGCGGTTGCCCTTCACCCCAAAGGCCTCCTCCTGCCCATAGCTGTGGAAAGTGCGGAAGCGGTGGTGGCTGAAAGCCTCGACCAGCGCGGTGCGGCCTTCCAAACTGTCCGGGTCGCGCCGGGCCACCACCACCAGCACTCCTTCCAAGTCGTTCTCATGGGCCAGGGAGAGCACGTCCAACCCCAGCCAGCGTGGAAACACCAGCGGGCGGGCCAGGAACTTCAAGAACTGGAAGCTGCCATTGGTGAGCCAGTTTCCTTTCCAGTCGCGGGGATGGAAGCAGACGTAGTGAATGAAGAAGTGCGTGCGGGTTTCCGCTACCGCGAAGTAGACATAGGCTGGCAGGGGTTGGTCGGGGCGCGTGACGTGGCTCCAGTTGTCGTCAGCGCGCCAGTTGCCGTCGAAATCGAAGCGGGTCAAGTAATCCAAGCGCGGCCGCCGTAGGTCGACCACCTGGTAGAACTCCGGGGCATACCGAGCCGCGATCTGGTATTCGCGCCGCACAGCTGGGTGCTCCTCACCCCAAGCGGTGGGCACAAGGCCCAAGAGCAGCGGGGCGTACACCACCAATAGTCGAACCGAATTCACAATGGTTTTCGACAGCACCATGGGAGGGGGAGATGCCAAGATGCCTGCCCGGCTCAACGGCGGCGCGCCTGTCGGCGAGGACGCGAGCGAGCAGCGCGCTTCCGCGCGGCCGGACGGGGCGGGGCCGCCAGGCCGACCGTCACAGGCGGCTCTTCCTTGCGGGCCTTGGCCACGGCCAGCTTTTCGCGCCGGGTCCGGGCCCAGCCGGACTTGTTGACCTGGCGGCCGCGGGCGATGGCCAGGGTGTCGGGCGGGACGTTGTCGGTGATGGTCGAGCCCGCGGCCACGTAGGCGCCGCGACCCACTTTCACCGGGGCCACAAGCTCGGTGCCGCTGCCGATGAAAACCCCATCGCCAATTGTGGTCGGGTGCTTGTTCACGCCGTCGTAGTTGCAGGTGATGGTGCCAGCGCCGATGTTGGTCTTTCGTCCGACGGTAGCGTCGCCGAGGTAGGTGAGGTGCTGGGCCTTGGCACCCTCGCGCACCACGGACTTCTTGACCTCGACGTAGTTGCCGATGCGGGCCCCGGCGCGGATGTCGGCGCCGTCGCGCAGGTGAGCAAACGGCCCCACCACCACGCCTTCGCCGAGCCGGCTGTTCAGCACCAAGCAGTGGGCTTTGACGGTCACGTTGTCCGCCAGGACGGCATTGTGGAGGATGCTGAAGGCGCCGATGCGGCAGCGGCGGCCGATGCGGGTGGCGCCGCGCAACTCCACGCCCCGCTCGATGATGGTGTCCGGGGCGACGGCAACGTCCGGGCCAATGGCCAGCGTCTCCGGCTGGTAGAGCGTGACTCCGCAGCCCATCAAGGCCTCCGCCTTGCGCCGGCGCAGCAAAGTATCCACGCGCGCCAGTTCCGCCGGGGTGTTTACACCGAGAATCTCGTCCGGCTCGGCCGTCATATGGGCAGAGACTTTTTCCCCGGCGCGGCGCAGCAGCGCGATGACGTCAGTCAGATAATACTCGCGGTGGACGTTGTCGCGCCCAAGCTGAGCCAGCAAGGGTAGGAGTTTGGCCCGGTGGAAGCAGTAAATCCCGGAATTCACTTCGCGCAACCCAGCCTGCTCGGGCCGCAGGGCGCTCTGCTCGATGATGGCTTCCACCTCCCCCGACGCCGCTCGGACGATGCGCCCATAGCCGTAGGGGTTCTCGAACCGGGCGGTGAGCAACGCGACAGCGGTGCCAGAGTCAGACTGGGTCTCGATAAGCGCCCCGAGCGACTCGGCCCGGACCAGGGGAGCATCCCCGGGCAGAACCAGCAGGCGAGCCAGGGAGCGCGGCAGGGCAGCCACCGCCTGGGCCACGGCATGGCCCGTGCCGAGCTGGGGCCGTTGCAGCACGGTTCGGGCCCCGAACGCCCCGGCTACCGCGCGCACGGCCTCGGCCTGGTGGCCGACGACCACCCAGACGCCAGCCACGGGGCCTCTGCCCCGGCGGGTGAGCTGTGTCGTGGCCCGCAGGACGTGAGCAATCAAGGGGAGGCCGCCCGCCTCGTGCAGAACCTTGGCGCGCTCGGACTTGAGCCGGGTGCCTTTGCCGGCGGCGAGAACCACGATGGCGACATCAGCAGGCATACGCAGGCCTCAGCGGGGGAGCCGCCCTATGAAAGCAGAGATGCGAGGCGGGAGCAACGGGTTTTTGTCCGCGGAGGGGAGAAGACTCAGGCGCGTAGCTCGCCCGACCGGCGGCCGTTGGCGCGCTCCGGGTACAACAGCTCTTGGAAGCGGGCGTCCTCCTCGAGGGGCTTGAAGTCGGCGTCGTTGCGGGCGTGGTAGCGGTTCTCGGGGCGCAGCTTGATGGCCTGGGCCAAGTGCTTGAGGGCGTCCTCGGACTGGCCGCTCAAGGCGGCGACCGAAGCCAAGGCGTAGTAAATGTAATCAGCCTTGGGGGCGAGCTTGCGGGCCTTCTCCAGGTGGGCGCGGGCCTCCTCGTAGTTGGCCAGGTTGATTTGAGAGACAGCGTAGTGGTAGTGGTCGTCCGGGCCGCGCAGGTGCACGGGCGCCGGTCGCTGCAAGCGCTGCTCGCAGATGGCGATGTGCACGCGGGCGCGCTCGGCCAGCTCCCGGCTGGGCCCCGCCAGAACCTTCTGCAGAATCTCCTTGGCCCGACGGAAGCTCTGGTGGTTGAAGTGGCGCATGGCCTCTTCGTAAATCCTCATCACCGCGGCCACCTTGGGGTCAATCACCTTCTCCAATCTAGCCGGACGGGCATTGTGGCCGCCCGCCGAAGGCTTGAAGCCTTTGCCGCCCCGAGCCGCCCGCCCAGCCCGTGAGCGCCGGGCCCGGCTGCGATAGCTCTTCTTTTGCTTCTTAGCCATGAGTACAAGCTTCCTCGAATTTTATAGCAGGCAATCGAGGGCAAGTCAATGAAGCAACACAAGGACGACGCGTTCGAAAAGACGAAACTTGTCACTCTGAACGACACTATTTGGCTCCATGCTAACATATTCAAATATATGGAGATACTTTAGACATTAAGGATTTCGCGCGGCTTGTGAAGGCAGCCGGAGGAAAGCGTGCGGCGAACAAAAAGCCAGCGAGACCCAACAAGCGGCGAATCATTTCGTTGCACGCCCGACCCAGCCTGTGCTATAAAAAGCGTTTGAGTCCGACGGAGTAGGACGTCCCAAGTGTCTTTCATCAACTTCGCCGCCCGCGAAATCAATTGCAAGCTGGTTTACTACGGGCCCGGCCTGGGGGGAAAAACAGCCAACCTGCAGTGGATTTACGACAACGCCAACCCGGGGCAAAAAGGCAAGATGATTTCGCTGGCCACTGAGACCGACCGCACGTTGTTCTTCGACTTCCTCCCTCTTGACCTGGGAACGGTGCGGGGGTTCAAGACCCGTTTCCACCTCTACACTGTGCCCGGACAGGTCTTCTACGACGCCAGCCGCAAGCTGATCCTGAAAGGTGTGGACGGAGTGGTGTTTGTGGCCGACTCCCAGGAAGAGCGGATGGACGCCAACCTGGAAACGCTGGAAAACCTGCAGGACAACCTGAAGGAGCACGGCTTCGACTTCCAGGCCATCCCCTATGTGCTGCAGCTGAACAAGCGGGACCTCCCCAGCGCCCTGTCCGTGGACGACTTGAAGAAGGAACTTCAGCTCAAGGGTGAGCCGGTGGTCGAGGGGGTTGCGATCACGGGGGCCGGCGTCTTCGAAACTCTCCGGGCGGTCGCGCAGCTCGTTCTCGCCGAACTGAAGAAGGGCTAGCCGGCTTCAGCGTCGCTTCCGCGCCTATCTGGGGTTTGGTCTTTCCGCTAGAATCTGGCTATGCAGGCCGCTCTTCCCCACCGCTGGGACGTTACCCCGAAAGAGGCTGCCCAGCTCCAGCTGGAGCTGCGCAGCCGCCTGAAAAGGCAGAGGGACTTCGGCGAGATTCGCACTGTGGCCGGCGCCGATATCGCCCTCGAAGGCAGCGGCCGGGCGGGCGGCCAGACCCGGGCGATGGGCTATGCGGGCGTCATTGTCTACTCGTTCCCCGCGCTTGAAGAAGTCGAGCGCCAGTCGGCCCACAGGCCGCTCACCTTCCCCTACGTTCCGGGCCTGCTGGTTTTCCGCGAAGGGCCCGTACTCCTCGATGCTTTTGCCAAGCTGCGCACCGAGCCCGACCTGCTGCTCTTCGACGCCCACGGCTACTCCCATCCCCGGCGGTTCGGGCTGGCCTGCCATCTTTCAGTAGTGCTCGACCGACCGGGCATCGGGGTGGCCAAGTCGCTACTTATCGGTCGCTACGAAGAGCCGCCCGACCAGGTGGGTGCCTGGACGCCGCTGGTTGACAGCGAGGAGACCATCGGAGGGGTGCTGCGCACCCGGCAGGGCGTGCAGCCGGTCTTCATCTCCATCGGCCATCGGCTTGACCTGGAGAGCGCCGTGCAGTTGGCCCTGGCCTGCACGGACGGCACCCGCATCCCCAAGCCCACCCGGGAAGCGGACCACTTCGTCGAGCAGCTCAAGCACGGGGCGGGGCCGGGAGCCGGGTCGCCGGCCCAGTCCAGCCTCTTTTAGGGCCCGTTTACCGGAAGGCGGGGCGATGCTAGAATTGTTTGCTGTCCGCTCCCCGGTAGCTCAATGGTAGAGCATTCGGCTGTTAACCGAAGGGTTGCAGGTTCGAGTCCTGCCCGGGGAGCCAACTTTGCCTTGGGGCGACCCCGCTGCGATGAACCGCAGGGTTGCAGGTTCCCTTCGGGAAGCTCCCTTCGACGGTTCGACTGTCGCTCACCGTGCCGAGCGAGAGTCGAGGCACTTCGCTCAGGGCAAGCAGGACAAGGGAGTCCTGCCCGGGGAGCCAGCGCAGCAGAGGCCAGCTGCCGAAAAGTTCGTGAAAGACTCTTCGACCCTAGCCGCCGCCCGATCGTAACGACAGGTATCGGCAACCAGTCGTGGGAGGTGCCCCGATGAGAGTCGCGGTCACGGGCTCAAGCGGACTGGTGGGCTCGGCCCTGGTTCCTTTTCTCACGGCCGGCAAGCACCAAGTGACGCGGCTGGTGCGGTCGAAGCCGGCTGCGAGCGGGAGTGCTCACTGGGACCCGGCGGCGGGCAGGGTGGAGGCCGCGGCGCTGGAAGGCCTGGACGCGGTCGTGCACCTGGCCGGAGAGAATGTCGCCGGGCGCTGGACAGCCGCAAAGAAAGCCCGCATCCGGGATAGCCGCGTCCAGGGAACGCGCCTGCTGGCCGAAACGCTGGCCTGCCTGCAGCAGCCCCCGAAGGTCATGGTGTGCGCTTCCGCCATCGGTTACTACGGCAACCGCGGCGACGAACTTCTCCGGGAAGAGAGCCCCCCGGGCTCTGGCTTCCTGGCGGACACTTGCCGCGAGTGGGAAGCGGCTTCCCAGGCAGCAGAGCAGAAAGGCATCCGGGTGGTGCGGCTGCGCATCGGGCTGGTGCTCAGCCCGGCGGGGGGGGCGCTGGCCCGAATGCTGCCTCCGTTCAAGCTGGGATTGGGCGGCAGAATCGGCGCAGGACAGCAATACATGAGCTGGATCAGCCTTGACGACCTGGTCGGAGTCATCCACCACGCGCTGGCAACCGAGTCGCTGCGAGGAGCGGTGAACGCCGTGGCCCCGCGGCCGGTGACGAACCTGGAGTTTACGAAGACCTTAGGGCGAGTGCTCGGCCGCCCCACCGTTTTTCCCCTGCCGGCTTTTGTGGCGCGCCTGGGGTTCGGGGAGATGGCGGACGAGCTGCTGCTGGCGAGCGCGTGCGTGGAGCCGGCGCGGCTCGAATCAACCGGCTACTCATTCCGCACCCCGGAGCTCGAGGGGGCGCTCCGCCACCTGCTCGGAAAAAGATAGCCCCCGGGAGGCCGACTTGAGTGTAGACTCCCGACAACCGCAGGCGGGCCCCCGCTGAGGAGGAGCGAAGTGAGGAAGTACCGGCAACCGGGCTACATGGAGAGCGAGGCCCGGGAGAAGCGCGAAAAGAAGCAGGCGCCGCGCGGACCCCGGGAGACGCTGGGCCCGCGCACCCCGCAGATGCCCGGCAAGCGCAGCGTGTCGCGCTGCGCTCAGTGCGGCACTATCCTGGCGGTGACAATCGAGGCGTTCGGCACCTGCCCCAAGTGCGGGTTCGAGCTGCACTCCTGCAAGCAATGCGCCCACTTCGACGTAGGCGGCCGCTTCGAGTGCACCGAGCCCATCCCGGAGCGCATCGAGCGGAAAGACGCCCGCAACGACTGTGAGTTTTACGCCATCCGGGTGTCGGTGGAACGGGAGACCTCGCCCGGAAGCCTGCGGCCCGGGGACGCCCGCCGAGCCTTCGAGAACCTCTTCAAGAAATAACCTGCCTCCCCCGCCCGGCGAGCTCCCGGAGGGTCTCGAGCAGGTGGGTTGAGCGGGAGAATTCCTCAAACGGGTAACGGGCTTTTCGTCGCCAGTTGGGACGTTTCTCCAACGTACCCGGAGTGTTCTGCTGTTCGGTTTCGAGCCACAGGTCCTCCAAGTTGACCATCACGATCTGCGCCGGACTCGCCCCCAGATAGGACAGACACGCCTTGTAGACCGCGGCCGGGTCTGTGGGGTCGCCCGCGAGCCAGTCCCCCCGGCGGAGGAAGCTCACTAGGGCCTCGAGCCGGGCCCGCCGGTCTGCGCGAAGCCGCGCGGCTTCGGCTTCATCGACCAAGCCCAATTCCAGCCGGTCGTCGATATCGAGGCCATCCCAGAAACCTTGGAAGGGGCGCGTGTCGTGGGTGTTACAGCTCGCCAGGCAGCCGGCGGGAACGGGGTGGATGGCGCGGCCCGGGTCGGGCGTGAGCTCGAACTGCAACACGTACGAGCGGAGGAGCTTGTGCCGCGTCATGGCCAGGCGGACGTAGCGCGGGACGGTGCCCAGGTCCTCGCCGACGATGACGGTCCGGTGCCGGTGAGATTCCAGCGTCAGCATGGCGTAGAACTCGTCGGCGCGCTTGCGGACGTAGACGCCGTCTTTGACCTCGAGTCCTTCGGGAATCCAGAACAGCCGGTGCAGGGCCATGATGTGGTCCAGACGAACCACGCCCGCCTTCCGCAGGTGGTGGCGCAGGGTGGCGATCAAGTACCGATAGCCCTGCTCGCGGATTCTTTCCGGATGCAGCGGCGGGACACCCCAGTTCTGCCCGCGGACGAAGAAATCGTCGGGCGGCGCCCCGGCCGAAGCCCGGAGGGCGAAGACCGAGCCCTGGCGCCAGACGTCGTAGCCGTCGCGGTGGACGCCGAGGGGAAGATCCAGGTACAAGCCCGGGCCTTTCTGCCGGGCCCTTTCTGAAAGGGCCTGCAACTGCTCCTCGGCTTGCCACTGCACGTAGAGGTGGTAGCGTTGGGACTCCTCCTGGTAGTCGCCGGCCCCCAGGATACCGCGGCGTTGAGTTTCAGGCCAGGTCGGCCAAGGGGCGCGACACTTTTCGACCGCCGCTCGAAAACGGGCGTAATCCTCTGCCCCTGGGTGGGCTGCCAGGAAGCGCTCGAAGGCGGCCTGCCGGGCCCCGGGGTCGGCAAAGAAGCCGCGGGCCAGCTCTTCGAGAACCTTGCGCTTGAGGGCCATCAGGCGGCGGTAATCCACCAGAGGTGAGCCTGCGAGCGCTTTGAGATCCCGTTCGAACGGGGCGGACCCCAGCACGGTCTGCGCCCTCGAGGAGCGTTCAAACTCCGGGATCCTGGCAAGGTCGAGGTAAAGCTCGTTCCAAAACAGAGAGCTCACTGGGGTATACGGGCTCGGAGAGAAAGGCTCGTCCAGAAAGGAAGCCAGCAGCGGCAGGCTGCCGACGAGGCCGCCTCCTCGCGCCACGGTCCAATCAAGCAGCGATTCCAGGTCGGAGAAATCGCCGCCGCCCGGATTTCGCTTGGAATGCAGGGCATACAGGGGAAGAAAGACACCCCACGTCCTGGCCTGGCCTTCCGGGAGGCCGTAGGCGTGGAGGGGAGCAATGATGAAGAGAGCCTCAAAGCGGCTCCCTTCAATCTCGAGGTGCAAGCGATGGTAACCCCAAGGCAGCCCCGCCGGCGGGGTGAGAGATTTGACGATATGCACACCCCCTTCAACAGCAACCCCTTCCTCGACCGGGAGAGAACCCAGCTCAACCGTCCAGCCCCAATGCTCTCCACTTTCCAGGGCAAGGGTGCAGGCCACCACTCGGTCCGCCCAGGCCGCGGGCAATCGCAACGGGATCCGGCGCGGCCCTAGGTCCCAGGCGACCACCACAGGCTCGAGGACGCGCCGCCAAAGCTGTTGCTGGCGCTCGCGCAGTGCGGCGGGAACGTCGGCGAGGGTTTCGACCGGGGCCTCCAGGGCGCGCAGCATCGCGAGCAGAGCTTCGAGCGAGGCTCGCCGGAGCCGGCGAGCGATAATGTCGTAGTAGCCGATCTGGACGCCGTGGAGGCGAGCCAGCTGGCGCAGCTCGCGACCCTGAGCGTCAGGCAGAGGGGTCAACCGGCGGCCTCCAAGAGGCTTGAGATTCGGGGGCGGAGAGCCCAAGCTCGCATAGACGGCCGCTCGAGGCGTGCTGTTAAGCCGGGCTCATTGTACCGTAGAAGGGGCGACGCCCTGCGAGCAGGAAAAAGAATACGTACGGCGGGTAGAGAGGAGCAACCCCAGGTCGCCGGGAGCAAAGGCCCCGTTCAAGCGGCAGGCTTCTTGGGCCGGGCCGAGACCAGCAGAGCCACCGAGGTCAAAAGCTGCTCGGGTTTGAACGGCTTCGGGATCAGCATCAATGCCCCGGCGAGCCGGGCAGTCTTCTGTGCACCAGCGTCACCAACATCGGTCAGGAAAGCCAAGGGAATATGGCGGGTACTCTTGCTAGCCTTTAGCATCCCGCACACATCGATTTCCGTCATGCCGGGCAAGGCTGTATCGAGCAGAATCGCATCCGGGGTTTCAGCCAGGGCTTTCTGCAGCATTGCCCGCCCTTCACTCGCTGTGACCACTTCGAAGCCCTGGCGGGACAAGACCTCCTTGACCATCCGGCAAACCTCCGGATCGCCTTCCGCTACCAGGATCTTCCTCGCCGCGGCGGTCGCCGAGCTCGACATCGCTTTTCCTTGCGTAAGCATCCCTGTAACCACGGTCCTACTCTAGAACTTGTTGAAAAATTTGACCATAGGAACAAAGTCCATACTAGGATGGGAATACCATCCTAGAGGTCTTCCCAAAACGGGAAGGTCCCCCTGTGGACACTCGGCTCTACCCAAGGTAAACTCCGTTTTGAGGGGCGGTGTGCGGCGGGTTCGAGCACCTTCTCCGCCGGGTGATAAAGTCGCACTTAACCCATGGCCGAACTGCGCGTAGGCACGTCGGGCTACTCCTACAAGGAGTGGAAAGGCAGCTTTTACCCGGAGAAGCTGGCCGACCGGGAGATGCTGGGGTTCTACAGTCGGCAGCTCACGACGGTCGAGATCAACCACACTTTCTACCGGATGCCAACCGAGCGGGTTGTGGAAGGCTGGATGGAGCGTGTTCCGGCCGGTTTCCAGTTTGCCCTCAAAGCCAACCAGAAGATCACCCACATCCAGAAACTGCGCGACTCGGCCGCGACACTTGAGGGCTTCCTCGGGGCCGCCTCCGTCCTGGCGCAGAGGAATGCGCTGGGGCCGATCCTGTTCCAGCTCCCACCCACGTTTCGCGCTGACAGAGCGCGGCTCGAAGGCTTCCTGAAGCTACGGCCGCGCGCCTTCCGCTTTGCGCTGGAGGTTCGGCATCCTTCCTGGCACACCGAGCAAACCTATGCCTTGCTCCGCCAGTATGAGACCGCCCTCTGTTTGGCCGAAACCGAAAAGGAGGCTCCGCCCGAAGTGCTCACGGCCGATTTCACCTATGTCCGCCTCCGGCGCCCCGACTACACCGCCCGCGAGCTCGGGACCTGGAAGCAGCGGGTCGAGGCCTGGCGTCGCCAGGGGGTCGATGTCTATGTCTATTTCAAGCACGAAGAGGCAGGTAAGGCCCCGGCCTTCGCCCGGCGCCTGATTGGTTCCCCGGCTGTGCTAGAATGAACACGCCCCACGATCCAGACACTACTGCCAGGAGATCCCCATGCAGAACGTAGTTGACTTCATCCAGGCGAACAGCGACCGCTACATCGGCGAGTTGCGCGAGTTTTGCGCCATCCCCAGTGTCAGCACCAAGAGCGAGCACAAGAAAGACGTGGAGCGCTGCGCCCACTGGCTGGCCGAGCACATGCGGAAGATCGGCCTGGAACACGTAGAGGTGATCCCGACCCAAGGTCACCCCATCATTTACGCCGACTGGCTCCACGCCCCCGGCAAGCCCACCACGCTCCTCTACGGTCACTATGACGTGCAGCCCCCAGAGCCGCTCGAGCTCTGGGAGTCGCCGCCCTTCGAGCTCACCCTGCGCGACGGCGACCTCTACGCCCGCGGGGTGGTAGACGACAAGGGGCAGGTGTTCATCCACCTGAAAGCCCTGGAGGCCTTTCTGCGGAACACCGGGCGGCTGCCCGTCAACACCAAGTTGATGATCGAAGGCGAAGAGGAGGTGGGCAGCGAGAACGTCTACAAGTTCATGGAAGCCGAAAAGAAGCGCCTGGAGGCCGACGCCCTGGTGGTTTCTGATACCTCCATGCTCGGCAAGGGAATCCCCTCGGTGTGTTACGGCCTGCGGGGCCTGTGCTACTTCGAGGTGGAAGTGCAGGGCCCGGCCCAAGACCTGCACTCGGGCTCGTTCGGGGGCGGAGTGCCCAACCCCATCAACGTGCTGTGCGAGATGATGGCCAAGCTGCACGACCCAGACGGCCGGGTGGCTATCCCCGGCTTCTACAACGACGTCCGGGCGCTGACCAAGAAGGAGCGCCAGCAGCTGCGCCGCTTACCCTTCAGCGAAAAGAGATTCCAGGAAACCACGGGGGCGCGGAAGCTGGTGGGCGAGAAGGGCTACTCGACGGTCGAGCGCATCTGGGCGCGGCCCACGCTCGACATCAACGGCCTCTTCGGCGGCTACACCGGCGAGGGGGCCAAGACGGTGATCGGGTCCAAAGCCACCGCCAAGTTCTCGACCCGGCTGGTTCCCAACCAAGAGCCGGCCAAGATCACCCGGCTGGTGCGCAAGCACATCGAGCGGCTGGCGCCGCCGAGCGTCAAGGTCACCTTTAGGGTCCACAGCGAAGGCAAGCCCTGGGTGGCGCCCTTCGACCATCCGGTGGTGCAGGCCGGCCGCCGGGCCCTGGAGAAGGGGTTCGGCAAGAAGGCGGTGTTCATCCGCGAGGGGGGCTCCATCCCGCTGGTCACCACCATGTACGAAGAGCTCGGAAAACCCTGCGTGCTGCTCGGCTTCGGCTTGCCCGACGAGAACGCCCACGCCCCCAACGAGCGGATGAATCTGGAGAACTACCTGAAAGGGATACTCAGCATCGCCTATTTCTACGACGAGGTGGGCCGCACCCCCGCCCCGGCGGCTCGAGCCGCCTAGAACCCCGACCGCGCCGGAAGCCGCATTCTTAGCGGTTTCCCTTGCCACCCCGCGCCTGTTTGGGTATAGTAGCGCCCGGTCGGAGCCCGTGGGTCGGGAGTCATCCGGGTTTCAGAACCAAAATCCGTCAGCCAAGGAGAAGACTAGACGATGGCCAAAACGATGACGAAGAGCAAGATCGTGGCCCACATGGCAGGCAAGTGCGACACTACGAAGAAGACCGTCAACATGTTCTTCGAGGAACTGTTCAAGCTGGCGGTGAAGGAAACCAAAGGCGCTGGCAAATTCGTGATCCCGGGCCTGGGCCGTTGCGTAAAGCGCCACAGCAAGGCGCGTATGGGCCGCAACCCGCAGACCGGCGAGCCCATCAAGATCAAGGCGAAGACCGTCGTCCGCATGCGGCCGTCGAAGCAGTTCAAGGAGGCCGTCTTCGACTAACCGCGGTTTCTCTGGGAATCGTACGACGAAACCCTCAAGCCCACGCCCTGGCCGGCGGTTTGGGTGTTTTGTCCTTAGGCTGCCGGCCTCTGGTCGGGCTTTTTCAACAGCCAAGCCCCTTTGAACGCTTGGGGATCGCGGCTCCTTCGCCGTTGACCTCGGTCTCCGTATCTCGCCACTCTCTTTCGGCTCTGGAGTTCTTATGCCATCACAATTCTGGGATGAACAACTCGCGGCCCGTGCGGGCCGCTATGCGCGGTTCGAGTTCGACTTCCCCCCACGGACGCTGGCCGGCAAGGTGATCATCGCCGCGGGCGGGGCCGGCGGCCTCGGGGCAGCCACCGCAGCTCTGCTGGTGGAGGAAGGGGCCCAGGTCGTGGTCGGCTACCATCGAAACCGGGCCCGGGCGGAACAACTGGGCGCGGCGCTCAACACCCGCGGTCCGGGGCGCGTCGAGAGCGTGGAGGGCGATCTGCGCGATCCCCGCGGGCGCCGGAACCTGGTGGAAGCCGCTGCCGGGCTGACCGGCGAGATCTACGCTCTGGTGAGCTTTCTCGGCGACCCCGCCCGGGTGGACTTCGCCGCCCTGGACGAAAGCCAGCTCGAGGATTCTCTCTCCACCAACTACGTGGCGCCCCTTCTGCTGGCCAAGCTGGTCGCCGAGCACATGCACGCCCGCAACCTGGCCGGCAGCCTGGTCTTCCTGGCTTCGATGCAGGCAGTGGCGGCCTTCGAAGGCAGCGTGAACTACGCCGGGGCCAAGGCCGCTCTGGTGCACGCCGCCCGCGTACTGGCCACCCAATGGGGGACGCTGCGGGTCAACGTGGTCGCCCCGGGCATCACCCTGGTGGGCATGGGGCGCACCAGCATCGAGGCCGGCAAGTACGACCGCTACGTGCGCGCGAAAGCCATTCCCCGCTTCGGCTGGCCCGAGGACGTGGCCCGGGTCATCCGCCTGCTGCTCGAGCCCGACAACTACATCACCGGCCAGGTCATCACCGTGGACGGCGGGCTGACCCTGCGCCGCCACCTTGCCTAGGCAGCGGTGGCCGCGGTTCCTTGCCGGACTGCCCCGCCCTCCCTATAATGGCCCTGAGGAGTTCAGGTGGCTAACCGTCCGCGCCAGTCCGCGCTGCTGACCGATCTCTACGAGCTCACCATGGCGGCGGCCTATTTCGAGAACAACATCCGGGCCACCGCTAGCTTCGAGCTATTCGTGCGGTCGCTGCCCCCGGGGCGGGGCTACCTGCTGGCGGCCGGGTTGGAGCAGGCTCTCGACTACCTGGAGAACCTCCGGTTCAGCCCTGAGGAGATTGCCTTTCTTCGCCGCCAGTCGGTTTTCGGTCACGTGAGCGACGCCTTCTTCGAGAGCTTGCAGACTTTCCGCTTCAGCGGGGAGGTCTGGGCCCTCCCGGAAGGGACTCCGGTGTTTGCCGAAGAGCCCTTGTTGCGGGTCAGCGCTCCCATCGCCGAAGGCCAGGTGGTCGAGACCTTCCTGCTCACGACGCTCACCTTCCAGACGCTGATCGCCACCAAGGCGGCGCGGGTGGTCGAAGCGGCGCAGGGCCGGGGGGTGGTGGAGTTCGGCAGCCGGCGGGCCCACGGGCCGGAGGCCGGGGTGCTGGCGGCGCGGGCGGCCTACATCGGCGGCTGCGTGGGGACCTCCAACGTCGAGGCCGGCACCCGCTTCGGCATCCCCACCTACGGGACGCTGGCGCACTCGTTCGTGATGGCCTACGCGGAAGAAGAGGAGAGCTTCCGCCAGTTCCTGCGGGTCTTTCCCGACCACGCCGTGCTGCTCGTGGACACCTACGACACGCTGGCTGCCATCGAGAAGATCATCCAGCTCGGCCTGCGGCCCCGCGGCGTGCGGCTCGACAGCGGCGACCTGGTGGAGCTCTCCCGCACCGTGCGGAAACGACTGGATGCGGCCGGGCTCACCGAGACCAAGATTTTCGCCAGCGGCGACCTGAACGAATACGCCATCCGAGAGGCGCTGGCCCGCGGGGCGGCGGTGGACTTCTTCGGGGTCGGCACGGAGCTGGCCACCTCGAAGGACGCCCCGGCCCTGAGCGGGGTGTACAAGCTTGTCGAAATGCAGGGCGAGCACAGGCCGCACTACCGCGCCAAGTTCAGTGCCGACAAGGTCAGCTACCCCGGGCGCAAGCAGGTCTTCCGGTTCCACGACCCCGGGGGCCTCTATGACCATGACCTGATCGCCCGCGCCGACGAGGACTACCCGGAAGCCGAGGCCCTCCTCGACTGCGTCATGCGCGATGGCCGCCGCACCGTGCCTTTGCCGCCGCTCGAAACAATCCAGGAGCGGGCCCGGGAGCGGCTGGCCCGGCTGCCGGCCCGTTACCGGGAGCTCGAGAACCCGCCCGCCTACCCGGTGGGTACCAGCCCGGCGCTCCAGGCGCTGCTCGAGAAGGTGCGCCAGGAAGTTCTCCAGCCCGTGGGGCGCAAGAACCGGCTCTGAGCGGTGAGAGGATGGCCGCAGGGACAGTCTTCTGGGACGTGGACACGCAGGTGGACTTTCTCCACCCCGACGGCAAGCTCTACGTGCCCGGAGCCGAGAGAATCCTACCCAACCTGCAGCGCCTCACCGCCTGGGCCCACAAGAACAGAATCCTGATTGTGGCCTCCGCCGACGCCCACCAGAAGGGGGACGAGGAATTCAAGCTTTACCCGCCCCACTGCCTGGCCGGGACCCCTGGGCAGAAGAAAGTCCCGGAAACGCTGCTCTGGAACCAAGCCGTCCTTCCCAATCGCCCCGCCGAGCTGCCCGCTGACCTCGAGACAGTCGGGCAGGTGATCCTCGAGAAGCAGAAGTTCGACGTCTTCACCAACCCTAACACCGAGGCGCTGCTGGGCCGGCTGGGGAAGGACGTGGAGATTGTCCTCTACGGTGTGGTGACGGAAATCTGCGTGGCGGCGGCCGCCCGGGGCCTGCTCGAGCGCGGCTACCGCCTGCGGCTGGTGCGCGACGCCGTCCACCACCTGGAAGGGCCCAAGGCCCGGGCCTTGTTCGAAGAGGTCGAGGAGGGCGGCGGGCGGCTGGTAACCACGGACGAGGCCTGCTCAAACCCCAAGCGCTGACCGGCAGGAGGGGACGATGCTGGCACCTTCCGAATTGCGGCCGGGAATGGTGCTGCGGCTGGAGGGCGAGCTCTACAAGGTCATCGCCGCCGACTACCACGGCGGTGGGGGCAAGATGGGCGGCGTGGCCCACGCCAAGCTGCGCAACCTTTCGACCGGCACCATCTGGGAGCGGCGCTTCCGCGCCGACGAGTCCGTCGAAGAAGTAGTGCCGGAGCGGCAGAACATGCAGTTCCTGTATGGCGACGCCGGCCTGAGCACTTTCATGAACCCGGAGAACTTCGAACAGGTAGAAGTCGAAAACGAGCGTCTGGGGCCGGTGGCGCGCTATCTGAAGCCGGAGATGGTCCTGCCGGTCGAATGGGTGGACGGCCACCCGCGGGGCCTGGTGTTTCCGCCCATCGTCGAGGTGCAGGTGGCGCAAACCGCGCCGCCGATTCACTCCCCAGGCTCCGACAACGTCTGGAAGGAGGCGGTGCTCGAGAACGGAGTCGAGATTCAGGTGCCGCCCTTCATCGCCTCCGGCGAGGTCATCCGGGTGGAAGTCGAAACCGGCAAGTACCTGGAGCGCGCCAAGCCCGCGAAGAAGAAGTAACCCGCCGGGATCGCTTAGAGAGTCTTCAAATAGGCAATCAGGTCGTCCATCTCCTTCGCGGTCAGGATGTCGCGGTAGGCCGGCATCAGGGGTTTCTGGGGGTCGGGGTTGCCTTCTTCGATGCGCTTGCGGACGTTCTCTTCGCTCACGGTCAGCCCGCTCAAAGCGAGCTTTTGCTGCTTAAAGAGGCCCTTCATCCCCGGGCCGACCTTGAGAATGGCGGCGTCGGCGAAGTGGCAGAGCGCGCAGTGGGCCTTGTAGAGCTTTCTGCCGGCGATCACATCCCCCTTGGTTTCGACACCTGCCGAGTGGCCTGCGGAAGAAGAGGGCTTCGTCTCGCCCTGCGGAGCCGCTGTTCCCGCGAGGCTCGCGGCCACCAGTACGGCAGCGGCAACTGCGGCTAGGCTTTCCGTCATCCTCACCATTGTTGTTCAGGGAGAGGTGCGCTGTCAGAAGCTCGTCCGGGGCGAATAGTCCCCTGCACCCCATGAGCCGTCACCCAGCACCTTCGCAGTTGGAACGGAGGTGCCAGGCCCGGTTAGCCTAGCGAGAGCTGATGCGGAAGCCAGCGCTGGGGGAAATGCTTTGCTGACGGATGCGATCGGTGACCTTGATGCTGAGCTCATAGTCTCCCGCCGGGAAGCTGGTCAGCGACAGGATCTTCTCCAAAGTGATCTGCTCACCGGAGCGCGCCAGCTGGTCGGTGGTCTCGCTCAGGGCCAAGACCGTTTCACTGCCGCGGCGAATGGTGTACTCGATGGTGGCGTCGGGCCGGTGCGTATCCTGGCGGATGCCCAGGTTGTACACCTGCAAATAGATGCCCACCTTGTCGGTAGGCCGAAACACCTCGGCCATGGCCGGGCGCACCTTGGTGTCGCCGATGACGAACTGGCCGCTGCCCACGTTCTTGGCGGGGACGCCCTCGATCAAGTCGGCCAGGATGAGGCTGGAGTGGGCGAGCTGCTCCTCTGCGAAGCGGGGTACGACCAGGCGCTGCTCCAGCGTCCCCACGTTGCCGCTGTTCAGGTCCTTGAGCACCAGGTTGAGCTTGTAGAGGCCGGGCCGCAGCGGCACCGTCTTCTGGTAGACCGCCGACTCCTCCAAGCTGCCCGCAAACAGCGCCGGGGGCACATCCAGCCGGATGACGTCCTCGAAGGTCTGCACGATGCGCCCGGTCATGGTGGTGACCCGCCCGAAGACGTTGATCACCGACTGGTGGATCCCCTCCCGCAGCTGGAAGGT
>JACQTJ010000060.1 GCA_016210855.1 Acidobacteriota bacterium | reverse complement strand
GAGCAGCACCGGCGACAGAGTCAGCACGCAATTCTGAAACGCCGAGGGAAACCGCAGGGAAGCCAGAGCCAGAAGTCCGGCGGGAACGACCCAGACCCAATAGGAATTTGGCACTGCCCGCCAACCGGCCAGTGCCTGGTGATTGTGAACTTGCCCAAAAAAAAGGACAAACAAGAGAAAGTACACCGCCGCGAGAAAACCCAAGCCCAGCCACGGGTGCCAGCGCCGCAAACTCGCGCACAGCGCGAACAACCCCAGAGCAGGAAGCCAATTGAATACCAGCACGATTCCGAGCAACTGCCAATTGCTGACTCTTCGGAACAGCAAGAAATCCGGGTTGCCGAGGAGCATCTCGTACACGGACTGCGACAGCGTAAACGTCAATACGGTGAACAGGGCAAGAAATACGATGAGCGATTCAGAGTAAGTCCAGGGCCACGCCGGGCTGGCGTGTTTCACGGTCTGTTCTCCGTCTGTGGCCACCAGCCCCCCTCCTGGCTTTCAGTGCCCGGGCTTGGCGCACCTGTTACGTCACGGGTCGCTTGCTGGGCCGGCGCGTTGCTGTGACTCTCCGGGATCGCCGGGACGGTGCCCATTCTACATTGAGTCGGGCCACACCGAAATCCTGGGAGTAACTCGCAGTGCGGCAGAGCCGCGAAAGGAAGGTACCGAACCGGTTATACCCGACTGGAAGCGTTCCTCCTCAGGGAGGAGTGCTGATGTTTTCAGGTTTGCCCGGTCGGCGCGGCCGGCGGAAGAACCGACGCACGTAGAAAAGAAGCCCAGAAAGGCCCGCCAGGAGCAGTTGCATAAGCAACATCCCCGAACCGGGGTCGCCGTAAGCGTAGGCAGGCACAGCTCCCACGAGCAAGAGGGCCGCCAGTGGGAAAAGGAACCTCGCGCCCAGGCGTTTGGATTGGGCCCCGGGTTGGGGGGCAAAGCAGGTCTGCTCTTCCATGGCTTTGAGCGCTCCCCAGTCCCTGCTCCTAGCCAAGCCAGTTGCCCTCGTTAATACGCCCGAGAGCCGGGCCCGGGAAGAGGTGTCTGGTTCGCGCCGTTCGGCGGCCGGGCGGGACACCGGGGGCCAGCTAGAGGGCCGGACTGGTCGACCCGGCATCTCCGCTGGGGTCCCCCCGGATGAGATGGCTCGAGTCGACCCAGAACCCGCGGACGCCGGTCTTGTTCTGCACGGCCGGCTGGGCTTCGATCTCGTAGTCGGTGCCGGGGGTTCCGGCGCAGTCGCCGGTACCGCCGACCAGCGCGTAGGTGAAGTTATAGCCGCTCTTGATAAAGGCATCCTGGGCCATCACCGCATCGAGCATCCCCGCCGCGGCGTTCGTCGGCGGACTGCCCGGGCCTAGCCGGGTCAGGCTGTCGGGGAATCCGCACTCCGGATAGAGCGTCACATAAGTGGCCAAGGAATTCGTCATGGTCTTGAGGTTGCCCACCGTAGCCGATTCGTTGGCGGCGATGCGGGACTTGATGAGGTTGGGAATGGCGATGGCGGCGATGATGAGGATGATCGCCACCACGATCAACAGCTCGATGAGCGAAAACCCTTTGGCCGTGCCTCTCATACGCACCCCCGTGGGTTCAGGTCTGCCCTGCGCGGCAGTCAACGGGGCCCGGGGCACTACCGAAGCGCACTCCGGAAGGCCCCACAAAAAAATGGGAGGAGAGAGTCTGCGCTCGCTCCTCCCCATAGCTGTCATAACCACCCGGTTAGAGCGGCTTGGTCATCCCGGAGGCTTCGCCCGCGCTGGCGCCCTGGTAAATCACGGCGCTGGAGTCGGTGTAGAAGTGGCGGATGCCGGTCTTGTTTTGCACCGAGGGTGATGCCGCGACGGCATAGTCGCCACCCGGCGTGGACGCACAGTCCCCGCCGGCTGTGGGCGGAGTGTAGGTGAAGTCGAATCCGCTGGTGCTGAAGGTATCGGCTGCCAGGGTCGGATCGACCAACGCCGCAGTACTGCACGTCGGCGTGGCCGCCGCCGCCCCGCCCAGCTTGGCGAGACTGTCCGGGAAGCCGTTGTCCGGGTAGGTGGACGCATAGGTCACCAACGACGTGTTGAGCGTGCGCAGCGTGCCTACTGCGCGCGACTCGTTGGCGGCCATGCGGGACTTCAACAGGTTCGGGATGGCGATCGCAGCGATGATCAGAATGATCGCCACCACGATCAACAGCTCGATTAGCGAAAAGCCTTTCTGTCGATTCCGCATACACTCTCCTTCTTGGTTTGTGTGGGTTCCAAACAAGCTTTTAGACTAACTCCTGTCTGATCGTTAGTGCACTTCCCCTTCCAATCCAACAAGGGGAAGCTATCCTATTGAGTCAAAAAGGTATTCTTGTCAAGCCCCCAGGGCAAGATTTCTTTAAGTGACAGGATTTGGCTCCTTCCGGATGACAGAATTTGTCTCCCAAACCCTCCTACGGGCCCGCACTCCATAGGGCACGCTCGACCTCGGGGCTGGTGGGAAAGATTCGTCGGGCCCGGGCTAGCACTCGACGGGCGTCGTCCTCGCGGCCGGCTCTGCGGTAAAGGGCAGCTAGCTCCAGGTAGAGATCCGGGGTTCGGGCTGGATAGTATTGAATGAGAAAGCGATACTCGTCGATGGCCTTCTCCGCCTGCCCGGACTGGGCCAAGAGGCCAGCCACGTGGCGGTGAGCCAGGTAGCCGAGGGGCTCGAGTTCGAGTGATTTCTCCAGGGCTTCAATTCCCTCCTTCGTCCTCTCCGCCGAGAGATAGAGCTCTCCCAGGCGGGCCCACTCGTGGTAGAGCTGTGGGGGCCCGGCGGCGATGAGCCGCTGCTGGAGTTCAATCGCCTCCTCCCACCGGCCCGCCTGCACTTCCAAATCAACCAGCGCCGCGAGCGCCCCAGGGTGTCGGGCGGAGAGCTTCAGACACTTTTCCAGAGCCTGCCGTCCCGGCTCGAGCTGCCCCTGGCCCAAATAGAATTGGGCGAGCGCAAAGGCCACGCGCACACTCGGGCCAAGCCTTTCGGCCTGCTGGAGGTAGCTCAGAGCCGGCAGGACCTTTCCCTGCTGGACGGCGACGCTCGCCCGCAGCAGCAGGGCGCGCTCGGAGTCGGCCGCAGAGCGGAGAACCTCTTCGACGAGCACGGCCCCGAGCGGCTGCCGCATCATTCCGATGTCCATCTGGGTTTCGGCAGCCGCCAGAGTCGCTGCCGCTCTGTCCTCCAAGGCCACGAATGGGGGCAACCCCTCCCGGCGAAGAGTGCGGACGAGAGAGAGGTTCAGTTGTTCGGTCTGCTTCAAGAGATTGAAGGGGGCGCGGTACTCGAGCACCGTGCGGTCGTCCGTGTTCACCTCCCCCTGAGCCGCCAACTGCCTGACCGCAGGGTCATCCAGCAGGTAGAAGCCGAGCAGCCCGGCGGGCTCCTGGATGGAAAGGAACACCGAGAAACCTCTCCGCAACTCGGGGCTGGCGCGGTAGGCACTCTCCAGCCCCCGCAAGGTGAAAAGCCGCCGGGTTGGGCTGGACAGGATCAGGAAGTCAATGGTGTTACCCCGCCACACACTCAGGTGGTCAAAGGTTGTGCCCAACGTCCGCAGCACGCTGCTCAAATCCCGCGGTGCCAGCTGGTAAGCCTGGAGCCACTGCATGAATAACCCCTCCGGGGCCAGGTGCTCCCGCACTTGCTGGTAGAACTCCCGCGTGTAGAGGCTGGCGATGCCGGCGCTCCAGAGGTAGGACGGCTCGGAAATGATGACGTCGTACCGCTCGCGGGTGACCATCAGGTAGCTGCGGGCGTCGTCGAGGATGATCCGCACCTTGGGGTGGCGGTAGACGCCGTGGTTGAGCTCCTCGAGGTAGCGCGCCGCCTCGAGAACCGCCGGCTCGATTTCGACGCAGTCCACTCGCTCCACGCCCGGCCACTGCGCGGCCGCGTACACGCTGGAGCCGCTCCCGAACCCCACCACCAGCACCCGGCGCGGCCGGGGGTGGAAGCTGAGGGGAAGATCGGCGAGCAGCAACTGGGTGTGCTGGTCGCCGCTGCTGGCTTCGATCTTGCCGTCGGTGCTCAGCGAGACCCATCCTTGCTGCCGGGTCACGGCCACGGTGGCGTTGATCCCCTCCCGAACGTACACCCGCTTCTCGGCGCCCACGATCTCTTCGAGCGTCAGGTGGCGCTGGAACTGTGCCCGGTTGGCATTCGCCATTACCGTCCGCAGCCGCAGCAGGGGATGGGCGAACACGCCGGTGGCCGCCACCACTCCTATCACTGCCAGCAACCCGGCACTGAGCGCCACCCGCACCCCGCTGCGCTCCGGATTGGCCCGGGCGAAAAGCGCCGTAGCGACGGCCAGGTTCAAACCGCTGGCCAGCAGCAGGGTATTCACGGTGGTCAACCAGGGAACCAGAAGCAGGCCGGTCAGGAAGGCCCCCGCAATGGCCCCCAGGGTGTTCACCGCATAGAGCGCCCCGGTGCGGGCCCCGCGCCGGCGGTCTTGACCGCAGTAGAGCACCACCGTCGCCGGGAAAATCACGCCGAAGAGCGTGGTGGGCACAATCATCGCCAGGAACGAAACCAGGAACTGGCCCGCCAGCACGGCTGAGCTGGATTCCCCGCCGCTCTGGGCGAGCCAGAGGGTCAGTTCCGCCAGCTTCGCGCTGAGGGCCAGAAACAGCAGTCCTCCCAGCGCCAGGATGACCAGGAACTGGCCGAGCAACCTGTGGCTCAGTTCCCAGCGCCGGTGAAAGCGCTCGAAAAGATAGCTGCCAAGAGTAATGCCCAAGAGAAACGTGGCCAGCATCAGCGTGAAGGCGTAGGTGGTGCTGCTCAGCATGATGCCGAGGATGCGCGTCCAGCCAATCTCAAACATCATCCCGGTCAGCCCCGAAACGGCCGTCACTACCAGGATGAGCCGGGCTCCCGCCGGTGCCGGCACATCGGCCCCCGGGCCATCCCCGGAACCCTCCCGGGAATCTGCGAGCCGACTCGCCCCCAGCCGCACCGAACTGAACAGCACCAGCCCCACCACCGTCAGGTTGAGCCCGGCGGCTGCCACCACGGTTCGCAGCAGGCCCAGATGCCAGAGCAGAACAAACCCGGCCAAGCACGCCCCGGTGATGGCTCCCCCTGTGTTCAACCAGTACAGGCGGCTCGCCAGCGTCCCCAGGTGCTCGCTCCGCCGGGTCAGGTACTTCACCACCACCGGGTAGGTTCCCCCCATCAGCGTGGTGGGGACGAGCAGAATCAGAAAGGAGGCCAGGAAGCGGCTCCCGAGCAGGAGCGCCGGCTGGCCGGCGAGCGAGTCATAGACGCCCAGGTAGAATTGTCGGGTCAACCAAATCCCCGCCAAGCTGCCCAAGCCGGCGAGGGCAATCCCCAGTTCGATCCACCCATACAGCCGCAGCGGATCGCGCGTCCGCTCGGCAGCGCGACCGAGCAGCCAGCTCCCTAGCGCCAGGCCGGCCATGAAGGCACCTAGCACTGCCGTGAGGGCAAGGGTGGTCCGGCCGAAGACCAGCCCCAGCGCCTTCATCCAGGCGACCTGGTAGATGAGCCCAGCCGCGCCGGACAGGTAGAAGCAAAGAAAGAGGACTCGCTGGAGCCAGGTTGGTGGCCCGCTCGCCAGGGCAAAGCCTGCAGGCGGAGTGGTGCCCATCGTCGGCTAGATCTTGTACTTCTTGGCGTAGTGGCGGAAGGAGCGGTAGCTCATCCCCAGCAGTTCCGCTGCCTTGGTGCGCACGCCCTGGGCGCACTCCAACGCGGCCAACAGGTAGGCCCGTTCCTGCTCCTGGATGTGCTTCTCCAGGTTGATTCCACCGTCCGGGAGCAGCGTGGCTCCCGGGCCAGGCGCCGAGACCCGGCTGATGTGCTCCGGGAGCGAACGCAGGCTGATTTCTTCGCCCGCCTCGAGGGCCATGGCGCGCTCCATGGCGTTCTCCAGCTCACGGACGTTGCCGGGCCAGAGGTAGTGGCGCAGCGCCTCCAGGGCCTCTTCCGAGAGGCTGCGGACGGGTTTCCCCATCTGCTCGCTGTAGCGCTGGAGGAAGTGCAGGGCCAGCAGCGGAATGTCCTCCGGCCGTTCCCGCAGGGGCGGCACGTGCAAGGGGATGACGCTGATGCGGTAGTAGAGGTCTTCGCGGAACATCTTCTCGGCCACGAGCTGACGGAGGTCCTTGTTGGTGGCGGCGATGACCCGCACGTCCACGCGCTCCTCTTCGGTGGTGCCGAGCGGGCGCACGGTGCGCTCCTGCAACACCCGCAGCAGCTTCACCTGCATGGGCAGGCTCATCTCCCCGATCTCGTCGAGGAACAGCGTGCCGCCCCCGGCCGCCTGGAACAGCCCTTGCTTATTCTGGGTGGCTCCCGTGAAGGCCCCTTTCATGTATCCGAAGAGCTCGCTTTCGAGCAGGGTCTCGGGGAAGGCGCCACAGTTCAGCGACACGAAGGGGTGGTCGAAGCGGAGGCTGAGCTCGTGCACGCGCCGGGCCACGAGCTCCTTCCCGGTCCCGCTTTCCCCGGTGATGAGGATGGTGCTGTTCGTGGGGGCGACGGCCCGGGCGGTCTCAAGCACCGCGCGCATCAGGCGGCTCTGGCCGATGATGTTGTCGCGGGCCAGCTCCCGGGCGGCCCGCCGGTAGAGGTCGCGCTCTCGCCGGGTGCGCAGGTACTCTTCGGCCCGGCGCACCACGGATTGGACTTCCTCCACCGTGCGGTCGGACTTGACGATGTAGCGGTCAGCGCCCAGGTTGAGGGCCTGGATGATGAGCTCCTGCGGGTGCTCCTTGCCGGTCATTAGCAGGAAGACCGAATCCGGGCTCACCTGCCGGACGAACTCGAGCAGCTCGACCCCATTCGCGTCCGGCAGCGTAATGTCGCAGACGATGATGTCGAACAGCCGCTGCTCGAGCCGGCCTCGGGCCTCGCTCCCGGTGTGCGCCAGCGCCACCTCGTAGTCCTGGTGGCGGAAGGCCACGGCCAGGCTTTCGCCAATGGCTTCGTCGTCAATGATGAGCAGAGTGGCCATGCGGTAGCCCTAGTCTAGCAGGAAAGAGCGCGGCGGAGACAGGCTCCCACCCGGCAGCTAGCGGGCCGGCAGCTCCACGGTGAACTCTGACCCGCTGGGACGGCCGGGCTGGGCCCAGACCCGCCCCCGATGGGCCCCCACGATCTGGCAGACGATAGCCAGCCCCAGGCCGGTGCCGCCCACGAAAGAACTCTCGAAAGGCTCGAAGATCTTCTCGCATTGCTCGGGAGTCAGGCCCACCCCGGTATCTGCCACCCGGATGCGGACGAGGCCGTCCACTTTTTCGACGCCGATCCGCAGCGTCCCCCCTGCGGGCATGGCCCGCAGGGCGTTGTCGCACAGGTTCCACATCACCTGCTTCATCTGCCCGGGGTCCACTTCGAGCTGCACGCCCTTGGGGGGAAAATACTTCTCCACACGGATGCTGCTGTTGAACTGTGGATGCCGCTCGAGGAGCAGCAAGGTTTCTTCGAGCAGGGGGACCAGGTTCACCCGCTCCCGATGCACCACCTTTTCCTTGCTGTAGGTGAGGATGTCGTTCACCACCCGGTTCAGGCGTTCCGACTCCCGGGTGACGATCTCCACCAGCTTTTGCTCGTCCTCGCCCACTTCGGCGTAGCGGGCCAGCTGCCGCACCGAGCCGGCAATCGCCCCCAGCGGGTTGCGGATTTCATGGGCAATGGCCGCCGCCATCCGCCCCAGCGCCGCCATCCGCTCCTTCTGCGCCACTTCCGCTTCCAATCGCTTCAGCTCGGTGAGGTCCTGGAAGTTGTAGACGTAGCCGCCCTGCGTGCCCTCGCGGGTCCGCAGCAGCGAGAGGCTCACCCCGAGGATTTTTTCCCGGCCATCGGCGCTCGAAGCCCGAACTTCCTGCCGGGCCTCGTTCGGGTTCTCACCGCTTGCTGGCAGCAGCCGCGCTAGGCTGGGGAAACGGTCTCCCAGTCGCGCTCCGCGCGCCCGGTGCTGCTCCACGCCCAGGATTTCTTCGCCGGCGGGGTTGAGCACCAGGATGCGCCCCCGCAAGTCCGTGGTCAGCAGGCCGCCGCGCATGGACTGGATGATGTTCTCGTTGAAGGCCTGCAGGTCTTCGAGCTCTCCGCGCTTGTCTTGGAGCTCGACGCCGGCGGTGCGCAGGCTTTCCGCCAGGTAGCTCGACAAATACCACACCCCGAAGAAGGCCAGCAGGTTGATGCCCAGGTACACCTGCAGCGGCCAGATCCCCACGCTCTGCGGGTAGAGGACGGGAATAACCTTGAAATAGCTGGCGTCCACGATGGCCGCAAACAGGATGAAACTCAAGGCCGCCACCAGAAAGGCCCCCACTCGCGAGAGCAGGATGCTGGCCATGATGATCACCAGCAGGTAGAGGAACACAAAGTAGCTATCGAGCGAGCCGGTGACGTAGACCAAGCCGGTGACCAACACCAAGTCGCCCGTCAACTCCACGTAGGCTTGCAGGTAAGGGTTGAGGTCCAGACCGCGCAGGATGCCGTAGACAACCGAGACCGCCACCCACAGCAGGATCAGGGAGAGGAAAAACTTGAGCGGGACCGGCGAGGGAGCGAACTGGCGGATGACCAGCTCTGCCCCCAGCAGGAAAGCAATGAGCAGGACGCGGACTTTGAGCAGCCAGGAAAGCCAGTGGCGGATTTGGCCAGTGCTGTCCATGGGCCCGTCCGGGGCCGGCCGGTGGGAGCCTGCCTAGCCGGACAGCTTGGAGATCAGCGAGAACAGCGGCAGGTACATGGAGATCACGATGCCGCCCACCACGACGCCCAGCAGGAGCAAGATGAGGGGCTCCATGGCGGTCAGCAGGTCCTTGACCGCGGCATCCACCTCTTCCTCATAGAAGTCGCTGATCTTGTTTAGCATGGCGTCCAGGGCGCCGGTCTGCTCGCCCACGCCGATCATCTGCGACACCATGGAGGGGAAGACGTCGGTGGCCTTGAGGGGCTCGACGATGGTCCGGCCTTCCTCGACCGCCTTCCGCACCTGCATCAAGGCCTTCTCCACCACGGCGTTCCCCGAAGTGCGGGCGGTGATGGAGAGCCCTTCGAGGATGGGCACGCCGCTAGCGAGCAGCGTCCCCAGGGTGCGGGTGAAGCGCGCCACTGAGATCTTGCGCAACAGGCTCCCAATCAAGGGGACCTTGAGCAGCAAGGAGTCCATCACGAAGCGCCCCCCCGGGGTCTTGTAGTAGAAGCGCAGGGCAAAGAAGGCTGCCACAATCCCCACCGCGATGAGGATAATCCAGTTCTGCACGAAATTGCTCAGGCCAATCACGATCTTTGTGGGCAGGGGCAGGTCCGCGCCCAGGCCAAGGAACAACTGGGTGAACACCGGCACCACCTTCCACAGCAGCAAGATCACGACGCCGCTCATAATGGTCAGGGTGATGGCAGGGTAGATCATGGCGGACTTCACCGCCCCCTTTAGCTTCACGTCCTTCTCGATGTAGGTGGCGAGCCGCTGCAAGATGTTGTCAAGAATACCGCCAGTCTCGCCGGCTTCCACCATGTTGGTGTAGAGGTCGTTGAAGACCTTGGGATGCTGGCGCAGGGCGTTGGCCAGGGTGGCCCCGCCTTCGACCGAGCCCCGCACGCCCGTGAGAGCCTTCTGGAAGGCGCGGTTGTCCTGCTGCCCGCCCAGGATCTCGAGACACTGCACCAGCGGCAAGCCGGCATCAATCATCACCGAGAACTGCCGGGTGAAGACCGCCAACTCTTTGGCGCTCACACCCCCGCCAAAAGTGGGCAGGGCGAACTCCTTGCCCTTCTCCTTGATGGTGACGGGTGTAACCCGTTCGCGGCGCAGCATGGCCTGCAGGGCCTGCTTGCTCTCCGCAATGCGCTCGCCGGTGACCGTGGCCCCGGCTGCCGTCGTGCCCCGAAACGAATAAACTGGCATGGTGTCCCCCTCGCCTCCCTGGGTTCGCTACCTGCGGGCCGCCCCGGCCGGCTTGACCTGCATGCCGGCCGCCGCCGGACCGCGAGTGATCATATCCTGCAACTCATCCGGATTCGACGTCCGCGCCATCGCCATATCGAGCGTGATCTTCTTCTGAAAATAGAGCACGGCCAGGGCCTGGTTGAACGTCTGCATACCGAACTTCTCCTGGCCGGTCTGCATGGCCGAATAAATCTGGTGGATCTTATCCTCGCGGATCAGGTTGCGGATGGCGGCGTTCGGCACCAGGATCTCCATAGCCATGACGCGGCCGCGGCCGCTCTGGTGCGGCAACAGGGTCTGGCACATGATGCCCTCGAGCACCAACGACAGCTGGGCGCGGATCTGCGGCTGCTGGTGGGCCGGGAAGACGTCCACAATACGGTTGATGGTGGAGACGGCGGAGTTGGTGTGCAGGGTGCCGAAGGTGAGGTGGCCGGTCTCAGCGATGCGCAGAGCCGCTTCGATGGTCTCCAGGTCGCGCATCTCCCCGATCAGCACCACGTCCGGGTCCTGCCGCAGGGCAGCGCGGAGGGCGTTCGAGAATGACTTCGTGTCGCTGTGCACCTCGCGCTGGTTCACCAGGCACTGCTTGTGCTGGTGGATGAACTCGATGGGGTCCTCAATGGTGATCATGTGCTCGGGCCGCTCGCTGTTGATTTTGTCGAGCATGGCGGCGAGCGTGGTGGACTTGCCGCTGCCGGTGGGCCCCGTCACCAAGATCAGCCCGCGCGGCTTCGCGCACAGGACCTTCACCACCGGAGCCAGCCCCAACTCGTCGAAGTTCTTGATCTGCCAGGGAATTGTCCGATAGACCGCCCCCACCGCGCCCCGCTGCATAAAGACGTTGGCGCGGAAGCGGGCCAGACCCTTGATGCCGAAGCTGAAGTCGAGCTCCCAGTTCTCCTCGAAGCGGTGCTTCTGGGCGTCGGTGAGCACGCTGTAGGCAAGCTGCTTGGTGTCGGAGGCGGTCAGGGTGGCATGCTCGAGCGGGCGCAAGTGGCCGTCCACCCGGACCCGGGGCGGGCTGTTGGTGCTCAGGTGCAGGTCCGACCCCCCCATCTCCAGCATCTTCTTCAACATCTCGGACAGACTCAGCGCGGCCACAGTGTCCTCCCCCCCTAGAGCACGGTCTCGCGAATCACTTCTGCGATAGTGGTCATGCCGGCGGCAATCTTGATCAAGCCGCTCCGGCGCAGAGTAATCATCCCCGTTTCGATCGCCTTCTTTTTTAGCTCCAAAGCGGAGGCCCCGACCAGAATCAGCTCCCGCATTTCGTCGTTGATCTCCATCACTTCGTAAAGACCGCAGCGGCCCTTGTAGCCGGTGCCATTGCAGCGCTCGCACCCCTTGCCCTTGTAGGTCTTGACGGTCTTGGTCTCCTCCGGGGTATAGCCCACGTCAATCAGGGCCTGGGGGGGCAGGTTCTGCTCCTCCTTGCACTCCGTGCAAACCCGCCGAACCAAGCGCTGGGCGCAAATCAGGTGAACGGAGGTGGCTACCAGGAAGGGCTCGATGCCCATGTTCATCAAGCGGCTGACGGTCCCGGGGGCGTCGTTGGTGTGCAGGGTGGAGAGCACCAGGTGGCCGGTGAGTGCGGCCTTGACGGCAATCTCCGCGGTCTCGAAGTCGCGGATCTCCCCCACCAGGATGATGTTCGGATCCTGCCGCAGGAAGGAGCGCAGGGCGGCGGCAAAGTTCAGCCCGATCTGCTCCTTCATCTGCACCTGGTTGATGCCGGGCAACTGGAACTCCACGGGGTCTTCGGCGGTCATGATGTTGGTGTCGGGCTGGTTCAGGCGGGCGATGGAGCTGTAAAGCGTATTGGTCTTCCCGCTGCCGGTCGGCCCCGTCACCAGCACCATCCCGTAGGGCTTCAGGATGGCCTTTTCGAACTTGGCCAGTGACTCAGGTTCGAACCCGAGCTTGGTCATGTCCAGCCGCAGGTTCTCTTTGTCGAGGAGCCGCAGGACGATTTTTTCCCCGAACAGCGTGGGCAGGCAGGAGACGCGGTAGTCGAGTTCCTTCTTCTTGCCGTCCTTGGTGAGCTTGAGCATGATGCGCCCGTCCTGGGGGAGGCGCTTCTCCGAGATGTCGAGCTTGGCCATGATCTTGACGCGGCTGGTGATGGCGTCCCGCATCTTCAGGGGCGGAGTCATGATGTTGTGCAGGATGCCGTCAATGCGGAAGCGGATGCGGTATTCCTTCTCGTAGGGCTCAATGTGGATGTCGCTCGCGCCGCGGGTGAGGGCCTCGGTGAGGATGATGTTCACGAGCTTGATGACCGGGGCGTCTTCGGCGGCGTGCTCGAGATCGGCGAGCGAGGCCTCGGTTTGTTCCTCAGCCACTTCCACGTCGGGCTCTTCCCCGCCCAGCTCGGCCATCACCTTGTCCATGTCCTGCTCGGCCGTGGCCCCGGCCCCGTAGAACTTGGTAATGGCCTCCATGATGGCGTTTTCCGAGGCCACCACCGGCTCCACCTTCAATCCCGTCATGAACTTGATGTCGTCCATGGCAAAGACGTTGGTGGGATCGACCATGGCGATGGTGAGGGTCGAGCCCACCCGGGAGAGCGGCACCACCTGGTAGCGCACCGCCGTCTCCTGCGGAACCAGCTTCACCACCGCCGGGTCCACTTCGTAGTAGCTCAGATTGATGGCCGGGACCCCGTACTGGCGGGACAACACCCCGGTAATCTCCTCGTCGCTGATCATCCCCAGCTTCACCAGAGTCGCCCCCAGCCGCCCTCCCTGCTTCTTCTGGGCGTCCAGGGCCTGGTGCAGCTGCTCCTGGGTGATCAACTTCTCTTTGATGAGGATTTCGCCGAGTCGCGCCGACACTGTCTGGCCCCGCTACCTGGGCGGGCGTAGCACGCTCCGGGGCCTGCGCCCTCCGGGCGCTTCCTTGCAGCCGCGTGCTGGCTCCGCCATCAAGGGTTTCACTGCATCCTAGGGGAATTCCCCCAGCCTGTCAAGCGCGTAGCCCCGCGCCCCGCGCCTAGGTAGGGCAGGGGCTTGCCTGCGCTGAGCGGAGCCGAAGCGTCCCCTGCCGTCCACCCGCGCACGGCGACGACGGCAAGGCGCAAGGCCTTGCCCTACCCGAACAAAGTGCAACCCACGGGCCGTGCACGCGCCGGCTGACCTCCCCGCACCCTTCTCTCCCCCACCCCGCCTGCGTTATGCGTTCTGAACGCATTCGAACGCATGGCACGGCCATCCCAGGAGCGGGTGTAGACGCGGGTTTACCTGTGGTGAGCCTCGCCGAACCATCCCGCCACCAACCAACAGGGTGTCATTCCGAGCGAAGCGAGGAACCTGCTTTTCTGCCCTGGGGGCGAGTGCCGGACTGGCGGGGTAAAAACCCGCCGCTACAAAGAATCCACCCCGCCCTTCAGTGGCCGCGATGCTATCATCGAATGTAGATATGCCGAATACTCCGCCAATCAAGAAACCAGAACGAAACGTCGAGCCGCGCTCTCTGGCGGAGAGCCTGGCCGCCCGCGGCGGGACCTGCCCGATCCCATTCACCCACGATCGCTTGTTTGAGGCCCATCACTGGTGGCACGAAATGGCTCGGAACTATCACGAGCCGCAACCGTTTCGATACGCCCTCGGGGCCTTCATCCAGAGCGCAAGAAAACGTCACCTTTGTGCTCCAAAGCGAGAAGGCCGTCTTTCGCGATTTTTCCTGGTATCAAGAGTGGGCCGAGCAAGCGAGAAAGGACCCGGTTCTGCGTTGGCTACACGATGCGCGGACCGACTTTGTCCATCGTAAATCGCTCGAGCCGCACAGCTGGCTAGAAATGCGCTGCGTTGGCAATCCGAGATACCCGCACGGCACCGACGACGATCCGTTTAGTTTCAACGTGAGTCCCTTTGAATGCACGCACTACCACATGAGCCAGGGACTGTCGACAGACCATGCCCACGAGTTTACGCGCTATTGGGGTATGGAGGGCTTGGAGGGGCGCGAGCTGCTGGAGGCGTGCGCAGACGTTTACGACCGGTTGGACGAACTTGTCTGCGACGCCCATCAACGCCTGGGTGCACAAGTGCACTCTTACAGAGGCGAAGGCTCGGCCAAGGCTCTCCCCTGCATGGAGAACGAGGAAATCCTAAAACATAGAATCGCCCGCACCGTCGTCCGAGATGGTCGTGAGGTGTGGGAGGAGGAACCTCCCGGGCTTCACAGTCACAGGTAGACAAGCTGGCGGGTGGCGGGTGGCCCACCCCCTCGGCTCCGCTCGGGGCAAGCTCTTCGCTTGCAAAGGGTGGGGTCGTGAGCATCACGCTGCCTTGACTTGCCCGCACGGGGCGTCTATCTTCGGGGTGTGTCGGAATCGCCACACCCGAGGCGGCCAAGCCCGACTGGGACACGCCCGAACTCGACGGGCTCCAGTCAACCACAGCGAACGCTGCTGCGCTACTACCGCCGCTTGCGGCGGCACTTCGGGCACCAGAACTGGTGGCCGGGGCGCACGCGCTTTGAAGTCATCCTCGGCGCCCTGCTGACCCAGAACACGAGCTGGGCCAACGTGGAAAAGGCGCTGGCAAACCTCCGCCAGGCCCGGGCCCTCTCGCCGGAGAAGCTCACCTCTCTCCCGGCCGGGCGCCTGGCCCGCCTGCTGCGCCCCTCCGGCTACTTCCGCCAGAAAACCCGGGCCGTGCAGGGCTTCCTGCGTCATTTGAACAACGGCTACCAGGGCTCGCTCGCCCGGCTGCTGCGCCGGCCCACGGCCGAGCTGCGCGCCGAGCTGCTTGCATTGAGCGGCATTGGCGAAGAAACCGCCGACTCCATCCTGCTCTACGCCGCCGGCCGGCCGGTCTTCGTGATTGACGCCTACACGCGCCGGGTGCTGGCGCGCCACGGCCTGGCCTCGGCGCAAGCTCGCTACGACGAGCTGCAGAGCTTCTTCGAGCGTCACCTGCCCGCCGACCCTGCGCTCTACAACGACTTCCACGCCCAGCTCGTCGCCGTCGGCAAGACCTTCTGCCACCGCGAGCGCCCCGACTGCGCCGCCTGCCCTCTCGGAGTGGAACTGGAGCGTTCCCATGCCCGCGCCTGAACCTGCCGGGCCGGCCAGCGGCCCCCGACGCCGTTTCCGCTGGGTGTGGCGTGGATTGGTGTTCCTCATCCTGGTAGGGCTGGTCTTCATTCTGGGCTCGATCAACGTCCCCTTCCTCGAGCCGGACGAACCCTCCGAGGTCATCCTGCTCTACGTTTTCTCCACCGTGGTTTTTCTGGCGTTCATCATCTACGGGCTGGTGCTCACCCGCTACCTGGCCCGGCTCTATACGGAGCACCGGGCCCGCCAGTTGGGCTCAAAGTTCAAGACCAAGATGGTGGTGGGGGCCCTGGCGTTGTCGTTGCTGCCGGTGATTGCTCTGTTCTTCCTGAGCTACGCCCTGGTCAACCGCACGCTGGCAAAATGGTTCCCCCGGCCGCTGGAAATCGTGCGCGACGACGCGGTATACATTGTCGAGTACCTGCTGCGCCAGCACGAGGACCGGGCCCGGGAGCTCGCCCGCAGCCTGGCGGAGAACCCTGACTTGCAGCACCAGCTCGCCAGCCGCAATGCCGCCGGCCTCCAGCAGACCCTGGTCCGCGTCGCCGAGCGCCGCAAGCTCCACTGGGCGGCCGTGGTGGACACGGCCGGCCAGCCGCTTGCCGTCCACCGCCACGCCGGCGCCCGGGGCGACTTCCTCCACAAGCTCCCGGAGCTGCTCGAGCCACGGGATGCGGTGGCCTACACCACCTCGGAGAAAGTCTCAGACAGTCACTTCAGCCTGGCCCGGGTGCGTGTGGAAAGCGCGCGCGGCGTCCCGCTCGGAGCCGTGGTGGTGGCGCAGCCACTCTCGGCGACGTTGCTCGCCAAGGTCGCTGAGATCGAAAGCGAATCCCAGGCTTACGAGGCCATCACCCAGGAGCGCAAGAGCTACCGCTGGCAGGCGCTCTTGATTCTGCTGCTCATCACCATCCTGATCCTGCTCGCCGGCACCTGGTCCGCCCTAACCCTCGCCAAACAGGTCACCGTCCCCATCCAGGCCCTGGCCATCGCCACCGAAGAAGTCTCCCGGGGCAATTTCGACTACCGGGTGAACTGTCCCGCTCAGGACGAGCTCGGCACCCTGGTTGCATCCTTCAACCAGATGACCGCCCAGCTTGGCGAAAGCCGCCGCCGCCTGGAACAGGCCGTGCGCGAACTCGACCAGCGCCGCCAGTGGATGGAAGCCATCCTGGAGAGCATCCCCACGGGCGTCGTCACCCTCAGCCCCGACCTCCGCATCCTCAACGCCAATACGGGGGCCGAGCAGTTCCTGGCGTCCGCCCGCGGCGACGCCCGCCTCGAAGAGCGCCTGGACCCGGACACCGCCGCCGCCTGTGCGGAACTGATTTCCCAGGCCGCCCACGCCGGTTTCGCCGCCCGCCCCATGGACTTCCGCCTGAGCCACCGCATCGCCCACGTGGCGGTGAGCGTCTCCGCCCTGCGGCACGGCGGGCAGAGTGAAGGTTACGTGCTCGTGCTCGACGACCTCACCGACCTGCTCAAGGCCCAGAAGGCCGCCGCCTGGCAGGAGGTGGCCCAGCGCATCGCCCACGAGATCAAGAATCCGCTCACCCCTATCCAGCTCTCGGCCGACCGCATCCGGCGCTACCTGGAGCGGGACCGCGAGGCCGACCCGGTCGAGCGCGGCCGCTACCGCGACCTGATCGCCCAGTGCGCCAGCCTGATCGCCCAGGAGGTGCACGGCCTGAAGGCCCTGGTGGATGAATTTTCCCGCTTCGCCCGCTTCCCGCGTGTCCAGCCCGTCCCCACCCAGCTCAACCAGGTGGTCGAGAGCACCTTGGCCCTTTACCGCGACTCCGCGAACGGCATCCGCCTGCGCTCGGAACTGGCCGTGAACCTCCCCGTGATTCCCGCCGACCCCGACCTGCTGCGCCGCGTCCTCATCAACCTCATCGAGAATGCCACTGAAGCGGTCGCCCGGGCAGTAACCAAGGAAATCGTGGTGCGTACCCGCCACCTACCCCGGCAGCGCTGCGTGGAACTCACCGTCAGCGACACCGGGCCGGGCATCTCCCCGGAGAACAAAGAGCGACTCTTCCTCCCCTTCTTCTCGACCAAGGCGAGCGGGATGGGCCTGGGCCTGGCCATCGTCAGCCGCATCGTGGCCGAGCACCACGGCCGCATCTCCATCGAGGATAACACCCCCACGGGGGCCAGCTTCCGGGTTGAGCTACCCACCGAAACGCCCGCCACAGCCTGAGTCCGATGCCACCCTTCTCCATCCTGGTTGTGGACGACGAAAGCGGCATCCGCAGCTCGCTCCAGGCCATCCTGCGCGAAGAGGGCTGGGAGACCGACGCCGCGGCCACCGGGGAAGAGTGCCTGAAGGCCGCGGAAAAGAAGCGCTACGACTTGCTCCTGCTCGACGTCTGGCTGCCGGGGATGGACGGCCTCGAAGTCCTGCGCCGCCTCAAGGAGCGCGACCCGCACCCGCTGGTTATCGTGATCTCTGGCCACGCCACCATCGAGACTGCGGTCAAGGCCACCAAGCTTGGCGCTTTCGACTTCATCGAAAAGCCGCTTTCGATGGAGAAGACAGTGCTCCTGGTCCGGCACGCCCTCGACCAGTTGCTCCTCGCCGAAGAGAACCGCGAGCTCCGCGACCAGCTCCGCGCTCGCTACCGCATCGTGGGCGAAAGCGTCCCCATGAAGGCCCTGCGCCAGCAGCTCGGCCTCACCGCCCCCACCAACAGCCGGGTGCTCATTTACGGAGAAAGCGGGACGGGGAAGGAGCTGGTGGCCCGGGCCCTGCATGCCGACTCGCTGCGGGCCGGCAAAGCTTTCGTCGAGGTCAACTGCGCCGCCATCCCTGAGGAGCTCATCGAGAGCGAGCTCTTCGGCCACCAGAAGGGAGCCTTCACCGGGGCCAGCGAAGACAAGACCGGAAAGTTCCAGAAGGCCGATGGGGGTACGCTCTTCCTCGACGAAGTCGGCGACATGAGCCTGCGCACGCAATCGAAAGTGCTGCGGGTGCTCGAGGAGCAGCGCGTCGAGCCGGTGGGCGCCGTCGCCAGCGTCCAGGTGGACACCCGCGTCATCGCCGCCACCAACAAGAACCTGGAAGAGGAGATGGCCCGGGGCCGCTTCCGGGAAGATCTCTTCTACCGTCTGAACGTAGTCCCCTTCTACGTCCCCACCCTGCGGGAGCGCCGCGAAGACATTCCCTTGCTCGCCGACCACTTCCTGGGAGAATTTGCCGCCGCCTACGGCCGGCGCAAGAAGGGGCTGTCGGGGGAGGCCGTGGCCGTGCTCGAAAACTACGGCTGGCCCGGGAACGTGCGGGAGCTCAAGAATCTGGTGGAGCGGCTGGTCATCATGGTGCCGCAGGAGCGCATTGAGGCCCGCCACCTACCGCCGGAGCTGTTTCGGGACCACAAGCGGGGGTTGCCGGGAGCCGTCACCCTACAGGAAGCACGCGCCGTCTCCGAACGGGACTTCATCCTCCGGAAGCTCGAAGAAAACCGCTGGAACGTATCGCGCACCGCAGCCGCCATCGGGCTGGAGCGCTCCCACCTGCACCGCAAAATGAAAGCCTTGGGGATTGCGCCGCGCCGCAAGCGCCCACCGCGCTAGCTCTGTTCACGCCTCCCCGTGGCGCCAGTCAATCAGGCGTTCCACCCCGGGTCGCTCCCGCCACTCGGCCCGGGTCTTGACGAAAAGCTCGAGATAGACCCGACGCCCAAGCAGCGACTCCAGCTCCTGGCGGGCTGCCTGACCAATCTCTTTCATCCGGGTCCCGCGGGCGCCGATCAGGATACCCTTGTGGCTTTCCTTGTCCACAAAGATGGTGGCGTGAATTCGCACCAGATCGCGGCCGGATTCCGCGGCCCCGGTCTCTTCGAACCGGTCCACCACCACCGCCGTCCCGTAGGGCACCTCCTGCCGGGTTTCATGAAAGATTTTTTCCCGAATGATTTCCGCCGCCAGGAACCGCTCCGGCTGGTCGGTCAGAGTGTCGGGCGGAAAGTAGGGGGGGCCTTCGGGCAGCGCCTCGACAATCTTCCCTTCTAGCAGCCTCAGGTTTTCGCCCTGCAAGGCCGACACCGGGATGAATTCTTTGAATGAGTGCCTGCGGTGGAAGTGGTCAATCAAAGGCAGGAGCACAGGCTTTTCGATGCGGTCGATTTTGTTCAGCACTAGGATGCTGGCCCCGCCAAAGGACCGCACCAGCTCCAGCGCCTGCTCGTCCTCGGCGTTGAGCGGGCGGCTGGCGTCCACCACCAGCAGCACCAGGTCCACGCCCTCGAGCGCCCCGCGCACCGACTCCATCATCCCCTGGTTCATCCGCGTCGTAGGCCGGTGCACGCCGGGCGTATCCACGAAGACGATCTGGGCAGTTTCGCTGGTGAGCACTCCCTGCAGGCGGGTGCGCGTCGTCTGCGGGCGGGGAGAGACGATGGCGACTTTCGTCCCCAGCAGCGCATTGAGCAGCGTAGACTTGCCTGTGTTGGGCCGGCCCAGGAGGGTGACGAACCCCGAGCGAAAACTCATTGGGCGCGCGGGCGCCTGCGGCTCTTCTTGGGGGCGGGGAGGGCCGGGGCCAGAGCAGTCACGCGCAGGCGAACCACCCGGCGCGGGGTGGCCTCCAGCACCTCGACCTTGATCCCGTCTTGCTCGATGCTTTCGCCGGGCTTTGGCACGTAGCCGAACCAGGCGTGCACCAGACCAGCAAAGGTCGTGACCTCGCGGCCTTCCAGAGGCACACCCAGGGTTTCCCGAAGGCGATCAAGCTGAATGCCGCCGCGCACCAAGTAGGTCCCATCGGACTCCCTGGCGATCTCAGCGCGGCGCACCTGGTCGGCGTCGTTGATTTCGCCCAAGATTTCTTCGGCCAGGTCCTCGGGGGTGATAAGGCCGGCGGTGCCGCCATACTCGTCCACCACCATGGCCAGCGGCTGCATCTCGCGCTGCAGGTCGCGGATCAGCTCTACCACCGGCTTGGTTTCCGGTACGAACATCACCGGGCGCATCAGCTCACTCACCCGCCGGGTAGGGGCTTCGGCGTCCGGGACCTCCAGCACGTCCCGCACGAACACCACACCCTTCACCTCGTCCAGACTCTGCCCGTAGACCGGGATGCGAGAGAAGCGCTTCTCCTGCATTAGTTGCCGTAGCTCGGCCACGCTTGCCTCTGCTGCGATGGCCACGACCTCTGGCCGCGGGGTCATCACCTCGCGGGCGGTCTTGTCAGCAAACTGCAGCACCGAGGCGATCAGCGGGACGTCCGCCTTCTCCAGGAGGCCCCGCTCCTGGCCAGCTTCCACAAGCTCCTCGATGGCCTGGTTCGGCGGCTCGGGTGCCGGGGTTTCCTCTTCCTCACTCAGGTGGAGCAGCGACAGGCAGAAGCCGAACACCACCAGCAGAGGCAGCACCGCGTAGCCGAACCCCCGCAGCAGGGGCACCAGCGGCACCAGCCAGTCGCCTGAGCTGCGGCTCATCAACACATAGGGGAGAAACTGGTAAGTCAACAGGATCTGCAGGACTACGAAGAAGGCGGTCTCAAAGACCGCCTGGGCCGGGCTGTCGGCAAAAGTCTCTGCGGCATAGCCGATGGCCAGGGCCGACAGCACCAGGGTCAGCTGCGACAACAAGGCGAAGGTCTGCACGGCCCGTCGCCGGTCCATCCTGAAGTGCGGGGCGATGTTGTGGTGGAAGTGCTCGGCGTGCTCGCGGATGCGCCGCGACTCCTCTCGGCCCCGCTCCTGGCAGAGACGATAGATGTAGCTGAACAAGGCGAGAAAGAACGTCAGGGTGGCAATCACCAGCACATGGAGAGCGATGGAAAGCATCCGCCCCTACTCCAGCCCCAGCCGCCGCCGCAGAGCGTGTTCCCGGCGGTTCATCTGCCCGCCGTCGGTCTCATGGTCATAGCCGAGCAGATGCAGCACCCCGTGGAGCATCAGCAGCTTCACCTCTTCCTCCAGGCTGTGGCAGTAGCAGCGCGCCTGGCGCCGCGCCGTCTCCACCGAGATGACCACATCACCCCGGTAGCCATTCCCTCCGGCCGCGAAGGAGAGCACGTCTGTCGGCTGCGACCGGCCCCGGTAGCGGTGGTTGAGGCGCGCAATTTCCTGGTCGCTGACCAGGGCCACCGCAAAACTCTCCGACCGGAGCTGCAGGGTGCGGCTCAGGCGCCGGGCGAACCGGCTCAACTCTTCTTCGTCCACGGAAACCCGCTGCTGGCGGTTGATGACCATGGGGGGCTACTCGCCGTCACGGCTCTTGGCCGGCCCCGGGCGCGCGGCCTGACCGTTCTCGTAGGTCTCGTAGGCCTTGATGATTTGCTGCACCAGGGTGTGGCGGACCACATCGCGCTCGTTGAAGCGCAGGGCGGCGATGCCGGGGATCGCGGCCACGACGTCGAGGGCCTCGATCAGCCCGGAGCGCCGGCCGGGAGGGAGGTCAATCTGGGTGATGTCGCCGGTGATGACCGCCTTGGAGTTGAACCCCAGGCGGGTGAGGAACATCTTCATCTGCTCGCTGGTGGTGTTCTGGGCTTCGTCGAGGATGACGAAGGAGTTGTTGAGCGTCCGCCCGCGCATGAAGGCGAGGGGGGCGACTTCAATCACGCCCTTTTCCAAGTAGCGGACGAGCTTCTCCGCCTCGAGCAGGTCGTGCAGAGCGTCGTAGAGCGGGCGCATGTAGGGGTCCACCTTCTCCTGAATCGTCCCCGGCAGGTAGCCGAGTTTTTCCCCAGCCTCCACTGCCGGCCGCACCAGGATGATGCGGTCCACTTTCTTCGAGAGCAGCCAGGAGACGGCCTGGGCGACCGCCAGGTAGGTCTTCCCGGTCCCACCCGGCCCGATGGCGAAGACCATGTCGTACTTTTCGATGGCCTCGAGGTAGGCCCGCTGGTTGGGGCTCTTCGGGGTGACGGCTTTCTTGCCGAAGAGCTTCGGCCGGGGCGACTCCACCAATTCCCGCAGAGAGGCGCTCGGGTCCTGCCCCACAATCCTGAGCAGCGCCTGCACCTCGCCGTTGCCGAGCTCGTGCCCTTCCTGGACCAGCGCCATGTACTCGTTCACGAATCGCTCGGCGCGCTCGACTGGAGCCGCCTCCCCTTCGATTTCCAGGGCTTCGTCGGCGAGGTGGGTCGTAACCTTGAGGACGGATTCAAACAGCTTCAGGTTTTCGTCCAGGGTCCCGAAAAGAGGCTCAATCCCGGTGGTAATCTTAACGGTTCGTCTCATCTAGCGAGGGGCAGTCTTTCCCTCCTGTGCGCGCTTGGTTTCAGCCTACCCTAGCGCCCCCTGCCAGTC
>JACQTJ010000061.1 GCA_016210855.1 Acidobacteriota bacterium | reverse complement strand
TCTTCTCCTTCGGGGTGGTGCTCTACGAGATGGCCACCGGGCGCTCGCCCTTCCTGCGCGGCTCGGCGGCCAGCACCGCGGCGGCCATCCTGCGCGACACCCCGCAACCGGTGCGGGTGCTGGTCGGGGAGTTGCCGGCCGAGCTGGAGGGCGTCATCAGCAAGGCGCTGGAGAAGGAGCCCGAGTTCCGCCACCAGACGATGGATGAGCTGGTAACCGACCTGAAGCGGCTGCGGCGGGATCTGGAAAGCGGTCGGCTGGTGGCTCCGGCGGAGGTGGTGCCGGTGGCAGCGACGAGTCGCTGGAGGCAGACGAGCCTGTGGGCCGGCGGAGCCGTGCTGCTGGTGACCATCCTCGTATTGGCCGCACTGCTGTGGCGGGGCCGGGAGGGGGCCGCGCCACCGACGCCGAGTCGAGTGATCCAGCTGACCACCTTGCCGGGCTTGGAAGACTCTCCCACCTGGTCGCCGGACGGGCGCTCGCTGGCCTACGTCTCCGATGCCGCCGGCAACCTGGACATCTACGTGCAGCAGATTGGCGGCGGCCCGGCAATCAAAGTGACCGACTCGGACGCCGATGACGCTGAAGCTGCTTGGTCACCCGACGGCAGCCGCATTGCCTTTGTCTCCGCGCGTGCCTACCCCGAAAAACGTCTCTCCACTCTCCTCGGCATGGGTACCTGGCAAGCATTCTTTGCCGGGCGCAACGGGGACGTTTGGCTCATGCCCGCGTTGGGGGGTACGGGGCGCCGAATCGCCCAAGACGCGTACAACCCTGCCTGGTCGCCGGACGGAAAGAAAATCGCCTACCAGGCCTTGCGCGAGGGGCGATGGGGTCTGTGGGTACAGGAAGTCGACACCGGCAGCGACCCGCGGGTTCTTAATTTGGATGGTTTGGATGTGTCCGTCGCAACCCAGCCGGCCTGGTCGCAGGACGGAAAATGGATCGCCTTCACCGCCGGTGGGTCCCAACGATTAAGCATCTATTTGGCACCGAGTGGAGGGGGTGAACCCCGCGAACTCACTCCGGAGCATTCCGTTGCGCTGATGCCCAGTTGGTCACCTGATGGACAGTGGCTGTTTTTCTCCTCCGACCGTGGCGGGAAAATGAACCTGTGGAAGGCCAGGTTCGAGAACGGCCGTCTGGCGACGCCGAGACAGGTGACAGCGGGCAGCGGGGCGGACCTCCGGGCACGATTGGATCCCGAGGGAAAACGGCTGGCTTATAGCAGCGTCCGCAATCCATCAGACCTGTGGGAATACAACCTGAAGACAGCGCAGGCCATCCGGCTAACCACGGAGACTACCTTGGAAGACAGCGCTCGCCCCTCTCCGGACGGCACCTGGCTGGCCTTTTCCTCCGACCGGCTAGGCGGAAACCACCTGTGGCTCTTGAACCGGAAAAACGGGAGCTTGACCCAAGTCAGCACCAGCCCCGGGCCGGGCATCGTGGTTGGCTCCCATTGGTCGTGGAGCGGAAATTATCTTTTCTATCAGGATGGCGGTGCACTCTGGCGGTACGAGCTAGGCACAGGAAGCTCTGAGAAAGTGTACGAAGGTGAGTTGGCGTCGGAGCGCTTCTGTGTTTCCGCTGATGACAAGTACCTTGTGGTGGCACAACAGGGTATCCGGCGCGTTGAGCTAGGTTCAGCCAAAACAGCCACCCTGGCCCAACCCGCCGAAGGAACCGCGGCCGATCCGGCTTGCTCGCCCGATGACCAGTGGGTGGCCTTCCACGTGGAACGGGGCAACACGCGAAAGATTTGGGTGGTGCCCTTGGCCGGCGGTCCGGCCCAGCAGTTGACCTTCGGAGACAGCGAAGACTCCCACCCTACGTGGTCGGCTGACAGCCGCCTGATTTACTTTGTCCGCAACCACCAGGACATCTACGTTGTGGCGCGTGCTGGGGGTGAGCGGCAACCGGTGACGAACTATCGTTCTTTTAGCATCCTGCTGGATTATCCGGTCGTGACCGCGGACGGCCAGCGGCTCGTTTTCACCCGCACCGACAAGGCCGGCGACATCTACCTGCTGGAAAGCGCTGCGGAGTAATCCCCCGCGGCGGCTTCTAGGCTCGAGCCTCTAGTAGATGTTGTACTGCTCGAAGTGCAAGGAGACGTCGGGCTGGAGGATGATGTTCTTCCCGGTCTGCTCTTCGAGCTCCCCCACCAGGCTGCTTTCCCGGGCCTTCAGGGCCTTGACGATTTCCGGGTTGGCGCGGATGGTGAGCTCGGGGGCGTCCATCGTGGCCGCCATCTTCTTGGCCTCGGCCTGAATCTCATAGCAGAGCGTGGGGATGGACTTCACCATCCCGGTGCCGGTGCAGGTGGGGCAGGGCTGGCAGAGCAGGCGCTCGAGCGACTGCCGGCTGCGCTTCCGGGTGATGGCCACCAAGCCGAACTCGTTGAAGGCCAGCACCTTCGAGGGAGAGCGGTCGGCGCGCAAGGCGTCCTCCAGCACCCGCATCACCCGCTGGCGGTTGCGCCGATCCTCCATGTCGATGAAGTCGATGATGATGATGCCGCCCAGGTCGCGCAGGCGGATCTGGCGGACAATCTCTTCGACCGCCTCCACGTTGGTTTTGACGATGGTGTCTTCGAGCCGGGTCGAACCTTTGCCCACATACTTGCCGGTATTGACGTCAATGGCCACCAGGGCCTCGGTGTGGTTGATGACGATGTAGCCGCCCGATTTCAGCCACACCTTGGGCTGCAGGGCCCGATCGATTTCCCGTTGCACGCCCATCTCCTCGAAGATGGGGGCGTCCTTGGTGTAGAGCTTGACGCGGTTGGCCAGAGCGGGCTGGAAGTCGGCCACGAACTCCACCACTTTGGCGTATTGCTCTTCGCTGTCGATCCAGACGCTCTCGTACTCCGGGGTGAGCTGGTCGCGCAGGATGCGCTCGATCAGGCTGAGGTCGCGGTGGAGCAGGGCGGGGGAGGGCCGCTCCTCGGGCCGCACCCGAATGTCGTGCCAGAGCTTGACCAGGTAGTCGATGTCCTGGCGGAGGTCTTCTTCGCTGCAGCTGGCCGCCGCCGTCCGCACTACGAAGCCCCCGGTGATGTTCCCTTTGAGTTCGAGCAAGAGCCGGCGCAGGCGGCTGCGCTCTTCGGCGGTCCCGATCTTGCGCGACACCCCGACGTGGTCGATGGTGGGCCTGACGACCAGGACGCGCCCCGGCAGCGTGACGTGCGAGGTGATGCGGGCGCCCTTCTTGCCCATCTGCTCTTTGGCGATCTGCACGATGATCTCCTGCCCGGGACGCAGCAGCTCGGCGATGGCAGGCTGACCCCGGCTGGGACGGGCGCGCCCGATTCGACTCTGTGGGCGTCGCGGGCCCGGCCGGCCCCGCTCCTCGCCCCGACGACCGCGGCCGCGACGAGGCCGCTGACCGTGACCCCCGCGACGGCTCCACTCCACCCCACCCGCAGTGCGCTCATGCACCGAGGGCGGCAGGCCCACCTGTTCCTGGTAGCGGCGCACCCGCTGGATCTCCGCCAAGGTGGCGGCTTCCGGGTAACCCTCGGCGGGCGGCTCCGAGGCAGCCTCGGGTTCGCTGCTCTCGGACTTGGGGCGACTTTCCGGTTCACGCTCAGGCTCGGCACCGGACTCCTCCCTGCCGCTTGCGGCTTGGGCCCGCACAGGCTGGTCAGCGTCCGAGCCGCTCCGGGGCGGCTCAGCGAAAGGGGACCGGGCGCGCGAATTCTCCCGGGCTTCCGCAGCGCGGACGTCCTCTTCCGGGTTGATGGGGCCGTTGGAGGTTTCCGGTCCGGGGTTGTCGGTGTGGGGCTCTTCGGGACGGGGTTCGGCCGGTTCCGCGGGTTCGGGCGCAGCCGAGGGAGTGCGACCACGGTACTTGGCCAGCGATTCGCCCGGCAGGATGGTGGGCTCGACCGGTTCAGCGGGGAAGCTTTCGCGACGCGGCCCTTCCGGGCGCGGGGACATCGGGCCCCGGTCATGGCCATGCCGACCGCGTCCGCCCCGGTGCCGGGGGCGACGCCGGCGGGGGCCCCGTCCCAGGGGGCGGCGTTCGGGCAAGGCCAGGGGCGGCTGAACGGGCTGGAAGCTGGGTTGGCGCTCTTCGGCTACGGGCTCGGCCTCGCCGGCCGGGAGGGCCGACTCCGGCTCAACGGGCGGCTCGATCGGGGCCGGGGCGAGCGGGGCCAGGGTGGAGGGCTCTTCGACTTCGGCGGGAGCCGGTTCCCGCTCGTATTCTTCCAGTTCTTCGAAGAAGTCGGAGACGTAGAGGAAGGCGTCGCGGTCGAGGCCGATATCTACGAAAGCGGACTGCATCCCGGGGAGCACCCGGGTGACGCGGCCCTTGTAGATGCTGCCGACCAGGCCAAATTCCTTCTCCCGTTCAACGAAAACTTCGACGACACGACCGTCCTCCACCAGCGCGACCTTGGTCTCGTGCGGGGAGGTAGCAACCACTATTTCCTTGGACATGCCAATTCCTCACCGGGCAGGGGCACAGAGGGAGGAACGGCGCGCGGGCGCCGCCTCCGGGTTTCTTCCACTGCCCTCGTAGTCTCAACCTCGTGCTCCGGCCGGGGTCAAAGGTTGACGAAGCGGCGCAGGCGCACGCTCATCACCAGCCCCAGCATCATGAACGTTGAAAGTGTGGCCGAGCCGCCGTAGCTCAGGAGCGGCAAGGGAATCCCGGTAACCGGCATCCAGCCAATCACCATGCCGACGTTCACCAGCAGGTGGAAGGCCAGCAGGCTGAACACTCCGGCGACGAGCAAGGCCCCGGGGCGGTCGGCCGCCGTTTCCGCGATGTGCAACAGCCGCAACAGCAAGATCAAATACAGGCTCAGCGCCAGCAGCACGCCGGCAAAGCCCTGTTCCTCCGCGTAGGCGGCGACGATGAACTCCGCGTGGCGGACGGGGATGAATCCCAGCTGGTTCTGGCTCCCTTTCCCCATCCCTTTGCCCCAGAAGCCTCCGGACCCGACGGCAATCTTCGACTGCAACGTCTGGTAGCCGGAGCCCTGGGGGCTGTGGCCGGGGTTCAAAAAGGCCACCACCCGCTCCCGCTGGTAGGGCCGGAGCAGGAACCATCCGGCCGGCAGCACCAGCAGGCCCGCCAGGGCCAGCACCGCGATGTGTTTCCATCGCAGGCCGCTCAAAAAAGCCCCGGAGGCCGCAATCGGAGCCAGCGTCAACGCCGTTCCTAGATCTGGCTGGGCAGCAATCAATGCCGCTGGTACACCCGCCAAAACGGCCACCTTGGCCAAGTCTTTCGGGGTGAGCGTCTCACTGCGAAGCTCGCCCAGGTACTTGGCCAACACAATAATTATAGACCACTTGGCCACCTCCGACACCTGAAAAGTGAGCCCGCCGAACTCGAGCCACCGCCGGGCCCCAAACATCTGCCGGCCGAAGAAGAGCACGGCCACCAGACCCCCCAGAGTGGCCAGGTAGATGAGGGGGGCTTGATCGAGCAGGCTGTGGTAGTCGAGGCGGGCGACGATGAACATCACCAGCAGCCCCAGGCCCACCCAGGCCAGCTGCCGCAGGTGCATGTTGGCGAAGCGAGGATGGGTGGCGGTGGTCGAATAAACCTCAAGCAGGCCCAGGCTGGCCACCAGCAAGACCACGCCCAGCAGGAACCAATCCAGTTCGCGGTAGCGGACCCGGCCGGCCATCACTGCCCCCGCTCGGCGAGCGACAGCCCGCGGGCGAACTGCGGGGCGGGGCCGCGGTTCTTCTTGTCGTAGTAGGCCTTGATGACCTCGCGGGCCACGGGCGCGGCGGCGGCCCCGTGTTCGCCGTGCTCGAGCAAGACCGCCACCACAATCTCCGGGTTACGCCGCGGGGCCAGGCCCACGAACCAGGCGTTTTCGGTTAGGGTGCGGACCCGGCGTCCCCCCAGGCGCTTAAGGGTGTCGTAGCTGACGAGCTGGGCGGTGCCGGTCTTGCCGGCCACATCAATCTCCGGGAGGCGGGCAAGCGCCCCGGTGCCATTCTCGTTCACCACGCCCCAGAGGGCATCGGTGAGCCGGCTCAAGGTTTCAGGCTTGAGCGAAACCCGCCGCAGCACGGGTTGGCTCCCCGGCTCGAGGATCAGCCGAGGCCGGGCGAACACCCCCCCTGAGGCGATTCCCCCGATGGCGTAGGCGAGCTGCAGCGGGGTGACCATGATCGGGCCCTGGCCAATGGCCACCGAGATGGTTTCCCCGTCGAACCAGGGCTGCTTCTGCACCCGCTGTTTCCACTCCGGCGAAGGGATCAGGCCCGCTTCTTCGCCGGGCAGGTCAATGCCGGTCAGGCCACCCAGGCCGAACTGGCGGGCGTAGCGGGCGATACGCTCGATGCCAAGCTGCCGGCCCACCTGGTAGAAGAAGACGTCGCAGGAGTCGACCAGGGCCTGATGGAAACCGACCACCCCGTGTCCCTCCGGCCGCCAGCAGCGGAAGGTGCGGCCGTAGTGGTTGGCCCAGCCCGGGCAGCGCACGGCGAAGGGGCGGTCGAAGAGCCCTTCCTCCAGGGCGGCCGTGGCTACCACGACTTTGAATACCGAGCCCGGAGCCAGTTGCGCTTGAGTGACCCGGTTGAGCAGGGGCTTGGCCGGGTCCTCGGTGAGCGCCCGCCACTGCTCGGGCGGGATGCGTCCGGCGAAGAGGTTCGGGTCAAAGCCAGGGCGGCTGAGGAAGGCCAGGATGTCGCCGCTGCGGGGGTCGAGGGCTACTACAGCGCCTTGGCGGTCCTGCATGGCCTGCTCGGCGGCCAGCTGGAGGTCGTAGTCAAGGGTCAAGCGGAGGGGGCGGCCGGGGGCGGGTTTTTTCTGGTCGAGTTTCTCGACTTCCTTGCCGCGGCTGTCGACGATGACCCGCCGCTGCCCGTTCTCCCCCATGAGGATTTGGTTGTAGTGGCGCTCCACCCCCATCTTGCCCACCACGTCGCCCAGCCGGTAGCCGCGGGCGGCGATTTCCTTGGCCGTGGTTTCGCCGACGTAGCCGAACAGGTGAGCTCCGAAGCCGTTGGGGGGATAGCGGCGCTTGTACATGAGCAGAAGCTCGAGTTCGGACAGGTCGGTGCGGTGGGCCTCGATGAAGGCGATGTCGGCCAGCGTGGCTTCGTCCTTGAGCACGATGGGCTGATAGGGCGGGGCGGTGGCGAATTCTTCCAGGCGGCTCTCCAGTTCGGCCAGCTCCAGGTTCAGCCCGCGGGCAATGGCGGGCAGCGCATCCCGGATCTCGCCCACATGTTCGCGGATGAGGATGACGCTGAAGGTGGGGACGTGGTCGACCAGGGTGCGGCCCTCGCGGTCCTGGATGATGCCGCGGGGAGCCATCAAGGGCAGTGTGCGGATGTGGTTGCGCTCGGCCAGGTCGGCGTAGTAGTCGGAGCGCACCACCTGTAGCTGCCAGAAGCCGACCAGCAGCAATACCGCCACGGCCACGATGCCGTAGCGGAGCAGATTGAGGCGCTGGGAAGGGAGCTTCGAGTCCGCGTGCAGGTGCATGCCCGGGTTCAGGTGGATTTGCGAAAGCGATCCAGCACGTGGAACCCTAACACACCCGCCAAGGCATTGACAAGCGCCGCCTCCAGCACCCGCAGGCCCAGAAACTCGCCGGCTTCCCCGAGCAGCAATCCCTGGATCGAGGCCACGATGACTTGGTGAACGTGCACGAACACGAAGAGCAGTAACAAGCGGGGCACGGGCCGGTCGGTGTCGAGGCGGGCGCTCAGGGAGGAGGCGGCAAAGCCCACCAGTGTCTTGGCCATGCCGAACAAGCCCACGGGGTTGTTGCTGAGCAGATCCTGCGCCATGCCCACGGCCAGCCCCAGCAGCAGCCCGCTCGAGGGGTTGCGGCGGCTGAACCCGAAGTAAATCACCACCAGCAGGGGCAGGTCGAACAGGGTGAGTAAGGTGAGATAGATAGGCAGGAAGACCTGCAGGAAGATGGCGGCCAGCACGGCCCCGAGGACCACGGCCGGATGGAAGCGGTAGACTTCGGTGCGCGGCTGGTAGGTGAGCGCCATCCTCGGCCCGGTCAGCGCGCCAGTTGCTTGGAGGAGTCGCTGGCCTGGGCAGTGGCGGTCAGGCTCTCCGGCGGCCCCGCCAGCACCAGCACGTGCTCCAGGCGGGTGAGGCGGGCGGCCGGCTGAACCATGATCTCTTGGAAGAATTCCCCGGGGCGCACCGCCGTCACCCGGCCGAGGGGCAGGCCCTTGGGGAACACCTGGTCTTGGCCGGAGGTCAGCACCTCTGCTCCCACGGCCACGGGCTCTTCGTTGCGGATGTATTCGAGGCGGCACAAGGAGCCGCCGGTTCCCTTGACCACGCCCAGCTGGCGCGAGTCCGCCACCAGCGCCCCCACCCCGCTCTTCGGGTCGCTCAGGAGAAGCACACGGGAGACACCCGGGAAGGCGGCAATCACCTTGCCCACCACCCCGTCGGGAGTGAGCACCACCATGTTGGGGGCCAGGCCCTCTTCGCTGCCCCGGTTGATGAGCACGGTCAGGGTGGTGGCGGCGGGGCTGGAGCCAATCACCTCCGCGGCCCGTAGGGGGGCCCGGGGATAGGCGTGCTTCAACTCCAGCAAGGCGGCTAGCTGCTCGGCTTCGGCGGCGCGGGCCTCGAGCTCCTGCAAGCGCAGGCGGGCCAGGTCGAGTTCAGCTCGCAAGCGCTGGCTTTCCTGGCGGGCCCCGTAGAGAGCCACGTAGTTTTCGACCAGCGAGCCCAGCCCATCCACCACCGCGTCCACGGCCTTTTCAAAGGGACTGATGACGGCCACTGCCCAGAGGCGGATGAGGCGGACGTCCTTGGCGCCCTTGATTTGGTAGGCGAGAAAGAACAACTGGGCGAGCAGCATCGCCACCAGCAAGCTCAGGTGGCGGTGGCGTTCGAGGAACGCGCGCATGCGTCAACCCCGCGGTTCCAGCCGGCTCATTCGATGGTGATCTGGCGCAGCAGGTCGAAGTCGCTCAGCATCTTGCCGGTGCCCAGGGCCACACAGGCCAACGGGTCGTCGGCGAGCGAGACGGGCAGGCCGGTCTCCTCCGAGATGCGTTTGTCGAGATTCTTGAGCAGGGCCCCGCCGCCGGTGAGGACGATGCCGCGGTCGCTGATGTCGGCCGACAGCTCCGGGGGCGTCCGTTCCAGGGCCACGCGGATGGCGTTGATGATGGTGGAGACGCACTCGGAGAGGGCCTCGCGGATTTCGGCGTCGGTAACGGTGATGGTCTTGGGGACGCCTTCGATGAGGTTGCGCCCCTTGATCTCCATGGCGGCCGGCTTCTCCAGCGGATAGCCGGAGCCGATTTGGACTTTGATCTGCTCGGCGGTGCGCTCCCCGATCAGGAGGTTATACTTGCGCTTCAAGTAGTGCATGATGGCTTCGTCCATCTCGTTGCCCGCCACCCGCACCGAGCGCGAAAAAACGATTCCGGAGAGGGAGATGACCGCGACTTCCGTGGATCCGCCGCCGATGTCCACCACCATGTTGCCGCAAGCCTCGGTGATGGGCAGGCCCGCCCCGATGGCGGCGGCCATGGCCTGCTCCACCAGATAGACCTCACTGGCCTTGGCCCGGTAGGCCGAGTCCTCCACGGCCCGCTTCTCGACCGGGGTGATTTCGCTCGGCACCCCGATGACGATGCGGGGGTGCACGAGCAGCTTGCGGTTGTGGGCCTTCCGGATGAAGTAGTTCAGCATCTTCTCGGTGACCTTGAAGTCGGCGATGACCCCGTCCTTCATGGGCTTGATGGCCACGATGTTGCCCGGGGTGCGCCCCAGCATCTCCTTGGCTTCCTTGCCCACCGCGCAGATCTCGCCGGTGTTCTTGTTCAGGGCGACGATGGAGGGTTCGTTGACCACGATCCCCCGGCCGTGGGCGAAGACCAGGGTGTTGGCGGTGCCCAGATCTATGGCGAGGTCGGAGGAGAAAATGCTAAACAGGGAGCGGAAGTTCATGGTTGCGGCAGCCTCCCCCGTTCCCTGTCGTCTCCCCGGCCGCCGTCACTGCACGTAGACAGTCTTCTTGCGGGTCACCACTTCGCCGCGGCGGTTCAGGGCGACGATGGTGATGCTGTGCGCCCCGGCGCTGGGCAGCGGCGAGGTGAAGTGCTTGAAGCGGCCGTCCGGGCCGACGTAGGCGACCGGCTCGGCGTTGATGGTGACGGTGGCCCCGGGCTCGGTGCGGCCCACGATCTCGATCACCCGTCCGTGTTGGATCATGGAGTCAATCACCAGCAGGAGTTGCTCGGCCGCAGCCTGCTCGGCCAGCGTGAAGCGGTTGGGCTCGCTCTGCTGGCTCTCCTGGCTCTTGGCGTCGACGGCGTTCACCGTCCAGTAGTACTCGCCGGGCTGCAAGCCGCGGGCGCTGAAGCTGGTGGCGTTCAGCCGGCGGTCGAGCAGCACGCTGGTGAAGAGCGGGGAGTTCGAAACCCGCAGGTGATAGCTGCGGGCCTGCTCCACCGAGCCCCATTCGAAGCGCACCACCTCTTCGCTGGGGTTGGTGCTGATGATGGGCTCGAGGTTCCGCGGCCGCATCAACTTGGGCGGGGCAATGACCTTCTCTTTGTTGAGCCCCCCCTGGGGGTCGGTGAAGCCCGCCCGCTCGTAAGGGCCCACCTGGATGGTCTGGTTGCCCTTGCGGAGGGCGGCGTTGCCTTCGCTGACCGTAATCTCGTGGATGTTGGCGTTCGGGTCCTGCCGGATGGCAGCCCGGGTGTTCTGCTGCATGCGGGCCACGGCGTTCTCGAAGCGCACCTCGGAGGTCGATCCGGGCGCCTCCCAGGTTCCGGTGGAGAGGTCCACCGCGCCGGAGGCCACTTGCACGGCCACCTTGGTGGTCTGGTTCTCCAGGGCCTGGTGTTGCTCGATGACAATCAAGGTGTCGGGCTTGACCACGTAGGTGGTGCCGTCGACAAAGGTGATGCGAGCGATGCCGTTGGGGCCGGTCTGCACGGTGTCCCCGGGGTCGAGCGGGACCGAATAGTCGGCGTTCACCCACTGCACGGCATCGCGCTTCTTGAGCCGCACCGTGCCGTCCAGGTTGATGAAGCGCGCCTGCGGGGCTTCCTGCACGCCGGTGCGCTCGCCGCCTCCGCTGGTGAGCTTGGCCAGCACCGCATCCAGGGCGCCCGGCCGCAACAGGAGGAAGACGCTCAGGCCCATGATGAGCAGGGCGGCGGCGATGAGGGTGACGCTGCGGTAGCTGACGGTGGTCCAGTATTCCCACCCGGGGCGCGGTGGTTTCGGGGTTTCTGGCTCTTCACTCATAGTTCCTGCGGTTGCTCATCAAGGGGAGCGGCCGACCCATCGCCTCCCCATTCACACAACCGCCGACAGTAGCACAGTCCCGGCAAGGGATTCAATCCCATTCCCCGCGAGACCCCTCCCTTGTCTTGCCCGAGGGAGTCCCCTTATAATGGGGGGTTTGCGAGGCCGCCGATGCTGAAGCTATTCCGGCAAAAGAAACTCGTGGTCAAGGGTCTTTTGTTCGGCATTGTCCTGATGGTGGGGGCGGCCATGCTGGTCTACTTGGTGCCGGGCGCCGGTTGTGGCGGGTCGTTGACCGATCCCCAGGGAGTCCTCGCCCAGGTGGGCGACGCCCCTGTGACCCAATCCGAAGTGCAGCGGCAGTACGAGCGGGCCGCCCAGCAGTACGGCACCCAGAGCGAACAATTCCGGCGGTTGATCCTGGAGCAGGTGGTGCAGGACCTGATTGGGCAACAGTTGGTGAGGTACGAGGCGGTGCGGCTGGGCATCAAGGTGAGCCCGGAGGAGGTGGGGGCGCGGCTTCGCCAGATACCTCAAATCTATCCCGGCGGGCAATTCGTCGGGATGGAGAGTTACCAGCGGCTGGTGGAGCAGCAGTTCCGGATGAGCGTCGCCCAGTTTGAGCAAGCCGTGGAGCAGGAGGCCCTGCTCGCCAAAATGTTCCATTGGGTGACCGGCGGGATTACCGTTTCCCCCGCGGAGGTGGAGCAGGAGTACCGTCGGCGCCGGGAGCGCGTGGAAGTGGAATTCACCCTGTTCCGCGCGGAGGAGGCGGGCCGCCGCCTGGCCCCGACGGAAAAGGAACTCGAGGCATTCTTCGAGAGCCATCGAGACCGCTACCGCATCCCGGAGCGGCGCGCTGTCCGGTTTGTGCCCATTGATTACGCTGGCCTGTTCCAGCGCGTCCAGGTCACTCCCCCGGAGCTCGAAGCCTACTACCAGAGCCGTCGCGACCTCTACCACCAGCCCGAGCGGGTCAAGGTCCGCCACATCCTGTGGCTGCTGCGGAAGCCGGGCCAGCCCGCGGCTCCCGCGGCCGAAGTCCGCAAACGGGCGGAAGAAGTGCTGGCCCAGTTGCGCCGGGGCAAGGATTTTGCGGCGCTGGCCGGCCAGCACTCCGACGACGCCGCCACCCGGGACAAGGGCGGGGCAATCGGTTGGGTGCGCCGGGGCCAGGCTGCCCCGGCCCTAGAGCAGGCGATTTTTTCTCTCTCCCCGGGCGCCCCGGCGCAGTTGGTCGAGACCAGCTACGGCTTCCACCTTGTCCAGGTGCTCGACCACGAGCCGGAGCGGATGAAGTCGCTCGAGGAAGTACGGCCGGAAATCGAACCCGTCTTGAAGGCGGACAAGGTCCGCCAGGTGGGCCTCGACCAGGCGCGCCAGATCGCCGCGGCGGTGGGCGCGGGCCGAAAGCTGGAGGAAGCGGCGCGCGAAGCGGGCTGGACCTTGGTGGAGACACCGCTTTTCAAGCGGGATGAGGCGCTGCCGGGATTGACCGGGAGCCGCGAGTTTCAGGAGGCGGCCTTCCGCCTGCCGGCGGAGTCGGCCGGGCAGCCCCGGGCCCCGGTGAGTGGGCCGGTGGAAGTGCCGGCCGGCTACACCGTGATGCAGTTGAAAGAGGTGGCTGCGGAGCGGCCGGCTTCCTTCGAGGAAGTCCGCCAGGACGTGGAGCGGGCCTGGCGGCAGGCTCAGGGCGCCGAACAGGCCCGGGAGGCCGCGCACCGCCTGGCCGAGCAGGTGAAAGCCGGTCAGTCGCTGCGGGAAGGGGCAGGGAGACTGGGCGCGGAGGTGAGAACCTCCGGGAAGTTCGGACGGGATGGGTTCCTGCCGGAGCTGGGTGCGGCCCGCGATGTGGCTCCGGTGGCCTTCGGGCTTCCGGTGGGGGGCGTCAGCCCGGCCTTCCCGGTGGGCGGCAACTGGGTGGTGCTCCGGGTGCTCGGCCGCGAGGAGGCCGATCTCGGCCAGCTCACAGACGACGAGCGCAAGACGATCCGGGCCGCCCTGCTCGGCGGGAAACGCGGGCTGGCCTGGGAGGTCTTCCGCGAGAACTTGAAGAAGAAGATGCTGGCCGAAGGCACCCTCGTCGTCAATCAAAAGGCCATTGACCGCCTCACCGGCAAGAGTTAGACAGGCCATTCACCATAAATCATTTGTAATCAATAGAATACTGGAGTCGGCTTCGGTCTTGCCTTCGGGCCCCGCCTGAGCTAGACTTCTAAGCCTTCCTTCGGGAGGGAGCCCCACCTGCTGGTTTCGAGTTCGGAGCAGCTTTCCGGGCAGGGGCGTCGTCAAGCGTTGAGGTGAGCTGTGCGCCGCGTTTCCCGCAACACCTATCGCATCGGCGTTGAGCCCAACCATGCCGGAAAGTACGAGGTCCGGATCGAGGCCCGCTACGCCGGCAGCAACTGGGCTTTGCGGGTGTACTTCCTGGTGGGGGCTCCGGAGCGGCTGAGTGGACGCCTGCAGGCCGTGCTTCGCTACTTGCAGCGACACGAAGAGGAGCTGTGGATGTGGGGCTCGAGTCCAAGCGACCGCGGGCTGCTCTTTGAGGAAATGCTGCAGGAGGCCGGCTTGGAGCTCGACCACCGCCGGGACTTCTCCCGCGCCCCCTTGACGCTCAGCGCCGCTCCGGGCGACTCGTTCCGGTCGCTGCAGTGGGCAGAGCTCAAGCGCCGGCTGACGGAGCGGCTGGCGGCGCGGGCCGCCTCGCGTCGGGCCGAAGCCCTGCGCTCCGCCTGAGCGCCG
>JACQTJ010000057.1 GCA_016210855.1 Acidobacteriota bacterium | reverse complement strand
CCATCATGCCGGGCCGTGCGCAGGCAGATTTCCCCGCCCTCTAGCCGCGGCCCCAGGCCGTGGCGGATCGAGTTTTCGATGATGGGCTGCAGGAGCATGCTGGGCACGATGGCGTCCAGGGTGTCTTCCTCCACCTGCTTGCGGAATTGCAGCTTCTCCGGCCCGAACCGCACCGTCTCGATGGCCAGGTAGTCGTCAATGAACTCGAGCTCATCGCGCAGGGGCACGAAGTTCTCATGCTTGCGCAACAGCCGCCGCAGGATGGCCGACAGCTTCACGAGCAGCCCCCGGGCGGCGTCCGGGTCAACGCGGATCAGCGCGGCCACGGTGTTCAGGGTGTTGAAGAGAAAGTGGGGGTTGATCTGGCTGGTCAGGGCCTCCATGCGGGCGGCCAGCAGCGACTGCTCCTGGTCGAGGAGCTTGATCTGGATGCGGGTGTTGTTCCAGATCATCAGCGAGAGCGCCACCGCCACCACGCTGCCGAACACGGGCAGGACCAGCAGCCAGCTCTCACCGCGGCCAAAGTAGAACAGGGCTCCCGGAAAAGTCTCCCCCAGGCCGATGCGAAGCAGCTCCAACCCCACGCTGGCGAGCAGCGGCAGCATCAGCCAGTTCCCTTCCCTCTTCACCACCAGCCGGTAGAGCCACCGGGGCACACTCAGGAACATGAAGGGGCCGAACTGCCACACCTGCTCCCTGTTCGTGGACAGCTCGCGCAGCACGCCACCCACCGCCCCACACAGGACTCCAAAGGGGAGCGAGAGCAGCTCCTCGTTGAAGAAGGCCGGCAGCGCCGCCAGCACCCCCACCATCATCCCCGTCATCCGGCCGCCCACCAGGCCGGCCACCAGCGCCCCTTCCAAGCTGACGTCGGTCGCCCGGTAGCCGAGCAGGATGCGAGTGAGCACGCCCAGGGCCACCGGCGGCCCATAGAGCAGGACGAAAAGCAGCCGCTCATCCAGGCCCCGTTCCTCCTCGCGCAGCACACGCTGGAAGAAAGCGGAGCGAGCGATCAGGGCGGCAATCGAAGCCGCCACCCCCAGGCGGAACAGCAGGGTGAGAACCAGGTTTTGCAGAGGCAGGGCCTGTCCCATCGCTTTCGTCGATTGCTCCTACCCTAGCGCAGGCCCGCAGGGATGTAAAGCGGGCGGCCAGCCGCCGCTGCCGGTACCTCTGGCGGGCCTGCCCGGCACCGCCTATAATGGGTGCGTGAAGCCAAAAGCGAAAGCCCGGCCGCGCCTCCGCCAGGTGGCAGCCGCCCGGCTCCCGACCCGCTTCGGAACCTTCCGCATTCTGGGCCTGGAGGACAGGCCCCGCCGGTGGCTCGTGGTCCTGGTTAAAGGCAACCCAAAGCGTGCCGCGGCCCCGCTGGTGCGCATCCACTCGCAGTGCCTGACCGGCGACGTCTTCGGCTCCGAGCGCTGCGACTGCCGAGCCCAGCTCGAAATGGCTATGAAGGCGGTAGCCCGGGAAAAGGCAGGGGCTATTCTCTATGAGCCTCAGGAAGGCCGCGGCATCGGCCTGATCAACAAGCTGCGTGCCTACCAGTTGCAGGACCGCGGCCTGGACACGGTCGAAGCCAACCGCCGCTTGGGCTTCCCCGCCGACCGGCGCGACTATGCCCTCACCACAGCGGCCCTGCGCCTGCTGGGACTCACTCGCATCCGGCTGCTCTCGAACAACCCGGAGAAGGTCGCCGCCCTCGAGCGCGCCGGCATCCGCGTCCTGGAGCGAGTGCCCTGCCAGCCCGCCGTGGGGCACGGAAGCCGTGGCTACCTGCGAGTGAAGAAAGAGAAGCTGGGCCACCTGCTCACGCTCTAGCCCCTCAGCCGCCGCCCACCAGGTGGACGATTTCGAGTTGATCTCCGTCCTGGATCCTGACCGCCGACCAGCGCTCCCGCTGCACAATCTCCCGGTTGTGCTCGATGGCCACACGCTCCGGGCTGAGCTTGAGCTGCTCGAGGAGTTCCTGCAAGGTGAGGCCCGGGGGAAGCTCTCGGGCTTCCCCGTTCAACGTGACCTTCATCAGGCGCCGGCTTTGGGCCGCGGTCGGAGGGTGTACTTGATTTCGTCCTGGCCGTCGGGGGCCACGGCCTGGATTACCAGTTCGGCGCCACCCGGCCCCAGTCGGGGCATATGGAACTCCAGCATGGCCTTGCCGGCCGTGTCGGTCTGGGTCTCGAACTGGAAGGGCTGGGGCGCCCCGGTGTGCAGCAGGACGCGCACGGCCACGTTGGGAAGCGGTGTCCCTGCCTGGCGCTTGCTCACCGCCACGTCCAAGGAGGCCGTGGTTCCCTTCAGGAACGTTCCGGGGTTGAGGAGCTGCACGCTGATGCCGCTCGCGGCCGGCTGGAGCTCAAGCGGGGCCATCTCCGCCAGCTTCCCGGCCCGCACCTCCTCGATGATCTGCTTGTGCTGCCGCTCTAGCATGGCGTGAAGCTCCGCCTCGCTGAAGTCCGGCGAGGCCAGAAAGTCCTGGTAGCTTGTACCGCGCTTGGCCAGCACGCGGCCCTTGACGTAGATGGTGGTGTTCAGCACCGGGTTCCCCGCTCCCCGGTCCTCCGTCTGCACGTGGAAGACGGTGTTGCCCACTTTGACGTCGGTGTTGAATCCAAAGACCACCATGGCTTCGTCCCCGCCAGCGCCCCCACCTTGACATCCTGCCGGGCCAACTCTATAGTCGCCTGTCGAGGCTTCGGGTCGGGCCCATTATAGCATCGCCGCCGACCTGCACTGCAACCGGATGAGCCAGGGCTTCTTATCAAGCTACGCGCCTATTCTGCTCCACCTCGTGTTGGCCGCCGCCCTGGCCGCCGGCTTGATTCTCGTCTCCTGGCTGGTCGGCGAGCGCAAGGCCAACCCCTCCAAACACACCCCCTACGAGTGCGGGATGCCGCCCGTCGGCGACGCCCGCGAGCCCTTTGCGGTCAAGTTCTACCTAGTGGCCATGCTCTTCATTCTCTTCGACGTGGAGGCCATCTTCTTCATCCCCTGGGCGGTCATCTACCGCGACCTGAAGATGGCCGGCTTTCTCGAGATGTTCCTCTACATCGTCATCCTGCTGGCCGGCTACGTGTACTTGTGGAAAAAGGGCGCCCTGGATTGGAGCCCCTGATCCGCCACCGGGAGCGCAATGAGCATTCCAGCTGAACTGGCGGCCCGCCCGGTAATTCAAAAGCTCCAAGCCTTTCATCCCCGGGCGGTGGCCGCAGCCAGCAACTTTCGCGGGGAGCTTACCCTGGTGGTTCCGGCCGAGCTCATCCGGGCCGTCTGCGAGTTCCTCCGCAGCGACCCCGGGCTGACCTTCAACGCTCTGACTGACGTCACTGCCGTAGACCGCTACCCGGTAGAACCGCGCTTCGAGGTCGTCTATCACCTGCGTTCGCTGAAGACTGGGGAGCGCCTGCGCCTGAAGGCTCCGGTGGGCGGCGAACAGCCCCGTCTTGATTCCTTGGTGGCGCTCTGGCCGGGCGCCCACATGTTGGAGCGCGAAGTCTTCGATCTATTCGGCGTCCACTTCAACGACCACCCGCACCTCCGCCGGTTGTTGATGCCGGACGACTGGCAAGGCCACCCCCTGCGCAAGGACTACCCGGTGGAGGGCTACCGCTGATGCCGGAGCCGGTCACACCCCCGCCTGTCCCGGCCGAGACCATGACCCTCAACCTAGGGCCCCAGCATCCCTCGACCCACGGGGTGCTCCGGGTGGTACTGGAACTGGACGGCGAAACCATCGTCCGGGCCGCTCCCGATATCGGCTACCTCCACACTGGCATCGAAAAGAACGCCGAAAAGCTCTACTACTCCCAGGTCATCCCCCTGACCGACCGCATCGACTACCTGGCTCCGCTCTCGAACAACCTGGCCTACTGCCTGGCTGTCGAAAAGCTGCTCGGGCTTGAGATCCCGCCCCGGGCCCAGTGGATGCGCGTCCTGCTCACCGAGCTCACCCGCATCAACAACCATCTCGTCTGGCTCGGCACCTGCGCCCTGGAGCTGGGCGCCATGTCGGTTTTCCTCTACTGCTTCCGGGAGCGCGAGGAAATCCTGAAGATTTTCGAGCTGGTCTCCGGCCAGCGGATGATGACCAGCTACTTCCGCATCGGCGGCCTGGCCCTCGAGCCCCCGCCCGATTTCCCCGACCGCGTGGACCAGCTGTTGCGGATGCTGCCCGGCCGCTTCGATGAATACGAAGACCTGCTCACCGAGAACCGCATCTGGCTGGCCCGCACCCGCGGCGTGGGCGTGCTCACTCCCGACGACGCCTTCGCCTACTGCATCACCGGACCCAACCTGCGCGCCTCCGGCGTCGCCCTGGACCTCCGCAAGGCCGAGCCCTACTCCGGGTACCAAAACTTCGACTTCGACGTCCCGGTGCGCACCGAAGGGGACGTGTACGCCCGCTACGCTGTGCGCATGGCGGAGATGCGCCAGAGCGTCCGCATCGCCCGCCAGGCCCTCGACGGTTTGCCCCCGGGGCCCATCCGCGCCGACGCTCCCGGCATCGTCCTGCCCGAGCGCGACAAGATGAAGGCAGAGATGGAAGCCCTCATCTACCACTTCAAGCTGGTGGTGGACGGCTTTGCCCCCCCGCCGGGGGAAGTCTACGCCGGGGTCGAATCCCCCAAGGGCGAGCTGGGCTGCTACCTGGTGAGCGACGGCAGCCCCCGGCCCTGGCGCATGCGCTGGCGCCCGCCCTCCCTGCTGAACGTCCAACTGCTCTCGAAGCTCCTCCCCGGGCACCTGCTCGCCGACGCCATCGCCATCATCGCCAGCGTGGACTTCGTGCTGGGAGAGGTGGACCGCTGATGGCCCTGCAACTCTCCCCCGAGCTCCGCCAGCGCTTCCAGCAGTTGAAGCAGCGCTATCCCTCCCTGCGTTCAGCCCTCATCCCCATGCTGCTCTATGCCCAGGATGAAATCGGCTATGTCTCCGACGACCTCATCAGCTATCTCGCCGAAGAATTGAACCTACGCCGCGTCCAGGTGGAGGAAACCGTCCTCTACTACTCCATGCTGCGCCGCAAACCCGCGGGCAGGTTCCACCTCCAGGTCTGCACCAACGTGGCCTGCCTGCTCCGGGGCGCCAAGCCCATCCTCGAGCACGTGCGGCAGCGCTGCGGCGGGCCCCCGAAGACACCCACCCCGGACGGCATCTTTTCCTTCGAAGAAGTGGAATGCCTGGGGGCCTGCACGGGGGCGCCGGCCATGCAGGTCAACTACGACTACTACGAAAACTTGACCGTACCGCAAGTAGAGCAGCTCATGACCCAGTTGCGGGCCGGGAAAAAGCCGGCCCCGGTCCCGCACATCAGCGGCGTGCAGTTTCAGCCCCACCCGGCTGAAGTCCGCGTCATCAGCCGCCGCTTCGGCCTCCCTGACTCGACCAGCCTCGACACTTACCTCAAGCACGACGGCTATCAAGCCCTGGACAAAGCCCTCAAGCAAATGACCCCGGAGCAAATCATCGAAGAGGTCAAGCGCTCGAACCTCCGGGGCCGGGGCGGGGCCGGCTTCCCCGCCGGGATGAAGTGGAGCTTCGTTCCCAAGGACACCTCGAAGCCCAAGTACATCATCGCCAACGCCGACGAGAGCGAGCCCGGCACCTGCAAGGACCGCCCGTTGATGGAGCTCGACCCCCACCAGCTCATCGAAGGTATGCTCATCGCCGGCCGGGCCGTCAATGCCCACCAGGGATTCATCTATGTCCGCGGCGAGTACCGCTACGTGCTGGAAATCCTCGAGCGCGCGGTCACCGAGGCGTACGAGCGCGCCTATTTGGGCAAGAACATCCTGGGCTCCGGGTTCGATTTCGACCTTGTCGTCCACACCGGGGCCGGGGCCTACGAGTGCGGCGAAGAAAGCGCCCTGATGGAGTCGCTCGAAGGCAAGCGCGGCTACCCGCGCATCCGCCCGCCCTTCCCCGCCGTAGTCGGCCTCTACGGCTGTCCCACCGTCATCAACAACGTCGAGACGCTCTCTTCCGTGCCCTCCATCATTCTGAAGGGCGGGGAGTGGTACGCCAACCTGGGCACGCCCAAAAACGGCGGCACGCGGCTTTTCTGCATCTCCGGGCATGTCAACCGCCCCGGCCTCTACGAGCTGCCCATGGGCTTCCCGCTTCGCCGCATGATCGAAGAGGTGGCGGGCGGGATGCGCAACGGCAAGAAGTGCAAGGCCGTCATCCCCGGAGGCTCCTCGGTCCCCGTCCTCACCGCCGACCAGCTCGACACTCCAATGGATTTCGACTCCGTGGCCAAGGCCGGCTCCATGCTGGGCTCGGGGGGGGTGATGGTGATGGACGAGGACACCTGCATGGTCGAGGTGGCCCAGCGCATCATGCACTTCTACGCCCACGAGTCCTGCGGATGGTGCATCCCCTGCCGCGAAGGCACCACTTGGCTACGCAAGATGCTCGACCGCTTCCACGCCGGCGGCCGCGTCGAAGACATCCGCCAGATCGGCGAGCTCGCCAGGAACATGCTGGGGAAGACCTTTTGCCCGCTCGGCGATGCCGCCGCCATGCCCACCATCAGCATCGTGGATAAGTTCCGCGACGAGTTTGAAGAGCACCTGCGCAGCGGCGAGTGCCCCTCCGCCCGCAGCCCAGCCGGAGTGGCCCACTGACGATGGGAGACGAGCAGAAGACCGTACCCCTCAGCGTTGACGGGCGCAGCATCGAGGCGCCCCCGGGGACGCTGCTGATCGAGGCCTGCAAGTCGGTGGGCATCGAGGTGCCCTCCTTCTGTTATTACCCCGGGCTGTCGCTCCAAGCCGCCTGCCGCATGTGTCTGGTGGAGATTGAAAAAACTCCCAAGCTCCAGACGGCCTGCACCGTCATCGTGCAGCCGGGCATGGTGGTGCGCACCAGCACCCCGCAGGTCCACGCCGCCCGCAAGGCCATGCTCGAGTTCCTGCTCACCAATCACCCCCTCGACTGCCCGGTCTGCGACAAGGGCGGCGAGTGTGAGCTCCAGGACATGGTTTTCCGCTACGGGGCAGCCGAAAGCCGTTTCGCGGAGGAGAAAGAGCACCAGCCCGAGCAGCGCTTCTCCTCCGTCGTTTACTTCGACTACCCTCGCTGCATCCTCTGCTTCCGTTGCGTGCGGGTCTGCGACGAAGCCATGGACGTCAAGGCCCTGGGGGTCGGCCAGCGCGGCGTCCGCTCCACCATCATCCCGAACCGCCCCGACGGGACGCTCGAGTGCGAGGAGTGCGGGATGTGCATTGACATCTGCCCCGTGGGCGCCCTCACCAGCCACCAGTACCGCTACAAGACCCGTCCCTGGGAGATGAAGTACGTCGGCACACCCTGCGCGCACTGCGGGGACGGCTGCAAGACCACCCTCAACATCCGCAACAACCAGATCCTGCGCGGCAACAACCGCGACAAGACCGGCATCAACGGCGAGTTCCTCTGCATCAAGGGGCGCTACGGCGGCGACTTCGTTCACCACCCCGAGCGGCTCCGGCAGCCTCTGGTCCGTCGCCACGGCCGGCTTGAGCCGGCCACCTGGGAAGAAGGGCTCGATTTGGTGGCTCACCGGCTGAAGGAAATCACTGTCAGCGCCGGCCCGGACCGCATCGGCTTCTTAGGCAGCAACCGGACAACCAACGAAGAGAACTACCTGCTCCAGCGCTTCGCCCGCACCGTCATCGGCACGAACAACATTGACCACCACCGCACCGCCGACTACGCCGCCCTGGTGGCCGCCCTCGGCGGCGACACCACCGCCTTCGCGGCTTCCGGCGACCTGGCCCGTACCGCCGCTATTCTTCTCATTGGCAGCGACCCCACTCACAATCATCCTCTGCTCGCCTACAACATCCGCGCCGCCGGCCGCCTGCATGATGCCCGCCTCTACGTCATCAACGCCCGGGAGATCAAGCTCCGTCGCCAAGCGGACCGCTTCGTGCAGGTGCCGGCCGGGCAAGAAGCAGCCGCCGTGGAAGCTCTTCTGGGGGCGGCCCCCGACCTGCCCCCAGACGCACGGCAGGAACTCGACAAGGTGCGCGCCGCCCTCGAAAAGGAATCGGACGTGATCGTCTTGTTCGGGGCGGAGATGTGGGGACGGGGCGTCAAGCGCCTGGTCGAGTTCGGACAGAAGCTTGCCGGCAAGACGCGCTACATCGCCCTGGGCGACTACGCCAACTCCCGCGGCGCCGCCGACATGGGAGTGCTGCCGGACCTGCTGCCGGGTTACGGACCTCTCACCGACGCCACCCTGCGCAAGAAATGGGAGCAGCTCTGGAATTCCTCCTTGCCCGCCACGCCGGGGCTGAATGCCCGGCAGATGTTCGAGCCCGGGCGCCTCCGCGGGCTCTACGTTGTGGGGGCCAATCCCGTCAAGACCTTCAAGCTGGCCCATACTCGCGACGGCCTAGGGGCCCCCGAGTTGCTGGTCGTTCAGGAGCTCTTTTTGACCGAGACGGCTCAACTCGCCGATGTGGTTCTGCCCGCGGCTTCCGCCTATGAAAAGGACGGCACCTTGACCAACACCTGCGGAGAGCTGCAGCGCCTGCGCCGGCCGCTCGAGCCGGTGGGAGCGCGTAGCGACTTCGAAATCCTGCGGCTGCTCTCCTACGCCCTGGGCAAGCCCATCCCCTGGCGCACCCCGGAAGCCGCTTTTGAAGAGATTCGCCAGCAGGTGCCCGGTTACCAGGTCTCCCTGGCCTCGCTTCTAGTCGGCGAGGCGACTCGCACCGCTCCGGGCGATGGCCGCCATGCCGACAAGGCCGCCGAGACCTCGCCGGGGCTGATCTTTTCCTCGGACGACTCTCTATTCACCTCGGGCACCCTGGGCCGCTTCAGCGAAATGCTGAACTCTGTGCCCGAGCGGAAGCTGCCACGCTCGCAACTATGACCGACTGGATGACGCGCCATCCCGAGCTGGTGATCGCGGTGGTCAAGATTGCCTTGACTCTTTTCATCCTGCTGACCGCGGTTGCCTACCTGAGCTGGTTCGAGCGCAAGCTCATCGCCCACATCCAGTCGCGCTGGGGACCCTATCGGGTAGGTCCCCACGGGCTCCTGCAACCGCTCGCCGACGGCCTGAAGTTTCTCTTCAAGGAAGACATCGTGCTCGAGGGCGTCACCAGCCGCTTCATCTACCTGCTGGCGCCGTTCGTGGCCGTGACCCTGGCCCTGCTCTCGATTGCGGTGATTCCCTTTGGGCCGGGCGAGCTCGAAGTCCTCGGCACCCGCACCGGCCTCCACATCGCCGACATCAACATCGGTCTGCTGTTCGTGCTGGCCGTCACCTCCCTGGTCGTGTACGCGGTCTCCCTGGCCGGGTGGTCGTCGAACAGCAAGTACTCGCTACTCGGCGGGCTGCGCGCCGCCGCGCAGATGGTGAGCTACGAGGTCGCCTTGACGCTCTCGGTGGTTG
>JACQTJ010000012.1 GCA_016210855.1 Acidobacteriota bacterium | reverse complement strand
TCCGGGAGGCCGACGCCTTCAAGGACGCCTACGTCTCCACCGAGCACCTGCTGCTGGCCCTGGCCGAAGAGAAGGGCCAGCCGGCACAGCAGCTCCTGGCTCGCCACGGCGTCACCCGCGACGCGCTGCTCCAGGGACTCCAGGCGGTGCGCGGCAGCCAGCGCATCACCGACCCCGACCCTGAAGCCAAGTACCAGGCCTTGGAGCGTTACGCCCGCGACCTGACCGAGCTGGCCCGCCGCGGCAAGCTCGACCCGGTCATTGGCCGCGACGATGAAATCCGCCGCCTCATCCAAGTGCTCTCCCGTCGCACTAAGAACAACCCGGTCCTTATCGGCGAGCCGGGCGTTGGGAAGACCGCCATCGTCGAAGGGCTGGCGCAGCGCATCGCCGCCGGCGACATCCCAGAAATCCTCAAGTCCAAGCGCATCGTCCAGCTCGACCTCGCCGCCCTGGTGGCAGGGGCCAAGTACCGCGGCGAATTCGAGGACCGTCTCAAGGCCGTGCTCAAGGAGATCACCGAATCGGACGGCCAAATCATTCTCTTCATCGACGAGCTGCACACTCTGGTGGGCGCCGGGGCCGCCGAGGGGGCGATTGACGCCTCGAACATGCTCAAGCCGGCGCTCGCCCGCGGTGAGTTGCGCTGCATTGGCGCCACCACGCTCAACGAATACAAAAAGCACGTCGAGCGCGACCCCGCACTCGAGCGCCGCTTTCTGCAGGTCTACGTGGGTGAACCCAGCGTCGAAGACACCATCTCCATCCTGCGCGGGCTCAAAGAGCGCTACGAACTCCACCACGGGGTGCGCATCAAGGACGCCGCCCTGGTGGCTGCCGCCGTGTTGAGCCACCGCTACATCGCCGACCGCTTCCTACCGGACAAGGCCATTGACCTCGTGGACGAGGCCGCGGCTTCCCTGCGCATCCAGATCGATTCCCTGCCCACCGAGATTGACGAGGTGGAGCACAGAATCCTGCCGGCTGAAATCGAGCGCCAGGCCCTGAAGAAAGAAGACGACCCGCACTCCCGCGAACGCCTGCAGAAAATCGAGAAGGAATTGACCGCACTGCGGCAGCAATCGGCCCAGCTCAAGGCCCGTTGGCAGGCCGAAAAGGAGGCCATCACCCGCATTCGCGCCCTCAAGGAACGGATGGAGCGGCTCAAGCTCGAAGAGCAGAAAGCCGAGCGCGCCGCCGACTTGAGCCGGGTGGCCGAAATCCGCTACGGCGCCCTAGTCGAAGCCCAGCGCGACCTCCACAGCGCCCAGGCCAAGCTCGAAGGAATGAGCGGGGCCTCGCGCATGCTCAAAGAAGAAGTGAACGAAGAGGACATCGCCCGCATCGTCTCCCGGTGGACCGGCATCCCGGTGGGCAAACTTCTCGAAGGCGAAGTCGAAAAGCTCGTGCACATGGAGGAGCGTTTGCGCCAGCGCGTCGTGGGCCAGGACGAGGCTCTAGCCCGGGTGGCGGATGCCATCCGCCGCTCCCGCGCCGGGCTCGCCGACCCGAAGCGCCCCGTGGGCTCCTTCATCTTCCTGGGGCCGACTGGAGTGGGCAAGACTGAGCTCGCCCGCGCCCTCGCCGAGTTCCTCTTCGACGATGAGCGAGCCCTGGTCCGGCTCGACATGTCCGAGTACCTGGAGAAGCACACCGTGGCCCGGCTCATCGGCGCCCCGCCCGGCTACGTAGGCTACGAGGAAGGCGGCCAGCTCACCGAACACGTCCGGCGGCGGCCCTACTCGATCATCCTCTTCGACGAGATCGAAAAGGCCCACCCGGACGTCTTCAACCTCCTGCTGCAAATCCTCGACGCCGGCCGGCTCACCGACGGCAAAGGCCGCACCGTCGATTTCAAGAACACTGTGCTCATCATGACCTCGAACATCGCCGGCCAGGAGACTATCGGGCTGACGCCGGGTGACGCGCCGGCGGCGAAAAAGCGTGCCCAAGAGGCCTTGCGCGACGTCTTCAAGCCCGAATTCCTGAACCGCATCGACGACGTGGTGGTCTTCAACCCCCTCGGCCGCGAGCAGCTCGACCTGATCATCGATTTGCAACTGCGCCACCTCCGCGCCCTGCTCGCCGAACGCAAGATCACGCTCGAGCTCACCCCCAGCGCCCGAGACCTGCTCTTCCGCGAAGGCTACGAGCCCGCCTACGGCGCCCGTCCCTTGAAGCGCGCCCTCCAGCGCCTCATCCAGAACCCGCTCGCCAAAAGAATCCTCGAGGGCGAAGTTCTCCCCGGCGACACCGTGGTGGTGGACGCCGCCCAGGGCGAAATCCAGTTCTGGCGCGCTCTCATGGCGGTTCCGGCCCACTGAGGAAGGGAGCGCTAGCCGTCGGCCCCGATAGGGCCAAGCTGGACTATAATAGAGTGTTCGAGACCCGGGGAGGACCCAAGCGAGATGAACACGGTTAAGACTGGAATCCTGCTGGCGGCCTTGACCCTGATCCTGGTTTACGGCGGGCAGCTCATCGCCGGCCAGCAGGGGATGACCATTGCCCTGGTGATGGCCGCCCTGATGAACCTGGGCGCCTATTTCTGGTCAGACAAAATCGCCCTGGCCATGAGCGGCGCCCGCCCGGTGACTCCGGACCAAGCCCCGCGCCTGTATGCCATCGTGGAGCGCCTGTGCGCGAAGACTGGCCTGCCGATGCCGCGGCTGTACGTCATCCCCCAGGCGCAACCGAACGCCTTCGCCACCGGCCGCAGTCCGAGCAAAGCCGCGGTGGCGGCCACCGCCGGGCTGCTCGAAGCGATGGACGACGAGGAGCTCGAGGGCGTGCTGGCGCACGAGCTCGCCCACGTCCGCAATCGCGACACTTTGATTATGTCCGTGGCCGCCACCCTCGCCGGCGCCATTACTTATCTCGCCCACCTGGGCCAGTTCGCGCTGCTGTTCGGCGGCTACGGCGGCCGCGATCGCAACGGGAACGGCAACGCTCTCGGAGCATTGCTGATGATCATCCTGGCGCCGCTCGCCGCCCTGCTTGTACAGCTCGCCATCAGCCGCCAGCGCGAATATGCGGCGGACGCCGCCGCGGCCCAGTTCGTCGGCCACCCCTACGGGCTGGCCCGGGCGCTCGAAAAGCTCGGTACCCTCTCAAAGCGCGTGCCCATGCGCGGGGTCGAGCCTTCGACCGCGCACCTCTACATCGTCAACCCGTTTTCGGGGGGCGCGCTGGCTTCGCTCTTCAGCACCCACCCGCCCCTCGAAGAGCGCATCCAGCGCCTGCTGAACCGCTAGGGAAGACCTACTGGGTGCGGGCTTCAACGACCTCAAACAGCCCGATTCGGACCTGGCCCCTCTCCCGCGTGAGCCCGACGCCGCGCAGCCGGCCTTCGGCCTCGCGCTTGTAGAGCACGTCATCCCCGCCGGGCTCGATGCGGATGACCCACTCGCCGTTTCCCTTGCGCTGGCCGCCGACGATCCGGCCGGTCTCGCGGGTGAACTCCGGGCCGAGCTGCTGCCGGTACCAGGCGTCCACCTTGTCGAACGGATCGCTGGTCCGAAACGTGCCGGCCGTGATGCTGAGCCCGCCCTCTTCCTCCTCCACGCGTCCCCACAGGCGCACCGACACACTGTCCTCGTCGGGCTCCGCCCCCGGATAGACGGGTAGCTTGAGCTTCCGGGCCGCATCCCTGTCCTTTTCAATCGCGAACTCGCCGATGGGGGTGTGCACCGCCACCTTCTTCTCGCTGCCTGTCTCCTGCACTTCGATCTTCACGTACTCTTTGACGATGACCACCGCGGCCAAAACCACCAGGGCCGCCACCAGCACAATCGCCCCCAAGACCGCCAGGATGATTTGCAGCGCGCCCCCTTTTTCCCGCTGTGTGGTTAGGTGCATAGCTAACTCTTTGAGGTGAGCCCTAAGCTGATCCCTTGCCTAGTTGACCCAAGCCCTTCATGACAGTCCTGCGTACTAACAAATATACGCGGAGGGGCGGCGGGAAGTTCCCCCGCGCCTAAGAAAACCGCACCTTCACGTCGGCGCGCCATTCCAGATGAACGGCATCGACAAAGCGCACGGTGTAGGGGTCAAGCGTCATCACCAGAGAATGCGTACGCGCGCCTTCGCCGAAAAAGCGCACGCCCCGCAGCAGGTCGCCGCTGGTCACCCCGGCACAGGCGAAAACGATCCTCTTCCCGGGGGCCAGGTCGCGTTCCGTGTAGATGCGCTTGGGGTCGCGGATTCCCATCTTGCGCATGCGCTCTTCGTGCTCAGGCTGGAAGGCCACCAGCCGGGCCTGCATCTCCCCGTTCAGGCAGCGCAGGGCTGCGGCCGCTAGCACCCCCTCGGGCGCGCCGCCCACGCCCATCACCGCATGCACGCCAGCCCCGATCACGGCGGCGGCGATGGCCGGGGCTACGTCGCCGTCCGAGATGAGCCGGATGCGGGCTCCGGCGGCGCGGATGTCTTTGATGAGCTGCTCGTGGCGGGGGCGGTCGAGCACCACCACCACCAAGTCTTCGACGTCCCGCTCCAACCGTTTGGCAATGGCCTTCAGGTTGTCTTTCACCGGAGCATCGAGCTCCACCGCCGCCTTGCAGCTCGGGCCCACCACCAGCTTCTCCATGTAAATGTCGGGAGAATGCAACAGGCCCCCTTCTTCGCTGGCGGCGATGACCGCCAGGGCGTTGGGCGCGCCGGTGGCGCAGAGGTTCGTGCCTTCGAGTGGGTCTACGGCGATGTCCACCCGGGGATAGGAGTCCCCGCGGCCGACCTGTTCGCCGATGTAGAGCATCGGAGCTTTGTCGCGCTCGCCTTCGCCGATGACGATGCGGCCGTGGATGGGCACTTCGCCCAGCTCCCGCCGCATGCACTCAGCAGCGGCTTTGTCGGCGGCGTGGCGGTCGCCGTAGCCCATGGTGTGGGCGGCGGCAATGGCCGCTTGCTCCACCACCCGCAAGAATTCCAGGGAAAGCTCGCGCTCCATGGCCCAGCCTTTAGGGCACCCGCTGAATCACGGCATTGACGAGAAAAGGATCGCTAAATTCCGTTCGGTCGCCGGGCTTCTTTCCGGGCACCGGCATCAGCCGCGCCGAGAGCGGCTTGCGGAGCTTCACGGCCAAGCTGGCTACGTCGGCGAGAATCCACTCCAGGCGCTCGACCGGGATATCCCCCGGCAAGGGCACCGTGTCCAGGCCGGTGCCGCACACCGCTGAATAGGAGAGCAGCGCGTCGAGGGTGAGCGCCCCTTCGCTCCAGCGCTCGGCGAGCACGGCGTCTTCCAGCACCGGCAGCATCAAACCCGAGTAGCCCACCCGCTTGATCGGAAGCGACTGCAAGACCCCGGTAACCACGGCGGCGGCGCTCATCGTGCCGGGCGAGCCGAACTTGCGCCCCGTCAGTTTCTCGATTGCAGCCCCGATCGAGACTTCCTTGAGGGGGGCGGGCGAGAGGTCCATGCCGCTGTATTGCCAGCCCGTTTCCCGCTCGACGCTCCGGGCCACCGCCTCCAGGGCCCGGGCGTGCTCGCCGAGTGCAGCGGCCAGCGCCCTGCGGCCCTCCTCGGGACTCCTAGCCGAACCGAAGGCCTCAGCCACTACGTTCGCCGACTGCAGGGCCACGGCAAAGCGCCCCCCGGGACCCAGATGATGGGAGCCGGGGTAGAACGGCGTCTCGGGTGGCACCAAGGCGGTGGCGGCAAGGTTGAAGTTGGCCATCCCCCCTGGCGTGTTCTCGGCCAGGTACTTGATCAAGCCGGCTGTGGCTCGCACTGCATTCCAATGGACCCCAGCCTCGCTGGCCACCACCACGCTCCCGCTCAGGGTGGGGGCCGCCCGCAAAACCTCTCCGAGCAACTCGGCCTGGGCAGGGTCATCGCCGTCAGTCAGCATCGCCGGGCCGATGGCGGCGTCAAACCCTTCTACCTTCGCCAGCCTCTCGTAGTCGCGGAAAAAGGACAGGACCTCCTCCCGGGAGAGCCCCTGCGTGTACTCGGGGAAGGGCTGGGTGGTGATGCGGACCGACTGCACCTCGTAGCCCGCCTGCTCGTAGGCGGTGCGGGCCGAGCGCAGCATCCCGAGCGCCTCTTGGACCTGGGCCTGGTAGTGGGCCCGGTCCAGGCGGATGAAGGCGGTGACGGCGCGAACCTTCGGCTTTTCCGCCGCCGGCGCAACCAACGGGGAGGCCGCCACCGCCACAGCCCCGAGCAGGGATGTGAGGGCGAGCCGGGCCCAAGGGCGCCTACTCATAGGCTGGGATTCCGGTGAGATAGTGCCCGAGGATGAGCGTGTGGATGTCGTGGGTGCCCTCGTAGGTGTAGACCGACTCCAGGTTCACCATGTGGCGGAAGACCGGGTAATCCCCGGTAATCCCGTTCGCCCCCAAGATGTCCCGGGCTTTGCGGGCCGATTCCAGCGCCACCCAGACGTTGTTCTTCTTGAGCATCGAGACGTGGGCAAAGCTGGCCTTGCCCTGGTCCTTCAACCGCCCGACTTGCAGCGCGAGCAGCTGGCCTTTCGTAATCTCGGTGAGCATCCACACCAGCTTCTCCTGGACGAGTTGATGCGAGGCGATGGGCCGGTTGGCAAACTGTTTGCGCTCTTTGGCGTAGTTGAGCGCCGTCTCGTAGCACTCCATGGCGGCCCCGAGCGCCCCCCAGCCGATCCCATAGCGGGCTTGCGTCAGGCAACTGAGCGGCCCCTTCAGGCCTTCGGCTTTCGGCAGGCGGTTGCAGGAGGGAATGCGGCAGTCGTTCATCGCCAGGCCACTTGTGACCGACGCCCGCAGCGAATACTTATCGTGCACGTCCCAGGCCTTGAAACCCTTCGTGCCCCTCTCCACCAGGTAGCCGCCGATTTCGCCCCTCTCGTCCTTGGCCCACACCAGGGCAACGTCGGCGAGCGAGCCGTTCGTGATCCAGAGCTTCTCGCCGTTCAAGAGGTAGCCATCGCCGTCCTTGCGGGCCGTGGTGAGCATCCCGGCGGGGTTCGAGCCGAAGCCGGGCTCGGTGAGCCCGAAGCAGCCGATGGCCTCGCCCTTCTGCAGCCGCGGCAGCCACTTCTGCTTCTGCTCGTCCGACCCATAGGTGTAAATGGGGTACATCACCAGCGCCGATTGCACCGAGACGAAGCTGCGCAGCCCCGAGTCGCCCCGCTCGAGCTCCTGCATCACCAGACCGTACTCGACGTTCGTCATCTCGGCGCAGCCGTAGCCCTTGAGGTTCGCTCCGAAATAGCCGAGCTTGCCCACCTCCGGGATCAGCTCCATCGGAAACGTGCCGGCCTGGGCGTGCTTCTCGATGATAGGTTTGACCTTCCCCTCCACCCACTGCCGCACCGAGCCGCGGACGACTTTCTCGTCCTCGCTGAGCAGCGAGTCGAGCTCCAGAAAATCCACGCCTTGGAAGGACATCGTTCGACTCCTCGGGCCCGCGCCGAGCGATGCTAACACCGGCGCTCCGTCCCCGCAACAGCCGCCGCCGTGGTGACCGCTCTCGAGAGCCTGCCCGCCTTTGGCTGCCCCGGGGGGTATGCCCGCAGGCCCTTCCGTAACTCTTTTCCCAGTAAGTGGTTAGAGGAGAATAGCTAGCTATTGCTGCGTGCTATTCGCTAGCTTTCGCCGCGAACCTCCTCCCCCTCCGTCCCACGCTACGCCCTACCACAAGCTCCCCCGCCGAGTCTACGGTTTCTGCGGTTTTTGCGGTTTTTGCGGACGCTTTTTTCGGCGAACGCTTTTTCGACCCCAAAACCGCGCTCCCCAAACCCGCGAAATCCGCGTCCGCAAGGATGCGCGATTTCGCCCTGAGCGAAGTCGAATGGCAAAAACCGCATCAGCCCTGCCTGTCATCCTGAGGGCGTACGCCCGAAGGATCTCAATCCGAGCAAATGGCTTCGTTTGAGATTCCTCGCCGCCAAGGCAATCAATGGCTCGGAATGACAAGTAGGAAGCATTCGTAGCCGCGCCCAAGCCGCCCTCTTCCTTCATCGCCGGTCTGTTCGGAGCCCAACGCGCGCGCCCTCGCCTTGACCCTCCGCCAGCCCTGTGTTAGAAACATCTGTCTTTTCACTCCTTACGAGCGGGGCCAATGGAAGGAATCGTCCAACAGTTGAAGGGTCTTCTGTTCGGTGCCCTCCCCACGACGGCCATTGTTCTTTTCTTTTTCATCTTCCTGCGCTGGGCCTTCTGGCGCCCGCTCGAGCGAGTGCTCGCCGAGCGCCGGGCCGCCACCGAAGGCGCCCACCGCGAAGCTGACCAGTTACTCGGCCAGGCAGACGAGAAGCTCCGCCACTATG
>JACQTJ010000059.1 GCA_016210855.1 Acidobacteriota bacterium | reverse complement strand
TTTTCTTTTTCATCTTCCTGCGCTGGGCCTTCTGGCGCCCGCTCGAGCGAGTGCTCGCCGAGCGCCGGGCCGCCACCGAAGGCGCCCACCGCGAAGCTGACCAGTTACTCGGCCAGGCAGACGAGAAGCTCCGCCACTATGAAGAGGCCCTGCGGCGGGCGCGGGCCGAAATCTACCGCCAGCAGGAAGCCGCCCGCCAGCAGGCCCTCGACGAGCGGGCCCGCATCCTGCGCGACACCCGCGAAAAAGCCAACCAGATGGTCCGCCAGGCCAAGCTCGACATCGCGAACGACGTTGCCCTGGCCAAGAAAGAGCTGGAGGCCGAAAGCCGCCGGCTGGCCGAAGAAATCACCCGCACGCTGCTCGAGCCCGCCCGTCGGGGAGGCCGCGCATGAGGCGCCCGACAGCCGTGCTCTTGATCGCGGTGCTGGTGAGCCTGCCGCTCGCCACCGCGCTGGCGGCGAGCGAAGCGGAAGGCGAGCATCCTCAGCAGGGTGCTCTCAAAGAATTGATCTTCAAGTGGCTGAACTTTGTCCTGGTGTTCGGCGCCCTGGGCTATATGCTGCGCAAGCCGCTGGCCCAGGCTTTTGCCGAGCAGCGGGCCGCTATCCGGGGCGCCATCGAAGAGGCTCGCCAGGCGCGCGCGCAGGCCCAGGCTCGCCTCCAGGAAATCGAGCAACGCCTCGCTCGCCTGGAGCAGGAAGTCGAAGCCATGCGGCGGGAGGCGGGCGAGAACGCCGCCAGCGAAAAGCAGCGCATCCGCCAGACCGCCCAGCGCGAGTCCGAACGCATCCTCGCCACCACCCGAGCAGAGATGGATTCGGTTACGCGAGCGGCGCGCCTGGAGCTACGCGCCTATGCCGCCCGCCTGGCCGTGAGCTTGGCCGAGCAGAGCATCCAGAAACAGCTGACGCCGGAAGTCCAAACGGCTCTCTTCCAGGCGTCGGTGAGCCACTTCCAAGATCGAGGCCGGAGGCCGTAGGCTGTGACACTCTCCGTAGCCCGCCGGTACGCCCGGGCCCTGGCCGACATCCTGTTTGCCGCCAAACTCCCGCCCACCCGGCAGCGGGCGGAGGTGCAGCATATCAAGCAGCAGTTGACCGACTTCGCTTCCCTGCTCCGGCAGCACGCGGCGCTCCGCAACGTGCTCGCCAGCCCCGCCGTGGCGAAGGAAGAAAAACTGGCGTTGCTCGACCGCTTGCGGAAGCTCTTGGGGCTTGGCGAGCTCGCCCGCAACTTCCTGGCGGTGCTGCTCGACCACCGCCGGCTCGAGCTCCTCGACCCGGCCCTCGGCGCTTTCGACCGCGAGGTCTATGCCCGCCTGGGCATCGTCCCGGTGGAAGTCACCACCGCTTTCACTTTGAACCCCAGCCAGAAGAAGCTGCTGGAAGAGCGCCTGGCAGCGCTCACCGGGAGCGACGTGGAGTTGCGTTACCGGGAAAGCCCGGACATCCTGGCCGGGGTGGTGGCCCGCATCGGCAGCACCATTTACGACGGCTCGCTGCGGGCCCAGCTCCGCCGCCTGCAGCAGCAGCTCACCGCGGAATCAGGTTAGAAGGGGGCCGCATGGCCAACATCAAAGCAGATGAAATCACCAAGCTCCTGCGGGAGCAGATCCAGAACTACCAGCAGACGGTGGCCGTCGAGGAGGTAGGCTCGGTCATCTCGGTCGGCGACGGCATCGCCCGCATCCATGGCCTGGAAAAGGCGATGGCCGGCGAAATGCTCTCCTTCCCCCACGCGGTGACGGGCATCGCTCTGAACCTGGAAGAGGACCAGGTGGGCGCGGTGCTGCTGGGCGAGTACCAGGAAATCAAGGAGGGCGACACGGTCAAGCGCACCGGCAAAATCATGTCCGTGCCGGTGGGCGAAGCCATGATCGGGCGCGTCATCAACCCGCTCGGGCACCCCGTGGATGGCAAGGGGCCCATTGTCACCGACAAGCTCAATCCCCTGGAGCGGCTGGCCCCGGGGGTGATTGACCGCCAGCCGGTGCGCGAGCCCCTGCAGACCGGCATCAAGGCCATTGATGCCATGATCCCCATCGGGCGCGGTCAACGCGAGCTCATCATCGGCGACCGCCAGACCGGCAAGACCGCCATCATCCTCGACACCATCGTCAACCAGAAGGGCGGCGATGTCATCTGCATTTACGTCGCCATCGGCCAGAAGCGCTCCACCGTGGCCCAGGTGGTGAAATCGCTTGAGGACGCCGGAGCCCTGGACTACACCGTGGTGGTCACCGCCTCGGCCTCCGAGCCCGCCACCATGCAGTACATCGCCCCCTACGCCGGCTGCGCCATCGGCGAGTACTTCCGCGACCGCAGCCAGCACGCCGTCTGCTTCTACGACGACCTCTCCAAGCACGCCGCCGCCTACCGCGAGATCTCGCTGCTCTTGCGGCGGCCCCCGGGCCGCGAGGCCTTCCCCGGCGACGTCTTCTACCTGCACTCGCGCCTGCTCGAGCGGGCGGCCAAGCTGAGCAAGGACCTCGGCGGCGGCTCGCTCACCGCCCTGCCCGTCATCGAAACCCAGGCCGGCGACATCTCCGCCTACATTCCCACTAACGTCATCTCTATCACCGACGGGCAGATTTATCTGGAGGCCGACCTCTTCCACGGCGGCATCCGCCCGGCCATCAACGTGGGGCTGTCGGTGAGCCGCGTGGGCGGCAACGCTCAGATCAAGGCGATGAAGCAGATCGCCGGCACCCTGCGCCTCGAGCTGGCCCAGTACCGCGAGCTCGCCGCCTTCGCCCAGTTCGGCTCCGAGCTCGACAAAGCCACCCAGGCCCAGCTCTCCCGCGGCGAGCGGCTGACCGAACTCCTGAAGCAGGACCAGTTCGTGCCTCTGCCGGTGGAGAAGCAAATCGTGCTCATCTTCGCCGGCACCAACGGCTACGTGGACGATTTGCCGGTGAGCGAGTCCCGCGCCTTTGAGCACGGCCTCTACAGCTTCCTGGACACCTCCTACTCCGGCCTACTCAAGAAAATCCGCGAAAAGAAGGTGCTCGACGACGAGCTGCGCGGCGAGACCCACAAAGCCCTGAAGGGATTCAAGGAGAAGTTCGCGGCCGAGCGTGCTGCCCGCGCCGCCCCCTAGACTGATCGAATGCCGACGCTGATTGATTTTCGCCGCCGCATCCGCTCGGTGAAGAACACGCAGAAAATTACCCGGGCGATGAAGCTGGTGTCGGCGGCCAAGCTCCGCCGCGCCCAAGAGCGCGTCTTTAACGCCCGCCCCTATGCCGGGCAAATGCTCGAAGTATTGCGCTCGCTCGCCCGCCGTGTTGAAGTCCGCCGCCACCCGCTGCTCGAAGTGCGGCCGGAAGAAAAAGTCCTGCTGCTGCTGCTCTCTGGCGACAAGGGCCTCTGCGGCCCCTTCAACACCAACGTCATCCGGCTGGGGGAACGCTTCCTCGCCTCGCGACGCAACGGCCACGAGCCCCAGCTCATCACCATCGGCAAGAAGGGCCGCGACTTCTTCCGGCGCCGGCAGAAGGGCATTCTGGCGGAGCACATCAGCATCTTTCTGCGCACCGTGGAGTTTCCCCAGGCGCAGGAAATCGCTGCCCAGGTCATCGACCTCTACGCCAAGCAGGAAGTGGATGCGGTGTACCTGATCTACAACGAGTTCAAGAGCATCCTGGCGCAGCGTTTGGTGACAGAAAAGCTGCTGCCCATTGAAGGCATCCTGCCCACGCGCGTCGAAGGGCCGCTCGCGGTTCCCGGCCAGGAGGCCTACGACCGCCCGGCCGGTTCGACCGCCCCAAGCGGGGTCGAGGGGCGAGCAGAACAGGGTGAAGTGGACTACCTCTACGAGCAGCCGCCGGCTGAACTCTTCGACCGGCTGCTCCCGCGCCACGTGGAGGTGCAGGTCTACCGGGCCCTGCTCGAGTCCGGCGCTGCGGAGCAGGCCGCCCGCATGACCGCCATGGATGCGGCCACGAACAACGCTGCGGAAATGATCGATCGCTTGACACTCCACATGAACAAGGTGCGCCAGGCGGGCATCACCCGGGAATTGATCGAGATTGTGAGCGGGGCAGCCGCCCTGTAGCAATCGGAGGAGAAACAATGGCGACCGCGCAATACAAGAGCACGGGACAGGTGGTGCAGGTGATCGGCCCGGTGGTGGACGTGCACTTTGCCGAAGAGAAGCTGCCGGCCATCTACAACGCCATCCGCATCAGCAGCGAAGGCTCCGAGGTCCCGGAACCCATCGATGTCGTTGCCGAGGTCCAGCAGCACTTGGGCGAGGGCCGGGTCCGCTGCGTGGCCATGAAGCCCACCGACGGCATGGTGCGCGGCATGAAGGCCTACGACACCGGCGCCCCCATCAGCGTGCCCGTGGGCCCGGCCACACTCGGCCGGGTGATGAACGTGCTCGGCGAGCCGGTGGACAAGCTCGGGCCGATCGAGTCCACCACCCGCTGGTCCATCCACCGGCCGGCGCCGCCGCTCGACGAGCAGTCCACCACCCAGGAGATGTTCGAGACCGGCGTGAAGGTGATTGATCTGCTGCAGCCCTTCCTGCGCGGCGGCAAGGTGGGCATGTTCGGTGGGGCCGGGGTGGGCAAGACCGTGGTCATCATGGAACTCATCCACAACGTGGCCATGAAGCACGGCGGGGTCTCGGTCTTCGCCGGGGTCGGCGAGCGCACCCGCGAGGGCAACGACCTGTGGCTGGAAATGAAGGAGTCGGGCGTGATCACCCCCGGCGACACCCAGAAGTCCCGCGCCGCCCTGGTCTACGGCCAGATGACCGAGCCGCCGGGGGCGCGCCTGCGCGTCGGCCTCACCGGGCTGACGGTGGCCGAGTACTTCCGCGACGAGCAGGGGCTCGACGTCTTGCTCTTCATCGACAACATCTTTCGCTTCGTGCAGGCGGGCTCGGAAGTTTCGGCGCTGCTCGGGCGGATGCCGTCGGCGGTGGGCTACCAGCCGAACCTCTCCACCG
>JACQTJ010000055.1 GCA_016210855.1 Acidobacteriota bacterium | reverse complement strand
GTGTTTCTCCGGTGAGAATACCTGACTTACTTATGGGCGGCATCTTAGGCTGCGCGTCCGCCTAAGTCAACGCGGGAACGGTTGACCCGGCAGCGGCGGGCGGTCTATGCTGGCTCGCTCTCAGCTTCGACCACGGCCGCCCCACAGACGGTGTCATTCTGAGCGGAGACCGTAAGGCCGGAGCGAAGAATCTCAACCCGCACGCTAGGCTTCGCCCAGCAGGACAGAGGCGTGTAGCCGGGGTTGATAAATGAAAATCCTGCAACTGCTCAAGGACCGGGCCCGGGCCTACCCGCAGCACATCGTGCTGCCGGAAGGCTCGGATGCGCGCACGCTGGGGGCGGCGGCCAAAATCGCCCGCGAAGGCTTTGCCCGCATCACCGTGCTCGGCCAGGTCTCCGAGCCCATCCCGGGCACCACCCTCATCAACCCGGCCTCGAGCCCCAAGCTCTCCGCCTATGCCCGGCTCTACTTCGAGCGCCGCCGCCACAAGGGCGTCACCGAAGAAGAGGCTGAGAAGACCGCCGCCCGGCCGCTCTACTTTGCCGACCTGATGGTCACGGCCGGCGACGCCGATGGGTCGGTGGGCGGGGCGCTGAACACCACCGCCGAAACCGTGCGGGCGGCGCTGCAGTGCGTGGGCCTGGGCAAGGAATGGACGACGGTCTCGAGTTTCTTCCTGATGGTGCTGCCGCGGGAGGAGTTTGGGGTGGGGGGAGCGATGCTCTACGCCGACTGCGGCGTGATCCCCGACCCCACGCCCCCGCAGCTCGCCGACATTGCCCTGCAAACCGCCGAAAACGCCCGGGCTTTCCTCGAAGCCGAGCCGCGCGTGGCCTTGCTGTCCTTTTCAACCAAGGGCAGCGCCGAGCACCCGCATGTCGAAAGAGTCCGCGAGGCCTTGCGCCTCATCAAGGCCCGCAAGCCGGACTTGCTCGTGGACGGCGAGCTGCAAGCTGACGCCGCCCTCATCCCCAAGGTGGGAGCCTCGAAGGCCCCCGGCAGCCTGGTGGCCGGCCGCGCCAACACCTTGATCTTCCCCGACCTCGACTCCGGCAACATCGGCTACAAGCTGACGGAGCGGCTGGCCGGGGCGGTGGCCCTGGGGCCCATCCTGCAAGGCCTGGCGAAGCCGGCGAACGATTTGTCGCGGGGCTGCTCGGCCGAAGATATTGTCAATGTCGTGGCCGTCACCGCCATCCAGTCCATCGCCCGCAAACAGCGCCTGGGGGAACTGCCCGCCTGAGAGGGCGCCGACCGGATTTCAGGAGTGCAAGTCAACGCGAGAGGAGAACGCTCGTGAACGCATCCCGTTGGTGGAGTAACTCGACCCCCTGGCTGCTCTGGCTGCTCCTGGCAGCGGCTGCCGCCGCCGGCTTCGCCCAAGAGCCTGCGAAGAAAGACGAAGCCAAGGCCGAAGAAAAAAAGCCGGAAGAGGGCCTGCCGCTCAAGCCGGAGCGCAAGATCGAGTTCACGACCGAGGAGGGCACCTGGCTCTCGCTCGATGTCGCCCCCGACGGCAAGACCCTAGTCTTTGAGCTGCTGGGCGACCTCTACACCCTGCCCATCGAGGGCGGCCAAGCTACCCGCATCTCGAGCGGCCCGGCCTTCGACAGCCAGCCCCGCTACTCGCCGGACGGGAAATGGATCGCGTTTCTCTCCGACCGCGACGGCGCGGAAAACCTCTGGATCGCCAAAGCCGACGGCAGCGAACCGAAGCAGCTCAGCAAGGACAAGCAGGCTGAATTCGCCTCCCCCGCCTGGACCCCGGACGGCACCTACGTGGTGGTCTCGCGTTCGACCTGGGGCCTGCGCACGTTCGAGCTGTGGATGTATCACCTCCAGGGCGGCTCGGGCGTGCAGATTACCAAGGCCAAGCCCCGGTCCGACGCCCCCACCGCCGAGCGACACAACGCCCTGGGGGTGGTGGTCTCGCCCGACGGCCGCCACCTCTACTACGCCCAGAAGCTCGGCGGCTTCCAGTACAACGCCGGCTTCCCGCTCTGGCAAATCGCCCGCCGCGACCTGATTACCGGGAACGAAGACACTTTGACCCAAGACCTGGGCAGCGCCATCCGGCCGCTGCTTTCGCCCGACGGGACCAAGCTCATCTACGGCACCCGCTACGACACCCAGACCGGCCTGCGGGTGCGCGACCTTACGACCGGGGAAGACCGCTGGCTGAAATACCCCGTCGAGCGCGACGACCAGGAGTCCCGCTTCACCCGCGACCTGCTGCCCGGCTACGCCTTCCTCCCCGACGGCAAAGCAATCCTGCTCACCTACGACGGCAGGCTCCACCGCCTGAATCTGGAAACCGGCGAAGCGCGCCAAATTCCCTTCACCGCCCAGGTCTCGCAGGAGCTGGGCCCGCGCCTCTATTTCCCCTTCCGCATCGAGGAAGGGCCCGTGCGCGCCCGCATCATCCAAGACCCCACCCAGTCGCCCGACGGCCAGCGCTTGGCCTTTTCCGCCCTGACCCACCTCTACACGATGGATTTGCCGAGCGGGACCCCGCGGCGGGTGACCTCGGCCGAGGCCCGCGAGTTCCAGCCCGCCTGGTCGCCGGACGGCCAGTGGCTGGCCTACGTCACCTGGTCGGTCCAGGGCGGGCACATCTGGAAGGTGCGCGCCGACGGCCGCGGCCAGCCCCAGCCCCTCACTCCAACGGCCGCGTTCTATTCCGACCCGGTGTGGACGCCGGACGGCACACGCCTCGTGGCCCTGCGCGGGTCGCGCACCATGCGGGTGGAAGACCCGGATGAGTTCGGTGGCGTCAGCATCCCCCTCGAGCTCGTCTGGCTGCCAGCCGAGGGCGGCGAGGTCAAGCTCATCGTCCCCGCCCGCGGTCTGGGCAAGCCTCACTTCACCCAGGAGAAAGATCGGATTTACGTTTACGGAACCGCTCTTTTCCCCGAGAAGGGCGGGCAGGGGCTGGTCTCGCTGCGCTTTGATGGCACCGACCGCCGCGAGCACATCAAGATTACCGGCTCCGGCATCTACGCCCATGACGAGGCGGTGGGAGCTTCCGATGCCCGGCTCAGCCCGGACGGCCGCTGGGTGCTGGCCACCGTGCAGAACCAGCTCTACCTGGCGGCGGTCCCGCAGGTGGGCGGCCCGGCCCCGACCGTCAACGTCAGCCAGGCCTCCGTGCCGCTCAAGAAGCTGACCGAGGCCGGAGCCGACTACTTCGCCTGGGCGGAGGGCGGCAAGACCATCACCTGGGCCGTGGGCTCCTCCTTTTTCCGCCAGCCGCTGGCCACAGTCTCCTTTGAGCCCGAAAAGAAAGAAGAAAAAGAAGCCCAGGAAGCCAAGGACGCCCCGGAGTCAAAGGAAGCCAAAAAGGAAGAGCCGAAGCCGCTCTACGAAGAAATCGAAGTTGCGGTGGAGCAGCCGCGGCACAAGCCCACGGGCACGATTGTGCTGCGAGGCGCCCGGGTCATCACCATGAAAGGCGATGAGGTCATCGAGAATGCCGACATCGTCGTGACCGACAACCGCATCGCCGCCGTGGGGCGCCGGGGGCGGGTTCCAAGGTCGGCGGGGGCGCGCGTCTTCAACGTCCACGGGATGACCATTGTCCCGGGTTTCGTTGATACCCACGCCCACTGGTTCGAAATCCGCAAGGGCATCCTGGACGACCAGAACTGGAGCTTCCTGGCCAACCTGGCCTACGGGGTCACGGCCGGGCTGGACGTGCAGACGATGACGAACGACATGTTTGCCTACCAGGACCTGGTGGATACGGGCAACATCGTGGGGCTGCGGGCCTACTCCACTGGCCCGGGCATCTTCTCGAACAACGATTTCAAGTCGGCCGAGGAGGCCACGGGCGTCTTGCGCAAGTACAAGAAGCACTACCGCACCCGGAACCTCAAGTCCTACATCGTGGGGAACCGCAAGCAGCGGCAGTTCGTGGTGCAGGCGGCGAAGGAGCTGGAGATGATGCCCACCAGCGAAGGGGGGCTCGACCTCAAGCTCGACCTTACCCACGTCCTCGACGGCTTCAGCGGCAACGAGCACGCCCTGCCGCTCGTGCCGCTCTACAAAGACGTGGTGGAGATGTTCGCCCGCTCCGGCATCGGCTACACCCCCACCCTGATTGTGGCCTACGGTGGCCCCTTCGCCGAGAACTACTTCTACGTCACCACCGAGGTCCACGACGACAAAAAGCTAAATACTTTCATCCCCCACCACATCCTTGACGCCAAGTCGCGGCGACGGGCGTGGTTCCGGGCCGACGAGCACGTTTTTCCCAAGACCGCCGCTCAGGCGGCCAAGATCATCCGCGCCGGCGGCCGCGTGGGCATCGGCAGCCACGGGCAGTTGCAGGGCCTGGGCTACCACTGGGAGATGTGGGCGCTCGGGAGCGGCGGGCTGAGCTCGATGGAAGTGCTGCGCGCCGCCACCCTGCACGGGGCCGAAATGATTGGCTACGCCCAGGACCTGGGCAGCCTCGAGCCCGGCAAGCTCGCCGACCTGGTCATCCTGGAGAAGAACCCGCTCGAAAACATCCGCAACACCAATACCATCCGCTACGTAATGAAGAACGGCGAGCTGTTTGAGGGCGATACGTTGAAGCAGCTCTGGCCGGTCGAAAAGACCCTGGGGCCGTTCTGGTGGTGGAGCGACAGACCCAAAGCCGAGGCTAGCGGGTCGTCAAGGTGAGGAAAGCGCGCAGCCGGGCGGCGTAGTCCTCCGGGGCGCAGAGGAAGAGCGGCTCGTGGCAGCCGCCGTCATAAGGGACGAACTGTTTGGGCTCGTTGGCGGCGGCGAAGAACTCTTCGCCCAACTCGTAGGGAATCACGGGGTCCTGGCGGCAGTGGGCCACGAGCACCGGCACCCGAATCCCCTTGAGCTTGGCCGCCGAGTCAAACCGCGAACGAATGACGAACCGCAAGCCCGGAACCCAGAAGACCCGCTGAACCACCCGGGGCGCTGACGGAAAGCCGGCTTCGAGGATCAGGCCGGCGACCGGCCGCTTGGCCACCAGGTCCACCGCCACCGCCGTCCCGAGCGACTGCCCGAGCACTACCAGCCGCTCCGAGGCAATGCCCCGCTCCTGGGTCAGGTAGTCGTAGGCCGCCTCGGCGTCCCGATAGACGCCGGCCTCAGTCGGCCGGCCCTGGCTGTGGCCAAAACCCCGGTAGTCCACCGCGAAGACGTTCACCGGCAGCCGCAGTAGGAAAGCGATGTTTTCGAGACGGTAGGTGAGGTTCCCCGCGTTGCCGTGGAAGTAGAGAACGGTGTATCTGGCCCCCTCGGCGGAAGCCATCCACCCATGCAGGCGGAGGCCGTCGCTCGTGGTGAAATAAACCTCTTCGACGGGAACGCCCGCTCCGCGCGGGTTCCAGCCGCTCGGAAACGGTTCGGGGAAGAAAGCCAAGCGGTCTTCAAAGAGGCGAATGAAGAGGATTACGAGCAGCAGGCCGACCAGGACGGCTCGCGCCAAGCCCCAGACGGTTTCAGCACTCGTCAGAGTCGCCACCTCACGGGCTTTCAAACTGCTGCTTGACCCGGGCGGACTTCTCTTCGACCGAGCGGGCGAGCTCTTCCTTGTGGCGGCGCAACCGCTCGGCCAGGGCGCCGTCCGCCGTGGCCAGGATTTCGGCCGCATAGATGGCGGCGTTGCGGGCGCCGGGCTTGTCCACCGCCATCACCCCCACGGGAATCCCCCCAGGCATCTGCACGGTGGAGTAGAGCGCGTCCAGCCCGCCGAGCGGTGTGGTCACCACCGGCACGGCGATGACCGGCAGGATGGTCTCTGCCGCCACCACCCCAGCCAGGTGCGACGCGCCGCCGGCGCCGACGATGATGACCTTGAGGCCGCGCTCGGCGGCTGTGTGCGCGTACTCGTGGGTGCGCTGCGGGGAGCGGTGCGCGCTGGTGACCTCGACCTCAAAGGGGATGCCGAACTCCTGCAAGGTCTTGACGGCCTCGCTCATCACCGGCAGGTCGGTGTCCGACCCCATGACGACCCCGACGAGCGGCTGGGACCGGCCGAGCTTTTGTTCCCTCGCTGGCTTCCTTTGCCTGGTGGGCTTCATGTGTTTCTTTGGCCCCTAGCGTCTCGCCTGCAGTTTCTGTAATCCCCGGGCGGCGATGTCGCGCCGGAAGTGCATCCCCTCGAAATGCAACTTTTCGACCGCCGCATAGACGCGGTCAACTGCGGCGCGCAGATCGGCCGCGCGCGCCGTCACCCCGAGCGCGCGCCCGCCCGCGGTCACCACCCTGCCGCCTTCGAGCCTCGTGCCGGCGTGGAAGACGGTCACGCCCGCCAGCTTCTCGGCCTCCGCGAGGCCGCTGATGAGCTTACCGGTTTCGGGCTTGCCGGGGTAGCCGGCCGAGGCCAGCACCACGCAGACGGCGGCGTCGGAGCTCCAGTCGAGCCGAGCGCTGGCGAGCTCTCCGGCGGCTGTTTTGGCGAGCGCCTCGGCGAGGTCGCTCTCCAGGCGCGCCACCAACGGCTGGCATTCCGGGTCGCCCATGCGGCAGTTGAATTCGAGCACGCGGGGCCCATCGCGGGTGAGCATCAGGCCGAAGTAGAGGAACCCCTGGTAGGGGCGCCCGTCGGCCTGGAGGCCTTTGATCGTAGGCTCGACGATCTCGCCCAGCAGCTGCTCGCGCAGCCCAGCGTCCACGATGCCCTCGTCCGAGTAGGCGCCCATGCCGCCGGTGTTTGGCCCGCGGTCGTCGTCCTGGAGGCGCTTGTGGTCTTGCGAAGCCGCCCAGGGAAGAACGGCCTTGCCGTCGGTGAGCACGATAAAGGACAGCTCCTCGCCTTCCAGGTATTCCTCGATGACCACCCGGTCGCCGGCCGCGCCCAATTCGTGCTTCTCCATGAAGGCTTCGATAATGGCGGTGGCTTCGTCTGGAGTCTCGGCAATGCGCACGCCCTTGCCGGCGGCCAGGCCATCGGCCTTGATCACCACCGGCCATTCGACCGCACACAGCGCCACATAGGCGTCGCCGTGGTCCGCGCAGGCGGTGAAATCGGGGGTAGGGATGTGGTGGCGCTTCATGAACTCTTTAGCAAAGACCTTGCTGCCTTCAAGCTCGGCCGCCGCCCTCGACGGGCCGACCAGGGGCAGCTGGCACCGGGCAAACTCATCGGCGATGCCAGCGACGAGTGGCGCCTCCGGGCCGACCACGGTCAGATCGGCCTTCAGCTTCTCGGCCAAGTCAGCCAGACCTTTGAGGTCAGCCAGATCAGCGGCCACACACTCGCCGAGCCGGGCCATGCCGGGGTTGCCCGGCGCGCACACGAGTTTCTTGACCCGCGGGCTCTGCTTGAGCTTCCAGGCCAGGGCGTGTTCGCGGCCGCCGCTGCCGAGGACAAGAACGTTCATGCTTGGGCGCACCCTCCGGGGAAGAGAGCATTGTAGGCGGAACGCGGAGGTCGTTCAACCCAACTCGACATCGTGCTAGGCTCTAGCCCGTATGCCGGCCCGGCCCCTGCGACTCGAAGACGTCGAAGCCATCACCTTCGACTGCTACGGGACACTGATTGACTGGGAGGGCGGGACCCGGCACACGCTCCAGGCGATGCTGGCCCGGTGGGACCAGTACGCCGACGAGGACGCCTTCTTCCAGGCCTGGGAGCGGGCCCAGTGGGTTCGAATCCAGCAGAGCTACGCCCGCTACCGCACCATCGCCGCCGACGCCTTCCTGGAGGTGGCCCGGGCCCAGCAGTTGCCGCTCGGCGCCGAAGACGCCCAGGCGTTTGCCGACGCCATTGCCACCTGGAAACCTTTCCCCGACACCTCGGCGGCTCTGGCCGCGCTCAAGCGCCGGTTCCGGCTGGGCATCATTTCGAATATGGACGACGACATCCTGTCGGCCACGGTCAAGCTGCTGGGCGTCGAGTTCGACCTCATCCAGACGGCCGAGCAGGCCCGGGCCTATAAGCCTTCACCCGTTCCCTTCGCGCGGGCCCTGGAACGCCTCCGGGTGGCTCCGGAGCGGGTGGCGCACGCCGCCTTCGGGTTTGAGTACGACATCGGCCCGGCCTCCCAGCTCGGCTTCCGCACCATCCTGGTGCGGCGCTCGCGGACCGCCTTCCCGGCTACACCCGTTCCCGACCTGATTGTGGCCGACTTGGCTGACCTGGCGGCCCAGTTCGGTTGAGCCGCGGGCCTCAAAGCTCAAAAAGGTAGCCGCCCCGCCCCGGGCCGTTGTGGTAAGATGGGCGCCACCCAGGGGAGGGAATCCGCCCGGCCATGATCGTCCAGTGCCCCAAGTGCCCGGCGCGTTACCGGCTGGAGGAGAAGCAGTTCGCCGGCCGGGCGGAACTCAACCTGCGCTGCCCGAAGTGCGGGACCACCTTCCCGGTGAAGGCCAGCGCCGCGGCGGCGGCCCCGGCAGCAAAACCAAGTCACACGCCGATGCCGGAAGCCACTATCGTTAGCAAGAAGGGCGGGGGCCTGCAGCTGCCGGCGGACAAGCGAGTGGCGCTCTCGGTGACGCAGGGGGCGCTCAAGGGAAAAGTGTTCACGGTCAGCAAAGCCCGGGTGGTGCTGGGCCGCCAGGGCACCGACATTGTGGTTGACGACCCCGAGGTCTCGCGCAAGCACTGCGCGGTCGAGGTTCGCGGCACCACCGCCCTACTCGTGGATTTGGGCAGCACCAACGGGACCTTCGTGAACGAGAACCGGGTGGAGACCCACGAGCTCGAACACCTGTCGGAGTTCCGCATCGGGGACACCACCCTGATGTTCACGGTCAGCAAGAAAGAGTAATCGGCTTCGACCGCTGCCGCTGCCCGGCGGGCGACGGCCACCCACGCACGCCACCATGAAACGCCTGGGGCGCTACGAAATCATCGGCGAGCTTGGCCGCGGGGCCATGGGCATGGTCTACCGGGCCCGCGACCCCAAGATTGACCGCATCGTCGCCCTCAAGACCATCACCGTCGCCGGGGTCACCCCGGCTGATGAGGAGGAGTACCGGCAACGCTTCTTCCGCGAAGCTCAGGCGGCCGGGAAGCTCTCCCACGGCGGCCTGGTCACCATCTACGACGTCGGGGAAGACGAGCCCACCAAGACCCCCTTCATCGTGATGGAGTTCATCGAAGGGCGGACGCTCGAGGAGCTGGGCCGGGGAGAGCGGCTGCCGGCGGCAACCGCCCTGGGTCTCGGAAAGCAGATCGCCGAAGCCCTCGACTACGCCCATGCCCGGAAGATCATCCACCGCGACATCAAGCCGGCCAACATCATCGTCACCAGGCGCGGTCACGCCAAGGTGCTCGATTTCGGCCTGGCGAAGCCGCGCACCGAGCGCGCGGACACCGTCGGCGAGATGCTTCCCGCTGATGCGCCGAC
>JACQTJ010000056.1 GCA_016210855.1 Acidobacteriota bacterium | reverse complement strand
TCCACCACCGCGTCCACGTTCAGCTCGCGAGCAATCTCCGGCAGCGGCTTGCGCGCGCCTTTGTACTGCATCACCGACGTCCGCGAAATCACTCGCAGGGCGCTGATCTGGGCGAGGTCGGAGATCAGCGCTTCCGTCATCCCGTCGGCGAAGTACTCCTGCTCGGGGTCGCGCGAAAGATTTTCGAGCGGCAGCACCGCGATGGACTCGATGCGTGGCGCGCCGGTCCCGAGCAGCCGCTCCCGCCAACCACCCACATTCAAGCCGACAACCAACACCAACGTGGCTGCGGCCAAGGCCGCCGCCCCGAGCAGCCCTTTGCGGAGCAAGCTACCGCGCCACACAGTCACCGCTCCTGCTTTTGTGGAGGCCGGGGAGGCAGGCTCGCTGGGAAAGGTAGCCAGGGCCTTTCGGGCCAAGCGGCGCTGGTAAAGGGGCAGGTAGACGACAACCGGCAGCACAAAGAGCACGGCCGCCGCAGTATTGACGTACTTTAAGGTGACGACCACGACATAGGCTGCGCCCGGGATGTCGATAAGTACATACAGGGGAAACCAGCGGCAGAACGCTCGCAGCGCCGCCGAGTCGCCTCGCCACAAAGCCAGGGTCGTCGCTCCACCGATGAGCAAGGCCGCTAGAAAAGCCCCGAGGAAACCCGCGACCTGCAACGCTTCGGAGGGGGGCAGCCCACGTTGCTGCCACTGGGCCACGTCCTCCACCAGCCAGCTTGAGCGTGCGAGCAGGTACACCAGGGGCAACAAGTAAAGCAGTTGAATCGCGGCGATGAGACGGAACCCTCGAGGGACGCCGCGCCTCTTTCTCTCCGGGACAACCTTCTCCTCTGTCACTCCTGACGGAAAAGCGGCGCGGGCGATGGCGGGCTCGACCAGCAAACGAACTACGATGCCGGCTATGGCCAGCACCAGCAGCAGAGCCGCTGCCGCCGTGTGGGACGTGGCAATCTGCCCCGCCATCACCAGGAGCACGACCATGAAAGCCAAGTCTACCCGCCACTGCCAGGGTTCCACCCGGCGCACTTCGTTCGGAAGCGCGCTGGGAATGAAGGCAGCGGTGACCAGGAGGTAAAGGCGCAGGGTCACTAGGGCCGCGACGAACACCAACACGGTAAAGAAGAGTCCTAAACCCCAGGTACCGGGGACCCATTCCTTCACCTTCCAGGCAATCACCACCGGGATCGAGGCCCCTAGGATGCAGAACAGGTGGTTCAACTCCCACCACCGGCGTGGGGTGGCGCCATAGACGGAAAAAGCGCGGCCAAGCAAGCTGGCTTCGACTTCTTCCGGCGGAGCCGCGACCGCCGGGGGGCGCACCGCGCTGGTGTCGCGGCGGAGCGTTTCCAAGTCCACCAGCAGGTCACGGGTGGACTGGTAGCGCTCCTCGGGGCGCTTGCGCAGGCACTTGCGCACGATGCGGTCGAGTTCGGGCGGGGTGACGGGGTTGCGCTGGATCATCGGCACCGGCTCGGTGGTTAAGATGCGGGCGATGGTGGAGGCGGGGCTCGTGCCTTCAAACGGGCGGACGCCGGTGGCCAGCTCGTACAGCAGCACCCCGAAGGAGAAGATGTCGGTGCGAAAGTCTGCCTCCCGGCCTTCAAGCTGCTCCGGCGACATGTAGGCGACGGTGCCGACGATGCTGCCGGTGTCGGTGAGCCCGGCGGAGTGGGTGGCGGAATCGAGCGAGCCCGGTTGAAAGCGGGCCAGGCCGAAGTCAAGAATCTTGGTGTTGCCCTCGGGAGTGCGGATGATGTTCTCGGGCTTGATGTCGCGGTGGACGACGCCCTGGGCGTGGGCGGCGGCGAGGGCCGCGGCAACGTCGGTGGCGATGTCGAGCAGCCCCTCGAGCTTCAGGTCCCCGCGAGTGACCAGGCCGCGCAGGTTCTGCCCGCGCACGTACTCGTAGACGATGTAGAGGTCCTCGCCGACCTCTTCGAGCGCATAGACGGCGGCGATGCCGGGGTGAGTGAGGCTCGCGGCCGCCCGAGCCTCTTGCTGGAAGCGTTTGCGGCGGGCGGGGTCGCGGGCGAACTCGGGCGTCAGCGCCTTCAAGGCCACGCTGCGCCCCAGGCGGATGTCCTGGGCGCGGTAGACCACGCCCATCCCGCCCTCGCCGAGCTTCTCCTCGATGCGGTAGTGGGAAACCGTCTCGCCGATCATGCGGTGTCCGGAAGGAAACTGACCGGGAGAAGTGTAGAGCGGCGGGGGAGCGCCCGCAACCGGAAACTGGCTGGCCTAGCGCTTGTAGCGGCCCATCAGCTCGGCCTGGGCCAGGATTTGGCCCTTCATGGCCTTTTCCAGGTCGGCCTTGCTGGCCCCGGCCTTGAGGTTGGTTTTGGCTTTGAGGGCGTAGAGCTTGAAGAAGTAGCGGTGCGCGGGCCCCGGCGGCGGGCAGGGGCCGCCGTAGCCGATCCGGCCGAAGTCGTTGCGGCCCTGGCGGGCGCCGCTTCCGAGCTCGTTGTCTTTGGGCACGTTTTCGGCCAGCTCGCGCGCCGAGGCCGGCAAGTCGTAGAGAACCCAGTGGACCCAGGTGCCGACCGGGGCGTCGGGGTCGTCCACGATGAGCGCAAAGCTCTCTGTGCCCGCCGGCGGCTCGCTCCAGGTGAGGGCGGGAGAAAGGTCGGGGCCGTCGCAGGTGAACTTCTTCGGGATGTCGCCCCCGTGCGTGAAGGCTGGACTGTTCAAGGCGAAAGCCATGGGCTTGCCTCCTTGGGGCGCGGGATGGCCCAGAGCGACCCCCAAAAAACCGAGCAGGAATACGCCCACGATTCGCGAACCCACACCCACTCCTCGGGTAAGCGGTGGCGCGCCCGGCAGGACTCGAACCTGCAACCCTCGGATTAGAAATCCGAAGCTCTATCCGATTGAGCTACGGGCGCAACCGCTCCGATTCTAGCACCGGGCCGCAGGGAGGAGAAAGTCGCGCCCTAGCAGGCGTGCTCCCTCGACTGCGCTCGGGATGAACGGCCGAGGTGGTCGCGGGCGAAACTCAGGCATGGTCGGTCCTTTCGTAGCGGAAATCCTAGTCCTGGCTCTCGGGAGGCTCGGGTGGCGCGGGAACGAAGAGTTGCTTGAGCGGCGCGGGCGTGAGGCGCTCCACGGCTTGCTTAACGCTCACCAGAGCGTTGCCCGTGACCAGGCGGGTCACCTGCAGCCAGGCCGGCGGCCGCAACTGGCCGAGGGTTCCGCTCAAGTACAGCTTTCGGCACTCGCCGCGCCGCAGCTTGCCACTCGGCGTCTTGGGGAGGGTCTGCGGGGGCACGAGCTTGACCACGTCCGGGGAGATGCGCGCCGCGGCGCCCACGCGCTTGCTGATCTCGGAAGCCAGCCGGGCGCGTACCGTCGCGTCGGTCTCGCGGGTTTCGGCCACGAGCACGAGTCCCTCGGTGCCGGTGCGCGGTTCCGCCACCCCGAAGGCAGCCACGCAGCCGCGGCGGACGCCGGGGACGTCAGCGGCGATCTCTTCGATCTCCTGCGGGCAGATGTTGCGCCCGGCCTTGATGATCAAATCCTTGGTGCGCCCGGTGATGAAGAGCTCGCCGTCGGCCAAGTAGGCGAGGTCGCCGGTGCGGAACCAGGCATCGTACTGCGCAGCGGCAGTGGCCTCGGGGTTGCGGTAGTAGCCCTGCATGGCCGAGGGCCCGCGGAACTGCAGGTGGCCTTCGACGCGCTCGCCCACCGGGCGGTCAGCGTCGTCCACCAACCGGACTTCGTGCTCAGGCAGGGCCCGGCCCACGGAGACGAACTGCAACGGGTCGGGGTTGGAGGCGGGAGCGGGTTCGGCGCGGCCGTAGCGCTGGAAGGGTTCGCGGGCCACCCGGTCAATCCGCGGCGGGCGTCCGAGGGGCGCAAACGACAATGCCACCGAGGATTCCGCCAGGCCGTAGACGGGCATCATGGCCTCGGCGCGGAAGCCATAGCGGGCGAACCGCTCCATGAAGCGGGCCAGGGTGTCGGGGCTGACGGGCTCGGCGCCGTTCAGGGCCACGCGCCAGCTGGAGAGGTCGAGCCCTTCGAGGGCCTGGTCGCTGACCTTGCGCGCGCAAAGCTCATAGGCGAAATTGGGCGCGGGGGAGAGGGAGCCGCGATAGCGGTGAATTGCCCACAACCATCGCTCCGGCCGGCGGAGGAAAGCCAGGGGCGACATGGCCACGATGGGCAAGCCGAAGTAGAGGGAGAAGAACCAGCAGCCGATGAGCCCCATGTCGTGGTAGAGCGGCAGCCAGCAGACGGTCACGTCCGAGGAGCGTACCTGGACGCCCTGGCCGATGGCGCGCACGTTGGCGAGCACGTTGCCGTGGGTGAGGGCCACGCCGCGGGGGTCGCCGGTGCTGCCGGAGGTGTACTGGATGAGGCCGATATCGCCGGGCTCGCCCGCGCAGGGCGTCGGCAGCAGCTTTTCCCGGGCGAGCTGGTCGGCGGTAACCACGGCGGCGAGCGAGGGGATGCGCGGCTTGAGCAGGTGTGCCAGGCGCTCGGCCTCGCGGAAGGTAACCATCGCCTTCACGCCAGCATTGGCCAGGATGGCCGACTGGCGGCGGGCGTATTCCTCGATTTGGTCAGCCCGCACGGGAGGATAGATAGGAACCGGGATGCTCCCGGCCAGCAACACCCCGAAGAACGCGAAGAAAAAGTTGCGGTCGGTGGGGAGCATCAGGGCGACGGTGTCGCGGGGACGAATCCCCCGGGCGAGGAGGCCGGCCGCGACTGATTGGGCGCCCTCGAGCAGTTGTCCATAGGTCAGGGCTGCCGGCTGACCGTCTTCGACGCCCAGGTACAAGTGGGGAGCGTCCGGGGTAGCTTGGGCGCGGCGGAGCAAGAGCTCGTTCAGAGTGCCCACCCCCTCGGGGGGCGCTGCGCCGGAGCCTTCCTTTGGAGCCCGCCGGTGTGGGGCAGTCTCAGTTACCATTGGCCATGAAAGCGGTGTGTACGGATGGACGAAATCCTACCCGCTTCCCGCCCGGATTTCAATAGTCAAGCGGCTCCCCGCTCCCAGAGCAACGAGTCGCAGGTGCCCCGCTTTTCGGGGGCAAACTCCGCACGTCTTCCGGGCTAATCGGTGGGGTCTGCGTCGTGCGTTAGTTGCCGCGGAGGGAACGGAGAATGTCAGGGTTGGCGTCCTCGTAGGCGAGCAGGGCGTGGCAGGTGGAGCAGTCGTTGGGGATGGTGCGGGAGCCGTCGGGCGTGGAGTGGGCGCCGTCGTGGCAGCGGAAGCAGCCGGGGAAGGGGTCGTGGCCGAGGTTGTTCGGGTAGGTACCCCAGAAGATGTTCATCTGCGGGAAGACGTTGCGGGAATAGATGTCGACCAGGGTGTCGGCCGCCTGCTCGATGGCCTGCCGGCGGGCGTTGAAGAGGGCCGGGTACTGGCTGCGATAGAAGTCGCGCAGGCGGGTGCGGAGTTGGCTGGAGGCTTCGGCCTGGGAGGCGAAGGAGAGTTGCAGCAACTCCAGCCCCTGCTTTTTGGTGAAGGGCAGGGCCGGGTCGAGGCGGCCGGCCTCCAGGGCCTGGTCGAGGGCCCATCCGGGGTTCTCGAAGGTGTGGGTGGGGCGGTTGTGGCAGTCCATGCAATCCATTTCGCGCAGCGGGCTGGCGCGCAGCTCTTCAATCGGCTGGGCGGCGTCGGCGGCGATGTATTCGATGAGGTCGCCGTCGGGCCGGCGGTAGCGGAGGTAGACGATTTGCTGGCGCTCGTGGTCGGCGGCGAGGTAGTCGATCCGGGAGCCTGGCTGGAGGTGGACGCCGTGGTTGCCGCGAGGCTCGCGGGTGAGCGGATCGAGACCGCCGGTGTGCATGGAGAGCACGGTGTAGGTCTTGGTGTTTGCCTCGTCGTCGGCAAAGTGGGAGCGCACCACCAGCTTGTCGCCGTGAAACTTGAGCGGCCAGTGGCACTGCTCGCAGGTTTCCCGCGAGGGGCGCAGGTCTTCGATGGGGGTGGGGATGGGCCGGGAGTAGAGGTTGAGGTTGACGGAGAGCACCTGGTAGGCCCCGGAGAGTTTCGAGCGCACGAACCACGGGGCCCCAGGGCCGATGTGGCACTCGACACAGGCCACTCGGGCGTGGGGCGAGTTCTGGTAGGCGGTGTACTCGGGCTGCATCACCCTGTGGCAGGTGAGCCCGCAGAACTGCACGGAGTCCATGTAGTGGAGGCCGCGATAGGTGGCGGTGAGGAACAGGGCCAGGTTCACGCCGCTCATCACCATCACGAACAGGATGGTTTCCCGCAGCTGAGGGTCGGCGAGGTTGATACGCGGGTACTCAGGGGGCAGCCGGCCCGCCAGCTTCTCGCGGCGGAACTTGCGCCCGATGCCAGCCGGGATGAGGAACAGGCCGAAGACGAAGACCGCCGGAAAGATAAGGAAGACGATGATGCCAACGTAGGGCCCGATGCGGACCCCGAAGAATTCGGTGGTATAAAACGTGATCAGGGTGATGGCGCTGGCCGTGGTCAGCCCCACCCCCAGCTGGCTGAGGCGGTTGTTGCCGAGGTAGAAAACTGGGCGCGCCAGTCCGCGCGCCCAGTCGAACAGCGATGGTCTGGCGGCGGTCATGGCCTCCGGTCACTCCTCCAGGCCGCCAGTTTACCGAGTCGGGGTGTTTCTTGTCGCCCCTGTTTTGCCCGCAAGCCGCGTCCGTTTACTTCTGGGCCAGGCTGCGCACGTAGGCGAGCACGTTGGCCAGGTCTTCTTCGCTCAGCCCCTTGACCGGCTTTTTCTTGGCGGTGCCTTCGGTGATGTTCTTGCGCAACTCCTCATCACTCTTGGCTTGCACCTCTTTTGAGCCGAGCGGGCGCAGCTCTACCTTGAGGGCCTTGGCGATGCCGGGATTGCCTTCGCCCTGTTTGCCGTGGCAGCTAGCGCACTTCTTGTCGTAGACCGCTTTGCCCGCCTCCACCGTGGCGGCCGCCAGCAGGGCCGGTTCCGTCACCAGGGCCCCCACCAGCAGAACCAGGGCCAACCACTGCAACCGCACTCTCATTGGACACTCCTCCTTCCCCTCAACCACCCGCCTTCTCCGCATCCCGCGTGCCAACCCGCTTCGGGGTCGAACTGGCTTACTGCCCGAGGGTTAGCGCCGCTTGGGGTTGGCGGCGGCCGGGCCGCAGTGTGGGAAAAGAACTATGCCCGGGGTATTTTCCCCAGCCGATTACCGGAGGTCTCCTACAGCTTCTTCAGGCGCTCCTCGAGCTCGCTCGGGCTCAGGAAGCACCGATGGAAGCCGCACTTGTAGCCGGGGGCCTGGCTGAGCTCGGCCGAGGTGACCTCAATCCAGACTGACTCCGCTTTCAGCTCATCCGGGGGGCCGGGGCCATGGAAGTCGCGGGGCGAAGTCCAGAGCTTGTCGATGCACCAGGGCAGGGGTCGTTCTTCGCGAACGGTGCGGGAGCCGGGGGCCAGATACCAAATCTTCGCCATGGCACAGCCAATCTAGCGGAGGCGCTACTTGGTTTCCTCCAGCTGGAACTTCTTCATCTTGTACCGCAGGGCATCGCGGCTGATGGCCAGCAGGCGCGCCGCCAAGCTCTGGTTGCCCCGGGCCTGCTTCAGGGCTTGCTCGACCAGCATGCGCTCCACCTCCTCGAGCGAGGTGCCCCCGGCGGGAATCTCCCAGCGGGGCACGCGGCGGCCGTCCGGCAGCGTCTGCCAGCTCCCCCCGGCCTCCTTGCCCCCTGGGCGGGTCGTCTCCGGCGCGATCACCCGGATGGGTAGGTAGGTCGGAGTCAACCGCACGCTTTCCTCCAAAATCATGGCGCGCTCAATGGCATTCTTGAGCTCCCGTATGTTGCCCGGCCAGTCGTAGTTCAGCAGCGCCCGCTCGAGCTCCGGGGTCATGCCCTCGACCGGCTTGCGGAACTTCTGGCTGTAGTGCCGGACGAAGAATTCCGCCAGCGGGAGGATGTCCTCCTTGCGCTCGCGCAGGGGCGGCAGGGTGAGAGAAACCACCGAAAGGCGGTAGAAGAGGACCTCCCGGAAGCGTTTCTCGCGCACCGCGAGCTCAAGGTCACGGTTCGAGGTGGCAATCACCCGCACGTCGGCGCTCAGGTCGCGGATCCCGCCCACCCGCCGGAAGCTGTGATCTTCGAGCACCCGCAAGAGTTTCGCCTGCAGGAAGGGCGACATCTCCCCGATCTCGTCGAGGAAGAGCGTTCCCTGGTCGGCCACCTCGAAGAGGCCTTTCTTCAGGGCCTTGGCATCGGTGAAGGCGCCGCGCTCGTGGCCGAACAGTTCCGCTTCGAGCAGGGTCTCGGGGATGGCCGAGCAGTTGATGGCCACGAAAGGCTTCTCGGCCCGGCTGGATTCGTAGTGGAGGACCTTGGCGACGAGATCCTTGCCGGTGCCACTCTCGCCGGTGATGAGGATGGTCGAGGCCTCGCTGCGGGCAACCTTCAGGACGAAGCTCATCACCTCGCGAATGGTCTTCGAGTCGCCCACCACCTCGTGGTATCCCATCCGTTTCCGGACTTCGTCGCGCAGGGTGCGCACCTGGCGCCGGAGCTCGGAGGCTTCCAGAGCGTTTTCAACGGTGACGCTGAGCTCGTCGAACTCCAGGGGTTTGGAGACGAAGTCGTAGGCGCCCAGCTTGATGGCCGCTTTGACGTCGTCAAGCTGCGGGTCGGCCGTCATCATCACCACCGCGCCGCCCACCCCAGCTTCCTTCCACTCCTCGAGCAGCTCCATACCGCTGCGGTCGGGTAGGCGGACGTCGAGCAGCACCACCGCCGGCTGCTCCTCCCCCATCCGGGCGGCGGCCTGGGCGGCGTTCTCGGCCAGCACCACCGGGTAGCCTTGGCCTTCGAAATACTGCTGCAGGGAAACCCGCACCAGCTTTTCGTCGTCCACGATGAGGATCTTGGGCTTGGCCATGGTTTCTGTCCTCTAGGCTCGGCCCCCGCGCCAGGCCGCGTCCAGCTTCCGCGCCTCCTCGAACACGTCCCGGAGCTCCTCCTTTTGTTCGGAGCTCAACTCTTCGCCCGCCCGCAGCACGTGCAGGGCCGCTAGGATGCCGGCCAGGCGGTTGCGGAGGGCATGGACCTGCTCGCGGCCGAGTCCCCCGGGGCCGGCTTCGCCGAGCGCCGCCGCCAGGGCGTTGAACTCCCGGCCCACGTCTCCGATGGCGTCCTCCCGGTCGGCGAAGCTCACCCCGGCGGCCTGGCCGGTGGGCAGCTGCCGAAAGCCGTGGCGCAACTCGGAAACCCAGTCCATCGCTGGCCCCGACTCCATTTTCCCCGTCTGCAGGGAAGAACAGCGATGCTATGATGGAGAGCCATTATGCCCAAAGGCGCGCGGCGCGACAAGCGCCCCGGGCGTCCGTCGAGACGATGGACAACCTCCTCGAAGAAACCAAACGCTACATCGGCTTGAACGAGACCGATGCCCGCCTCCTCGTCGAAGTGGGCCCGGCCCTGGAGCGGCACCTCCCGGCCCTGGCAGAGCTGTTCTATCAAAGAATCCTGGAGCACCCGAGCGCTGCCCGGGTTCTTTCCGGACCCGAGCAGCTGATCCGCTTGAAGGGCACACTGCAGCAGTGGGCCCGGGGGCTCTTCAGCGGCCGCTACGATGAAGGCTACGGCCGGGAGCGGATGGAGATCGGGAAGCGGCACGTCCGCGCCGGCGTCCCCCAGAAGTACGTGATCAGCGCCATGAACGTGGTCCGCATCTTCCTCCTGCAAGCGATGGACCGGGAGATCGCCGACGTCGAGCGCGCCGCCGACACCAAGCGGGCCCTGAACAAAATCCTCGACCTCGACCTGAACCTGATCTGCGAATCCTACTTTGAGGCCAGCCTCCAGGAGTTGCGCCAGCTCAACCAACGCCTGGAAGCCGCCAACCTGGAGCTGGCCGAGCTCAGCCGGGTCAAAGACGAGTTCTTGGCCCACACCTCGCACGAGCTGCGCACCCCCCTCAACTCCATCCTGGGCTTCACCAAGCTCATCCTCGACGGCCTCTGCCAGAGCCGGGAGGAGGAGCGGGAGCTGCTCCGCGACGTCTTCGAGAGCGCCCAGCATCTGCTCGGCATCGTCAACGACATCCTGGACATCGCCAAGATCGAGGCGGGCAAGTTGAAGCTCACCCTAGGTCGCGTCGAGCTGCGGCCTCTGTTCGAACAGGTGCTGGCGGTGGTGGCGGTGCAGGCCGAGGAAAAGCAGCTGAAGGTGGTCGACGAAACCACCGGGCAAACCTTGCCGGCGCTGCGGGCGGATGAAAACCGTCTCCGCCAGGTGCTCATCAACCTGCTGGGGAATGCGGTCAAGTTCACCGATCGGGGCTGGGTGACGCTGCGGGCCGATGCCGAGCGGGTGGCCGGCCATCTGGTGGTCGAAGTTCAGGACACCGGCATCGGCATCCCTCCCGAAAAGCAGGCCGACCTGTTTGAGAAGTTCAAGCAGGTGGACACCAGCTTCACCCGCCGCCACGGGGGCAGCGGCCTGGGGCTGGCCATCAGCCGCCGGCTGGTGGAGATGATGGGCGGCCGGATCGAGCTCGAGAGCCCCGGGCAGGGCCTGGGGACGACGGTGCGCTTCTCGATTCCGCTCGACGCCCGCGTCGAAGACCGGCCGCACCGGGCCGAGCGCGAGGTGCTCGAAGTGGCCGGGCCGCCCGACGGAGCCCGCGTCCTGGTGGTGGATAACGACCCGGCCTTCCGCAAGTACGTGAAGGAGCTGCTGACCCGGGAAGGCTTCGCCGTCATCACCGCCGCCACCTTTGCCGACGCCTTGGATGCCGCCGAACGCTTCCACCCGGCCGTGGGGGTCGTGGACTGGGCGCTGCCGGTGAGCCCGGGGCTGGTCTATGGGGACGGCATCGAGTTGATCGCGGCCCTGCGGCAGCGACACACCCTGCCGGCTGTGCTTATCACCGGCCACGAGTTGGCGGACGCCCTCGAGGCGCTCCGCAGGCGCAAGCTCGCCCCCCCGCCCCCGGTGCTGCACAAGCCCTTGGAGCCGGCCACCCTCCTGGACACGGTGCACAAACTCCTGCGCACTCCGGCGCGGCGGTCTTGAGGCCGATGGCCAACATCCTGATCGTCGAAGACAACCCCCTGGTGGCCAAGTTCTACGCCCTGGCCCTGGAGCGGGCGGGCAACTTCCGCTGCCTGCGCGGTCGGACGGCGGACGAAGTGCTGGCCCACGCCCGGGCCGGAGAGGCGGATTTGGTCATCCTCGACATCTCGCTCGCTAACTTCACCCACCAGGGCCGGCTCATCGACGGCCTCGAGATGGCCCGCCTCCTCAAAAACAGCGACCCCGCCCGCCGCATCCCCATCCTGCTTGTCACCGCCCACGCCATGGAAGGCGACCGCGAGCGCTTCCTCGAGGCCTCGGGCGCCGACGGCTACCTGGAAAAGCCCATCTACGATCCCCAGGTGTTGGTCGGCAAGGTCAAGGAGCTTCTCCCGGAAGCGCCGTAAGGCGCGGTTCTTGGCTGGGGCAAAAGGCCCACAGCCGTGCTTCCGTGCGCAGAGCGTTTGCCCGCCAGCCGCTCCCGACAGGCGGAGCCTCCGCCAATGCTGACTAACATTTTGAGTTTTCAGGACTTGGAGTCTCACTCTCTCACCGCCGGAGTGGTGTTCTGGCAGCCGACGTGCTGTCCAGCAGAGCGGAGAGAAAACCGCAGCGTGCTCTCGCGACCACGTGGAAAGGGCATAGAGATGCGAGTACGAGCCGCAATCAAGCTGCTGGTGGTGGGGCCCGCCTCCAATTTCTCCTCTCTGTTCGAGCGCCTCAAGGAGCGCGGCTTCCACTTCGAATCCGTCCAGGATACCGGGGCGGCCCGCACCTATCTGCTTGGCCAGTCGGCCGATGTGGCCCTACTCTGCCTGCTCCCGGAACAGCCTGACTACCGGACGGCCTTGGCCTGGCTACGCGGGGTCAAGGGGGAGCTGCCGGTGGTGGTGATCTCCTCCGAGGCCGACATGCGACCCTACCTGGCGGCCATGGAGTCCGGCGCCTTTGACTATCTCACCACCCTGACCCCGCTGGCCGAAATCGAGCGGGTGCTGGCCAGTGCCGCCCGCTGGCGTCACCGGGCCGTGGCCTGAGCAACATCTCAGTGTCCCGGAAGGAGGTTTTTGTGGTACAGGGGGAGCGAAATGACCGCGGCAGTCGCGCCGGTGCGAGCGGTGACATTCGTGGGGCTGCTCGCTGTCGCACTGTCTTGCACCGGCCTCCCCCTGGACGCTGCTGAGCCCGCCTGCGCCGACTGCCACACGGTTGATCTCGAGAAGTTCGCCTCAAGCCTCCACGGCTTTCTTGCCTGCACCGGCTGCCACCGCGGCGCCGATACCTTTCCGCATCCGGCCGGGGTGAAGCAGGCCGACTGTGCGGCCTGCCACCCCGACGCCGTCGAGCAATACGCCCGCAGCCTCCACGCCCGGGCCCGCTCGAATGGCAGTGTCGAGGCCCCCAACTGCTTCTCCTGTCACGGCGACATCCACAGCGTGGTGTCCCACAACGACCCGGCCTCGCCCGTCCATCCGGCGCGCCTGCCCGAGACCTGCGGCGTCTGCCACGCCAACCCCGAGCTCGTGGCCAAGTTCGGCATCCCCATTGCCCGGCCGCTCGAGGCCTACCGGGCCAGCATCCACGCCCGCGCCATCGCGGCCGGCCGCGGCGGCGCCACCTGCAGCGACTGCCATTCAAGTCATGCCATCTTGCCGGCAGCCGATCCGGCCTCGACCGTGTTCCACCCGCGCGTCCCCGAGACTTGCGGCACCTGCCACAAAGAAATTGCCGCCGCCTACCGCCAGAGCATCCACGGGGTGGCGGCCGCCCGGGGGGTGCGCGAGGCCCCGGTCTGCACCGACTGCCACGGCGAGCACCGCATCCTCTCCCCCGAAGAGCCGGGCTCACCCGTCTTTCCCACCAACATCCCCTTGCAGACCTGCGGGCGCTGCCACTCCGACGTCCGCTTGAGCGAGAAGTACGGGCTGGCGCGCGACAAGGTCCCTGCCTACGAGGACAGCTACCACGGCCTGGCCGCGCGCGCCGGCGTGCAGATGGTGGCGAACTGCGCCTCCTGCCACGGCGTGCACGACATCCTGCCTTCCTCCGACCCGCGCTCGCACGTCCACCCGGCGAGCCTGGCCGCCACCTGCGGGCAGTGCCACCCGGGCGCCGGCACCCGCTTCGCCCTGGGCCCCGTGCACGTCGTGCCCACCGAGGCCCGCTTCCCGGTGGTGTACTACATCCGCCTCTTCTACCTTCCTCTGATCTACCTGGTCATCGGCGGCATGCTCGCCCACAACCTGCTCGATTTTTTCCGCAAGGCTCGCACCCCGGTGGTGCGCACCCTGGCGGGCCTGCCCACGGACGAAGAGCGGATGTCGCTCGGCTTCCGCCTGGCCCACGGCCTGGTGATGGTCACCTTCCCCGTGCTCGTCTACACCGGCTTCGCGCTGACGTATCCGGAGGGCTGGTGGGCGCAGCCGGTCATCCGTTGGGAGGCCGAGCTCGGTCTGCGCGGCTGGCTCCACCGGGCCGCGGCCGTGGTCCTGTTGGGCGCCGTGGCTGTCCACGCCGCCCACCTGGTGCGCAGCCGGCGGGCCCGCGCCTGCATGGCCGCCATGCGCCCCCGGTGGGAGGACTGGCTGGAGTTCAAGCAGCGCCTGCGCTACTACTTGGGCCTCGACCCGCACCCGCCTCACGGCGTGAAGCTCGGCTACGTGGAAAAGAGCGAGTACCTGGCTTTCCTGTGGGGCACGGCGGTGATGGCGCTGAGCGGGTTCTTGCTGTGGTTCGAAAACTTCACCCTGCGCTGGTTCCCCAAGTGGGTCTCGGACGCCGCCACCGCCGTCCACTTCTACGAGGCCATCCTGGCCAGCCTGGCCATCCTGGTCTGGCACTTCTATTGGGTCATCTTCGACCCCGGCGTTTATCCCATGGATATGTCTTGGTGGAGCGGGCGCGCGCCGGTCAGCCGCGTCCTGGAGCGTCTGCAAGTTCCCGCCACTCCGCCGCCGGCCGACAAGCCGGGAGAAGAGTCCTGACGCCGATGGAAAAGCATGAGCCCGGCCCCGCCTACCTGGGCTTCTGGCCCTCGTGGGCGCATCACATCGGCGATCTGGTCTTCGGGGCCAACGACGGTCTCGTCACCACCTTTGCCGTCGTCAGTGGCGTGACCGGCGCTGAACTCAGCGTCCGCGTCGCCATCATTCTCGGCATCGCGAATCTCCTAGCTGACGGCTTCGCCATGGGGGCGGGGAACTATCTGGGGGCGCGCTCCGAGCAGCAGCTCCAGCACAGCCAAGGGATTGTCCAGGAAGGCCCGGAACACGCTCTGGGCCACGCTGCCGCCATCTTTCTCGCCTTCATCGCCGCCGGCGCCGTCCCTCTGCTGCCGTTCTTCTTCGTCCCGGGCGACCACGTCTTCCTGGCGTCCTCGGGGGCGACCGCGGTCACCCTGTTTGTGGTGGGTAGCCTGCGCACGGTGGTGACGCGGGCGCGCTGGTTCGTCAGCGGGATGGAGATGCTCGTGGTGGGTTCGGCGGCGGCCGCGCTGGCCTATACGGTCGGCTACCTGCTGCGGCGTCTTACCTGAAGCAGTCCAGCCTCAGGTGGCTTCCATCCGCGCCAGGATGTGCAGGTTGACGGTATGGATGTGGCGCTGGAGCGCGGCGCTCAGCTCCCGCACCCGCTCCTGCAAGCCGAACAAATCTTCCGGAAGCAGCGAGCCGTTCTGCAGCGCCTCCAGGCTCGTGAGGGTTTGATCGAGCACCCGGACCAGCGCCCGGTGGTCCTCGACTAGCTCGGGCAAGAGCCGGCAGACTTCCTGGTCATTGGGAGCCTCGGCGAACATCTTCTCCCCCTCGGGAATGTGAGCCAGCAGGGTCTTGCGCAACTCCAGGCAGCGGTTGCGCAGGTTGCCGAAGCCCCGCAGGTCGCTGCACACCTCGCCGTAGTAGAAGATGTTCTCCAGGCAATTGTCGAGCGAGCGCAGCTGCTCGAGCAAGCAGTCGTGGTCGCATGCCACCCGCCGGGCCAACTGCTCTTTGGAGCTCGTCATGGGGCCATCCTCCCTTCACACTTTCTCTGCCGGAGGCAGGAGCAATCGGCAGCCCAGAGTAGGGGCTGGGCAGATTCCCTGCAACTTCCTGAAAAAAATGAGCTTGCTTTGAGTGGCCGGAGCTCGATTCCAGCCAAGCCTGAGTCGAGCCACCCAAGGCTCGGGCGGCTCTGGGCCAAATACCTCATGGCCGCCTTAGGCGGCGGTGGCCTTGCCCGCGACCGAGAAGTAGATTCTTTTCTCCAGCCGCTGGATGCGGTCGACACGCACCCGGATCCGATCGCCCATGCGAAAGGCGGGAGCGTCGGCGATGCGGCTGTGGCGCCCGGCGCTGATCGAGCGGGTGGCTTCGCGGTAGTAGTAGTCGGCCGCCGGGTCGAGGGTTTCGAGGGGCACGAAGCCTTCGACAAACAGCTCCATCAGCTCCACCCAGAAGCCGAAGCGGGTCAGGCTGATGACCAGCCCGTCGAACTCGTCTCCGAGGTGCTGCTGCATGAAGTCGAGCTTCTTCAGGTCAATCAGCTCGCGCTCGGCCTCGTCGGCGCGCCGCTCGGCCTCCGAAGACTCGACCCCAATCCCCCGCAGTTCCTCCGGGGTGAGCGGCCCGCTCCCCTCTTTCTGCCCGGGCTTCTTTTGCCACCCGGTTCCGTCCCGGCGCGCCCAGCGCAGCAGGCGGTGGACGACCAAGTCCGGGTAGCGGCGGATGGGCGAGGTGAAGTGCGTGTAGCAGGGTGTGGCCAGGGCGAAGTGCCCGACGTTCTGCTCCGAGTACCGGGCCTGCTTGAACGAGCGCAGCATCAGGTAGTTCAGGATGCGCTCTTCCGGCCGCCCGGCGATGCGCTCCGTGAGCTGCTGGTAGTGCCGGGGAGAGATGGGGATGTGCTCCGGGATCTCGAGCTCCCGGGGGCGCTGCCGGCCGCGGCCGGGCCGCTGCCGCTCGTGCACGCGCACCTTGCGGATGACTTGCTCGGCGATGCCGAGCGAGTAGCCGAAGGTCGAGGCAATCTCCTCGAACTCCAGCACTTTCTGCGGGTCGGGCTCTTCGTGGATGCGGTAGAGCGACCCGACGCCGAGCCGGCCCAGGTGCCCGGCCACGGTCTCGTTGGCGGCCAGCATGAACTCTTCGATGAGACGGTGGGCGATGTTGCGCTCGCTGCGGGCGATGCCAATCATCTGCCCGCGCTCGTCGAAGCGGATGAGGGGCTCGGGGAGGTCGAAGTCAATCGAGCCACGCCGCTCGCGCTTGGCGTTGAGGATCAACGCCAGCTCGCGCATTTTCTCGAACTCGGAGACCAGCGCCGCGTGGCGCTCGCGGGTGGCCGGGTCGCCTTCGAGGGCCGCGTTCACGGCCGTGTAGGTCATCCGGGCTGCCGAGCGGATGACCCCGTCCGCGAACTCGTAACCCACCACATCCCCCTGCGGGTTGATCTCCATCACGCAGCTCTGCACCAGCCGGTCCACCTGCGGCTTGAGCGAGCAGATGCCGTTCGAGAGCGCTTCGGGCAGCATGGGCACGGCCCGGTCGGGGAAGTAGACCGAAGTGCCCCGCAGGCGGGCCTCGCGGTCGAGCTCCGAGCCGGGTCGCAGGTAGTGGGCCACGTCGGCGATGTGGACCTGCAAGAGATAGTTGCCGCTCGCCAGCCGCTCCACGTAGACGGCGTCATCGAAGTCCTTGGCGTCTTCGCCGTCAATGGTGACGATGGGCAGCCGGCGGAAGTCGCGCCGACGAGCGGCTTCGGCCGGGTCCGCCTCCTGGGGCACCCGGCGGGATTCGGCCAGCACCTCTTCGGGGAACTCGTCCGGCAGGTGGTACTTGCGGATGATGATTTCGACGTCCAGCCCGAAGTCGCCCGGCCGGCCCAGAACTTCCACGACTTTCCCTTGCGGCAGTCCCGCGCCGCTGCCGGGGAACCGGGTGACCTCGACGTTGACGATGGCGCCGTCGAGCTCTCGAGCCGTGCTCGGCCCGCCCGCGGTTTTTTCTGCGCCCCGCGGAATCAGGATGTGCTGCAAGATCCGCTGCTCGTAGGGGTCGACGTAGTTGTGTTTCTCGCCGCAGTGGAACTGGCCGACGACCGTTGCGTGGGCGCGCCGCTCGACGCTCACGATGCGCCCTTCGACTCGCCCGCCGCCGCGCCGGCCCCGGCGGCCTTCCACCAGCCGCACCCGCACCCGGTCGCCGTGCATGGCGTCGCCCAGGGCGCTCGGAGGGATGAAGACGTCGCCCTCCATTCCCGGGACCGCCTTGTCGGGGATGACGAAGCCGTAGCCATCGCGGTGGGCGACCAGTCGCCCGGTGACCAGGTCGCGCCCGGCCGCGGCCGCCACTGGAGCGCTCTTCCGCTTGGCTGCCTGGGCTTCCTTTCTCTCCGCAGGGAGGTAGCGGCCGCCTTTGACCTCGGCCACGCGGCCGCTGTGCTCGAGCCGCTCAATGAGCTTCTTCAGCTCGTGTCGCTCGCGCCCGTGGGCGCCCAGTTTGCCGGCCAGCTCTCGCAAGCTGAGCGGATCCCGGGCTTCTCCCAGCGCTCCGAGAACGTCGGCCTCCTCGATCTTGCCGTGCTTCTTCGCCATTGCGGCTCACTATAACAGGTAGGCCGGCGTTTTTGGTGCCAGAGCTAGCGGGAGCCGAGGCGGAGGATTTCTTTGTACTCGGCGGGGGTGAGGGGGGAGACGGCGATGGGGCGGAAGAACCGGAAGAGCTTCATCCCCTTGAACTTAGGGTTGGCTTTGAGCTCGGCGAGCGGCACCGGCCGCTTGAGCTTCTTCACCGGGGCCACGTCCACCACCAAGTTTTTTTCTTTCAACTCGGGATTCTGGTATGGGCCGCTGGCGGCGCGCAGCTCACAGTAGACACTTTTCTCCGGGGCGGTGTGGTAGCCGAGGATGCGGTCACCCTTCTTGATTTCGGTGATGTAGCGCTGGGCCAGGGAGCCGAAGATGCCGTCCCAGACCTCCCGCTTCTTCCTGCCCGGACGGGCGCCCTTGCGGGCGAACAACTCGCCGTAGTGGTAGCTCTCCGGGTCGCTCAGGAATAGCCAGGACTGCGGCATGGCTGCCTCCCCCAAGAGCATACTACGACTCCACTGTGGTAGACTCCTCGCCCCCACACCCTTTTAAGGAGCTGATTATGTGCAGGACTCTTTGCCTGTTTGTCTTGCTCTTGCTTTTGGCCACGACGCCGCTCGCCGCCACTGCCCAGCAGCCCGCGCCGACTGCGAACCCCGCCGATGACCTGCTGGCCGCCTGGAATCGGGAGGCCAAGAAGCTGGTCGACATGGCCGAAGACTTCCCCGAGGAGAAATACAGCTACAAGCCCACACCTGAAGTGCGCAGCTTCGCCGAGCAGCTCGCGCACGTGGCCGAAGCCAACCTGCGCTTTGCCCGCTTGTCCCGCGGCGAGGCCCCTGGCGGGACGCCGGAACACTCCTCCGAGGCCGGGACCAAGGCGGAGATTGTGGCCCTGCTGAAAAAATCTTTCGCCGATGGGGCGGAGCTCATCCGGCAGGCGGGCGAGACCGGCCTGAACCAGACCATCCAGTTGCCCAACCGCACCCTCAGCCGCTATGGGCTGTGGACGGCGGCGGTGGTGAACGCCGCCGAGCACTACGGGAACCTCGTCGTCTACTACCGACTGAACGGCCTGGTCCCACCCACGACCCGCGCGGCTCAAGAGCGGCACCGGCCGCGCTAGTACGAGTCGCCGGGCTTTTGGACCGGCCCGAGCTACTCGTAGCGCAGGCAGGCCACCGGGTCGAGCCCGGCCGCGCGCGCCGCCGGGTAAATCCCGAAAAACAACCCCACCCCGACCGACATCGCAAAGCCCATCGCCACCCAGAACCAGGAGAGCGAAGTGGGCAGGCTGGGGAAGGCCCAGCGGGTCAGCAGGGTGGCGAGCGCCCCCAGCAGAATCCCCAACCCGCCGCCCAGAGCGGTCAACATCACCGCCTCGGTGAGAAACTGCCGGCGGATATCCCGCCGCCTCGCTCCCATCGCCTTCCGCAAGCCGATCTCGGCCGTCCGCTCGGTCACCGAGACCAGCATGATGTTCATCACTCCGATCCCGCCCACCACCAGCCCGATGGAGCTGATGATGAAGGTAAGCAGGACAATGGCCCCGGTGAGCTGCTTCCAGAGGTCGGTGACGAAGTCGGGGCTGGTGACTTCGAAGTCACTTTCGGCGCCGGGGGCCACGCGCCGGCGACGGCGCAGCACCTCGGTGATTTCGTCGCGGGCGCGAGCGAGTTGCCGCGGATCGTCCGCCGCCACGGCGATGATGAGCTCCTCGATCTCCGGCCAGAGCTTGTGGAAGGTGTTGTAGGGGATGATGATGAACTGGTCGACCCCAGGGCCGCCGAGCAGGCCTTCGTGCTTCTCCCAGACGCCCACCACCCGGAACTCCCGGCCGTTGATGCGCACCGTCTGCCCGACCGGGTCGAGCCGGCCGAAAAGCGAGTCGGCGATGGCCAGCCCCAGCACGCAGACCTGCTCGCTGTGAGCGTCCTCGTACACGCTGAACATCCGCCCTTCCTTGACAACGAACACCGGGACCGTCTTCGGCATGTCGGGCTCGGCCCCCCGCACGAAGGGGTTGTCCACTTTCTGGTTGCGGAAGCGGACTTCGTTGCGCTGCCCGAAGAAGAGGGCTCGGGTGTAGAAGGGGCTGACCAAGGCGCAGCTCGGGCACTGCTCGCGCAAGGCGCGGACGTCGTCGTAGGTGAAGTGCTTGCGCAAGCGGATTTTTTCGGGCCACTGCTCAAACGTGAAAGCAGGGAAGCGGGTGACGAAAAGCGTCTTGGCCCCGATCTCCTTCACCCGGTCGGCAATGTGCTGGTTCAGGCCGTGGATGATGGCGGCCACGCTGATGACCGACAGCACCCCGATCACCACCCCCAGCATCGTCAGCCCGGAGCGCAGCTTGTGGGCGCGGAGAGCGACCAGCGCGGTGCGCAGGTTTTCCCGCCAGGCGACTTGCATCATTCCGTCCGCAGGGCCACGGCGGGGTCGAGCCGCGCGGCGCGCACCGCCGGGTAAATGCCGAAGATAAGCGCAATCACCGACGAAAGCAGCAACCCCACCAGCGCCACCCACACCTTCACCGTGGCCGGGAAGGGCGTGAACTGCCGCAGCAGCAGCGCCAGCAGGAACCCCAAGGCCACTCCGGCCAGTCCTCCGGTCAGGCACTGCGCCAGCGCCTCGAGCAGGAAGTGGCGGAGGATGTCCTGCCGGGTTGCGCCCACCGAGCGGCGGATGCCAATCTCTTTGGTGCGCTCCGTCACCGAAACCAGCATGATGTTCATGATCACGATCCCGCCCACGAGGGAGGCAATCGAGCTGATGAGCACAAAGACCACGAAGAAGACGGAACTGATGTCTTCCCACAGGCTCAGGTAGGTTTCGGCGGTGGCCATGTAGAAGTCGTCTTTGTCGGCGTAGCGGCGGTTGCGGCGGCCACGCAGCACGGTGCGCACTTCCTCCATCGCCGGGCTAATCCCGGCCTGGGAGAAGGCCTGTACCTTTAGGGTCAGGCTGTGGCGGCTGCCGTAAAGCTTCTCGAAGGTGAGCAGGGGAATGACGACGAAATTGTCCTGCTCCTGGCCGAGGATGGCTCCGATCTCTTCGGCGACGCCGATGACCTGGAACTCTTCGCCGGCGATGCGCACCGACTGACGCAGCGGGTCCACGGCCGGGAAGAACTCTTCGACCAGCCCGTGTCCGAGCAGGACGACGTGGGCGGCCTGGTGGTCTTCGCTCTCGGTGAAGTAGCGGCCGGCGGCAAGTTCAACCGTGGTGATACCGGCCATGTTGGCGCTTTCGCCGCGGATTTCGATGTCGGCCAGGCTCCGGCTGGGGGAGCGCACCCGGCCGGTGGTGCGGCTCACGGCGCCGACGGCGCGGCAGCTCCGGCAGGCAGCGGCTGCCGCCTGCCAGTCGTCGCGGGTGAGATCCTTGTTCTTGAGGGCTTCGAAGAACTCCTCAAAGTTTGTGATCACCAGCGGCACCTTGGCCACCTCGAAGACATTCGTGCCCAGGTTGGCGATCTTCTCCTGGACGTAGGTGTTCGCGCCCTGGACAAGCGTCATGACCAGCATGAGGGAAGCCACGGCGATGATGAGCCCGAGCAGCGTCAGCACGCTGCGCAGCTTGTGGGTGGCCAGCGAGGCGAGCGCCAGCCGGAAAGCTTCCGCGGGACTGACCATGGTGTCTCTAGTGGGGTTCGCGCTCGGTGTCGACGAGCAGCGTCACCGGGCCCGAGTTCACCAGTTCAACGTCCATCATGGCCTGAAAGACGCCGGTTTCGACGCGGGAGCCCAGGCGGCGCACGGCGGCCACAAAGCTTTCGTAGAGGGTGCGGGCCGGCTCGGCGGGCGCGGCCCGGTCGAAGCTCGGGCGGCGGCCCTTCCGGCAGTCGCCGTAGAGGGTGAACTGGCTGATGGCCAGCACGGCGCCGTCCACCTCCTGGAGGGAGAGGTTCATCTTGCCGTGCTCGTCGTTGAACATCCGCAAGCCGACGATTTTCTCGGCGAGCTGGGCGGCAGCGGCCTCATTGTCGGTGCGGGCGATGCCCACGAGCGCTACCACGCCCTTGCCAATCTCGGCGGTGACTTTCCCGTCCACCCGCACCCGCGCTTCCGTGACCCGTTGCAGCACCGCCCGCATCGGCCGCCTCCTCTGTCACCCACTCCCGCCTGCTCATTGTACTGGCAGGGGCGGGGTCAATTCTCTCGATTGACAAAAACCTCTTGACTCTGTAGTTGGCTATAGGGTTTAGTCTCTGCGACCATGAGCACAGGGGCTTTCATTGGTCACGTGGCCCAGGCGGTGGGCGTCAATGTTCAGACCGTCCGCTATTACGAGCGGCTGGGGCTGTTGCCGCGCCCGGAGCGGACAGCGGCCGGCTATCGCATCTACGCCCCGGAGACCACGGCCCGGCTCCGGTTCATCAAACGGGCGCAAGCGCTCGGCTTTTCCCTGGAGGAGATCAGAGAGATCCTCCGGGTGGAGTACGAGGGCCGGTCGCCGTGCGAATGCGTTCAGCGGTTGCTGGAGGAGAAGCTGGAGCGGGTGGAGCGGGAGATGGCCGCGCTGCGGCGCTTTCGGCGGGAGTTGCGGAAGACGCTGGCGCGCTCGCAAAAGCTTCCCCGGCTGCCTCACAGTGCCAGCGCCATCTGCCCCATCATCGAGATTCAACCGTCCCCTCACAAGAAGAAAAGGAAAGGAGGTGAGAAGCGATGAAGAAATTCCTGGCCGGGATTGTCCTGACTGGTCTCTTGCTGGTGGGCAGCAGCCTGCTGCTGGCCACCTCAGTGCCGTCCTTCTGTCCGATGAAGTGCTGCTCGGGACCGGCCGACTGTCCCCATCCGGCCTGCTGCGCCAGGAAGTAGCCGGTCCGATTCCGGGAGACAGGGCGCCCCTCCCGGGTCGGTTAAGCTCGATGGGTTATGCGAGAAAAACTTTCAGGACTGCTGAGTGTGCTTCTGGCGATTCCCTGGTGCTGAGTGCTGCCGGCGCTGCTGTCCACACTTGCTGTGGGCAGCGCGGCAGCGGCTCGGGGAGTCGTTGGCCAGCTTGTGCCCTGGATTTTCTTGGCATCAATGGGCTTTCTCGCCTATGCGCACTATCTGACCTGGGTCCGCGGGCACGCAAACCGCGGAGGCCGATGGATCCTAGCGATCAATACATTATTGCTGCTCTACCTCTGGTCTGCGCGGGTCCGAATGTGGGACGGAAGCTGAGTAGGGCATATCACGCAGGTCGCAACCCGGCAGGTCCCCCTAGAGCAATCTAAACGACCTAGCTATCTAAGGATGTGAAGAATCGGCCGGATGAGGGAAAGAAGAGCGCTCGCGAGCCTCAAGGTATGGGACATGAGGTCCCCACAGAAAAGGCCTTGAGTCTCTAGCTAGGTATAGGCCTTAGCCTTCGGGATGGAGCGTGCACAAATGCGTGTAGCTCTTATGCTACTGGCTTTGGTAGTGACGGTGTTTTTGCCGTTGCCGGCTGCAGCTTCCGGTCATGGCCCTGTGTTCGGGTTGACAACTCCTACAAATTCCAAAGGTGGCTGGAGCTTGGATATCGGTTTGATGGGCCGCAGCGGCGCCGCTGACAACGGGGTAATGTCGCGAACCATGTTGAGCTATGGCATCACAGAAGACTTCCAGTTGTCGGCGACGTTTCCTTACGTCTTCTCATCCGCACCACTTGCTCCCGCGCGGGGGACGAGCATGATGAGCGCGACGTCGGACTTCGAGGGAATTGCTGCATGGCGTTTCCATCGCCGGGGTACACGAGTTGGAACTCGTGTTGAGAGCACCGCGTATGCAGGTCTCATTTTTCCAGGAGCCCAGAGACCCAAAGGGATGCTGGGGAACTTGAAGAGAGCACCGGGAGTCTACACGGCTGTAGCAACAGGGATGGCGTCCCGCAGCCACTACGTGTGGGTTGGGGTCGGCAACGTGCACTTCGCCGAACGGGATGCCGATCAGAGGCCGAACCTCTTCACCTACAGTGGGGTCTGGGGCTACCGGCCTCCTGCTCTTCGCAAGGATTACCCTCATTGGGATTGGCGCCTCTTCGTCGAGTTGACGGGGGAGATTTCGAACAAAGTCCGCATGGATGGTTCGCGGATGGCCGGAACCGGTGGTCACCAAATTTTCCTTGGACCAACGGTCCTGGGAATCTACAAGAACTACGCCATTGAAGGAGGCGTTCAGTTTCCGGCTTTCAGGGATGTGGGAGCGAGCTTCCAACATGAGAGGTTCCGCTTCGCGGTCAATTTCAGCCATTTCTTTTGAGCGAGGAGGTCTCCGGTATGAAACACGTTTTGATCGTTCTGTTTGTTGCGGCATTGCTGTTGCCCCCCGCGGCTCAAGCAGAGTTCAGGGAGATCGAGCTCACCATCTTCGGGATGGATTGAGCGGTCTGCGCCCACGCCGTGAGCGTGGCTGTGAAGAAGATCGAGGGGGTGGAATCCGTCAAGGTCAGTTTGAACGAAGGGCGGGCCTGGATCCGTCTTAAGCTCGGTAACTCAATCCGGTTGGAGCAGATCCGGAAAGCGGTCAACCAGCAGGGCTTCACGCCGAAGGAGGCCAGGATCAAGGCGGTCGGTGACCTGACTGCCACTGATGGCCGGCTCCAGTTCCAGGTCAGCGGCAGCAACGAGGTGTTTCCAGTGGTGGAGACCTCCCATGAATCCTGGCGGAAACACGCGGCCCAAGAATTGCTGGTAACCGGCATCATCGCCGCTCCGGCTACTGACAAAGAGCCGGGGACAATCCAGATCGTTGAAGTTTCCAAGCCCAATGCGACACCCAAGTAGTTCGCCGGGTCAGAATCCAATGGCGGTGGCGTGGTCGGCTCGGGGGAGCCGGGGCTTCCGACGCCCCTCCCTAAAAAGTGCTTGACAAGACCGGGGATATATTCAAATATATGAATGTATGCAATTGGCCCTCGACCAGCCTCGTGACCTGTTCGCCGCCCTGGGGGAGCGCCTGCGCCTGCGCCTGGCCTGCTGCCTGCTGGCGGTCAAAAAAGGCCTGTGCGTCGGCGAGCTGGTGGACGCCCTGGGCGAGTCTCAGCCCAACGTCTCCCGGCACCTGAAGCTCCTGAAGAGCGCCGGGCTGGTTGAAGAGCGCCGCGCAGGTCGTTGGGTCTACTACAGCCTGAAAAACCCCAACCACCCCTTCCTCGACAGCCTGCGCTGCTGCTTGGAATCGGTCTGCTGCTGCACGGACATCCAGGAAGACCTGGGTGCCCTGCGGCGGCGCCTCAAGCTGCGCCGGGGCGGGAAGTGCGTGGTGGGGAGCCGGCAGAAAGTGCGGCGGTGAACCGCCGGAAAGGAGGTCGCAGCCATGTGTCCGTGTGGACCCTGTCCTTGTTGCCCGGACGACGGTGAGTAGGTAGTTTCCGGGCAGGCCGGCGGGAGTGGAGCGGCCGATCCACTCCGGCCCGGCTTGTCCTTCAAGGCTTCGTCGGGGTCAAGCGCGGCGGGCCGATCAGGGCTGCTTGCCTTTCTCGTAAACGATGCGTCCGTCGAAAATCGTATAGAGCACCTGGGTTTCGAGCAGCTCGGCCGGGGGCCGGGCGAGGATGTCGCGGTCGAGCACCACGAGGTCGGCGAGCTTGCCCTCCTTGATGGACCCCTTGATGTTCTCTTCGAAGGTGGCGTAGGCATTGGCCAGGGTGAACAGGCGGAGGGCTTCTTCCATCGTCACCCGCTGCGCCGGGAACCAGCCGCCCGGGGGCTGGCTGGTCAGGGTCTGCCGGGTGACGGCCGCGTAGATGCCGAGCAGGGGATTGATGGGGTAGTAGGAAGCGTTCGTGCCCGGCCAGTCCGAGCCGAACGACAGCTTGGCGCCGCCTTCGATGAGGGACCGAAAGGCGTACGCGCCCCGGGCCCGCTCCCGCCCGATGCGCTCCTCCATCCAGCGCATGTCGTCAATGCAGTGGTAGGGCTGCACCTCGGCGATCAGCCCGAGCTTGCCGAACCGCGAGAAGTCGTCCGGCTGGACGACCTGGGCGTGGACGACGCGGAAGCGCCGGTCGCGCCCCGGGTTTTCGGAGAAGACCTGCGCATAGGTATCGAGCAGGATGCGGTTGGCGGCGTCGCCGATGGCGTGCACGGTGATGGTGAAGCCGGCGAGGTCGGCTTCCTTGATGAGGTGATGGAGATTGCCCTCGGGGAACATGACGTCGCGCAGACGCCCGCGGTTGTCGGGCTGGTTCGAGTAGGGCTCAGAGAAGAGCGCCGTGGAGTTTCCCATGATTCCGTCCACCCAGGCCTTCAATCCCCCCAGGCGGATGTACTGATCGCCCCAGCCGCCGGTGGCGGCCGGGATGCGGTAGAGGCGGATGTAGTCGCGCACCCGTTCCCACTCGCTCAGCCACATGCGCGCCCAGACTCGCACGGTGAGCAGGTTTTCCTTCTGGAGCTCGCGGAACATTTCGAGCTGGTCGAAATCGGCCACGTTGTCGTGGATGGAGGTCACCCCGGAGCGGCGGGCCTCTTCCAGAGCCCGCAGGGCCTCGGCCTTGCGCTGCTCGTGCGAGGGCGCCGGGCTGATGTCCTGGACGAGCTTGGCGGCCGCCCCGCGCAGCAGGCCCGTGGGCTCGCCGGCGGTGTCGCGGCCGATCTCGCCTCCTTCCGGATTCGGCGTCTCGCGGGTGATGCCGGCGGCTTGGAGGGCCAGCGAGTTCGCCAAGTAGACTCCGCCATCGAAGCGGCTGATGAGCGCGGGGTGGTCGCCGGTGACCGGGTCAATCAGCTCTTTCGTGGGCAGGAATTCCTTCGCTTCCGCCGCCGCCGGCTGCCCGGTTGAGTCCTTGGCCCACTGCGCGTAGGCGCCCCAGTCTCCCCCCACGAGCCAGCTGCCAGCGGGCAGCCGGCCGGCGGCTTCTCGGACGCGACCGCGGAAGGTCTCTGGGTCGTTGACGTCAAGCAGGTTCAGGCCGAGCAGGAGGCGGCCCGCAGAAGCGAAATGGGTGTGGTTGTCGATGAAGCCCGGCAGCACCAGGCGCCCGCGCAGGTCGAGGATGCGGGTGTAGCCTTCGGCGACCAGCTTATTCACTTCCTGGTTGGAGCCGACGCGGATGATGCGGTTACCGCGGATGGCGACTGCCTCGGCCAGGGGCTGGTCGGCCTGGCCCGTCCAGACCCTGGTGTTGAATAGAGCCAGGTTGGCGGGACGCGCTGGAGGCTCCTGGGGGAGAAGGAGGGCCGGAAGTCCGGCGAGGATAAAAAGCAGGCAGAGAGCGCGCAACGGCATTCCCGAGGAGCCCCTTCAGCAGGCTCGGGCGAGGGCGAAAGGGAGCGTGCCGCTAGTCGGTGCGGCGCACGCCCGTTGAGCTCCCCGAGCCTTTGGCCACGCCGATGACGTCGGTGACGATGTCGAGGATCTTGCTGGTGCGCTCCTCGAGCAGGATGACGTTGCCGGCCACTACCACCCGCTTCACCCCGTCGGGGGGCTTGGGCAGCTTCTGGGCGAGCGTCTGCGGCAGCGGCTGGATGCGCCTCTGTAAGCCCGGGGGCAGCGTGCCGTTTCGCTGCAAATGCTTTTGCAGGCCGGGCGGGAGGGTTTCGCGCTTGGCCAGCCCCGGCGGCAGGCCTTGCAGGTTCTTTTCGTTGCTGAACCAGTCGCGGATGGTCTTCTCCTGACCCATGCCGAAAGCCCGGCCTTTCTTGGCCTGCTCTTCGCGCTCCTTATCTTCTTTCTCTCTTTTTTCCTTTTCCTTGTCGGCTGCGCTCTTACCGGCCTCGGTAGACTTGCCTTTCTCGGCCGGTTTGCCCTTGTCGGGGGGCTTGCCCTGGCCCTTGCCTTGTGTGGCCAGAGCGGGGACAGATAGAGCCAGGACCAAGATGGCTACCAGCAACCAGAGACCCTTTTTCATAGCGGCACTCCTTGCCGTGACGGGAGAGGTGCGCGATGGAGCCCGTCCACTCTACTCCAGTTAGATGCCGGAACGCAACCCGGGGGCCGCTCGCCAGCTAGTCCCAACCCGCTACCCAGGGGAACGAAACACGGCTGGCGCAGCGACTCAGGCCTCTTCAGGCTGCTGGTCCCAGAGGTTCCAGAGGGTGAGGAGGCCTTGTCCGATCAGAGCCACGCCGGCGGCGATGGCATACATCTCCCAATCACCGGTCACCCGGGCGAGGTGCACGGTCTTGACCACGGTGAGCCCGCCCAGGGGCACAAGACCGATCGCGCCCACCCAAAGGATTCGCCTCCAGGAGGCGCGACTCACCGCCCGTGACCAAAGGTTCCACAGGGTGAGTGCTCCCAGGAGCACCACCGCGGTACTGAACACAACCTTCTGGGCAACCCAGAGGGCGCTGGCTTCCTGGACATCCACGACCACAGAGTGCATGGCGATGACCAGCGCGATCGAGCTGGTAAAGACCGTCAGCAAGGTGGTGAAGATTTTCAGCATGGTTCCCTTCTCTCAGCCCAGTCTAGCCGCCCTCGGGGGGCTCGGTGTGGATGGCGAGGCGGAAGAGCTGGGGGAAGTGGCGGAGGGTACGGGCTTCGAGCGCCTGGGTGAGGTCGTGGACGCGGCCAATGGGGAGGGAGCCGTCCAGGGTGGCGTGGCAGGAGGCCATGACCTTGCCCTGCACCTCGTGCACCTCGACCTGGTGGACGTCGAGCAGCTCGGGGAACTGGTAGGGGGCGTCGCCCAGGTGGGCTTCGAGCGCCCGGGCCAGGTCGTCGAGGTTGGCGGCCGGCGGGATGTCGCGCTCTAGGGTTTCGATGTGAGTGTTGATTTGGGTGACCTGGGGGAGCTCGCGGTAGATTTCCTTTTCCACCTGGTCGGCCAGGGCGTGGGCTTCGCGCAGGGTGAGGCGCTCGTCCACTTCGACGTCCAGGTCCAAAATCAGGCGGCCGCGTTCGCCCGCGCGGTCACGGACTTGATGCGCGGAGAGCTCGTGCACCAGCAAGTTGTGCCGCTGGGCGATGGCCCGCACCTGGTCGAAGAGATTCTCGTCGGCGGGCGGCCGGGGCTCCATGTGCACCATCACGTCGGCCCCGGGAAGGATGCCGCGCACCGCCTGCTCGACCCGGTCGGAGACGTCGTGGACGCGCTCGAAGGGCACGGTGCGGGGCACGGCGATGGTGAGGTCCACGAAGGTGCGGTTGCCGGCCCGGCGGGTGCGCACCCGGTCCACGCTCAACACCCCGTCCACGCCGGCTACCGCGCGCTCGACCTCGGCCCGGGCCCCGGCGGGAGCGGTGTCGAGCAGCACGTCCACGGTGCGCTTGCCCAGCCGAGCGCTGATCCAGACCACGATGCCGGCCACCACCAGGGCGGCGAGGGGGTCGGCGCGGTGCAGCCCCGGCCACCCGAAGCGGTCGGCGAGCACGACCCCGATCAAGCCCAGGATGACGACCGACGAACTCCAGACGTCGGTGCGAAAGTGCAGGGCGTCGGCCTCGAGGGCCTGGGAGTCGTACTTGCGGGCCACGCGGTCGAGGGCCCGGGAGCGGAAGTGGTCGATCACCATGCTAATGGCCATCACCCCGAAGGCCCAGATCGTGGGCTCGACGTGCACCTCCTTGAAGAACAGCCGCCGCGCCGCCTCCCAGACAATCCAGGCGCAGGTCACGAGCAACAGGCCGGTCTCGAGGAAGGCGGAGAAGCTTTCGATTTTGCCGTGGCCGTACTGGTGGTCGGCGTCCGCCGGCTTGCCGGAGACGCGGACGGAGAGGTAAGTGATGGCGGCGGCGATGAGGTCGAGGCCGGAGTGAGCGGCTTCCGAGAGCACCCCCAAGCTGTGTGTAGAGAGGCCGACCAGAGTCTTCAGGCTCACGAGCAGCAGCGCCGCGAGCAGGCTCGTCAAAGCCACGCTCTTCTTTTCGCGCTGCTCTTCCTGCCCGGCGAGCTGTTCGGCGGTGGGGGGCACGACCAAAATGATATAACAGGGGCGTCGAGCCGTCTCGCTCTCTCGAAGAAGGACGGGGAAGGTGCGGGAAGCGGCGAAGCCGATTGTCGAGTCGCTGGCGCTGCTGGTGCCGGCGGAGCGGGTTTGGGCGGCGCTCACCTCGCCGCGCGACCTCGGCCTGCTTACGCTGGGACGGGTGGAGATGGGGGCGCAGCCGGGCATGGCGTTCCGCTGGCAGTGGGGGGTGTGGGCGAAGCTCGCCCCCCGCGGCCGGGCGGGGAGCGCGGTCTGGAAAGGCGCCGTGCTCGACGTTGTCCCCGGGTCGACCCTGGTGCTTGGCCCCGCCGGTGGCGGGGCAGGCCCGCCAGTCGTGACCTTGACGCTGAAGGGCGAGCGCGGCTCGACGCTGGTGACCGTGGTGCAGGCAGCCACAGAATCGGCCGAGGACTACGAATACGGCTGGGCGGATTTCCTCCTGCGCCTGAAGACGAATCTTGAAACCGAGAGCCTTGAGCAGGAAGTGCTGGCCCGGACGCTGGTGAAGGGTACGCCCGCCGACGTTTATCGGGCCTGGCTCAACCCGAAGG
>JACQTJ010000006.1 GCA_016210855.1 Acidobacteriota bacterium | reverse complement strand
CCAAAGCAAGCGCATGGCCGCTTCCGGCAGCTCCCGCGCCACCAACACCTTTGGCCGCACTCTGTTCTCCCCGCCTCTTTGCCTCTTTGCCTCTGTGCTTCAGTCTAGCATACAGCCAGCGCGCTCCCGCTCTGCCCGCATTTGCGCTACCATAGCCTCGTTCCAACGGCCGAATCTACCGATGGGAGCTTTCTCGGTCTCCCGTTCAGCCGCTCGAACGAGGCCAGGCGTGAACAAAAGGCTCATCAAGGACCTGCAAAAAGCCCTCGGCCAGGAGGGCGTCCTCTGGCGTCCGGAAGAGCTGCTGCTCTACGAGTACGACGCCTCGGTCGAGCGCGCCCTGCCCGATGCCGTCGTCTTCCCACGAACCACCCAGGACGTGGTGCGCCTGGTGCGGCTCGCCAACCAGTACGAAGTGCCCATCGTCGGCCGCGGGGCCGGCACCGGGCTTTCCGGCGGGGCCCTGGCCCCACAGGGCGGCCTGCTCGTGGTCTTCAGCCGGATGAAACGCATCCTGGAGATTGACCTCGCGAATCTGCGCGCCGGGGTCGAGCCGGGCGTCGTCAACCTCGACCTCACCCGGGCCGTGGAAGACCGCGGCTACTACTTCGCCCCCGATCCCTCCAGCCAAAAGGCCTGCACGCTCGGAGGCAACGTGGCCGAGAATGCCGGCGGGCCGCACACTCTGGCCTACGGCGTCACCACCAACCATGTACTGGGCCTCGAACTCGTCCTGCCTACGGGCGAGCTGGTCGAAGTCGGCGGCAAAACCTTCGACACCCCCGGCTACGACTTGACCGGCCTGCTGGTCGGCTCGGAAGGCACCCTGGCCATTGTCACCAAGATCATCGTGCGGCTGTGCCGCCTGCCGGAGGCGGTGAAAACCCTGCTCGGGATTTTTGAGACTGTGGACGATGCCACCGAAACCGTCGCCGACCTCACCGCCCGCGGCATCACCCCGGCGGCCTGCGAGATGCTCGACCAGTTCTGCCTGGGCGCGGTCGAGGCCGCCACCCACGCCGGCTTCCCGCTCGACGCCGCCGCGGTGCTGCTCATCGAAGTCGAAGGCCTGCGCGAAGCCGTGGAAGTCCAGGCCGACCAGGTGGAAGAAGTCTGCCGGGCCCACCGGGCCCGCGAAGTCCGCCGCGCCCGGAGCGAAGTCGAACGCGAAAAGCTTTGGGCGGGGCGGAAGAACGCCTTCGGGGCCATGGGCCGCCTGGCCCCCAACTACTACGTGCAGGACGGCGTCATCCCCCGCACCAAGCTCCCGCAAACCCTGCGGGCCGTCATCGAAATCGGCGCCCGGCACGGCTTCCAGGTCGGCAACATCTTCCACGCCGGCGACGGCAACCTCCACCCCATGATCCTCTTCGATGCCCGCGACCGCGAACAGTTCGCCCGTGTGGTGGCGGCCTCCAACGAAATGATGAAGTTTTGCGTCCAGATGGGCGGCTCCATCACCGGCGAGCACGGCGTGGGCATGGAGAAGCAAGAGATGATGCCACTGCTTTTCTCTGACGACGACCTCGACGCCATGGCCCGCGTCAAGCAAGTCTTCAACCCCACCGGACGCCTGAACCCCGCCAAGATGTTCCCGCTCTCGAAGTCCTGCGGGGAACTCCGCGTTCGCCCGCTCCCCCAACGCGCTGGTGCCTAACCGCATGTCATTCGGAGCCAGTCCCGAGCGAAGTCGAGGGGCGCAGCGAGGAATCTGCAGCTAGCCAATGCCGGCCGCCACCGACCAGCTCGAAACACTACGCGCTGCCGTCAGGTGCTCGGTCGCAACTGACGCTGAGTCGCGCGGGCGGTTCTCCGTGGACGGGGTGACACCGAGCGCCGTCGTCGAGCCGGAGAACGCCAAGGAGCTAATCGAAATCGTCCGCTGGGCCCGAGCCCATCGGGCCGGGTTGCTTCCGGTGACGAGCGGCGCTTTTCTTCCCATCGGCAATCCACCGGCGGCCGCCGATGTGGCCGTCTCGCTGGCCCGGATGAACCGCGTCCTCGACTACGACCCCGGCGATCTCACCTTCAGTGTCGAAGCCGGCATCGGCATCGCGGCCGTGGACAAACTCCTGGGCGAGCACGGCCAGTTCCTTCCCGGCTTGGCGCCATACTTTGAGCGCGCCGGGGTGGGCGGGTTGCTGGCGGTGAACGCCTCGAGCCCGCTGCGCTACGCCTATGGCACCTGGCGCGATTTCGTGCTGGGGATGCGGTTCGTCACGGGGGAAGGCAGGCTGGTCAAGACCGGGGCCCGGGTAGTGAAGAACGTTGCCGGCTACGACCTCTCCAAGCTGATGATTGGCTCGCTGGGCACGCTGGGCATCATCACCGAGGTCAACTTCAAGGCTTTCCCCCTGCCCCCGGCCCGGGCGAGCTTCGTGGTCGGCTTCGCGAGCCTCGAAGCCGCCCTCGAAATGCGCAACCGCATCGTGCACTCCGTCTTGCAACCGACTGTCCTGGAACTCGTGGACCGGGCGGCCGCACAACTCCTTCCTCTCAACACGCTCAGCCCAGCGGCCTGGTCGTTGCTCGTCGCCGCCAGCGGCGTCGAAGCCGTCCTCCGCCGCTATGAAACCGAACTCGCGGCCCTGGCCCGCGAGACGAAGGCGAGTTCCTTCACCCCTTTCTGGCGCGAGCACCCGCTTGTGCCGCCTGTCCCGAGCGCAGTCGAGGGAAGCGGAGTCGAGGGAAGCGCCCTTTGGGCCGCCGTGCGCGAGCTCATCGCCAGGGCGCGCGAGGCCCACCCGGCTGCCACCGTCGCAAAGTGCACACTCCCGCTAACTCAGGTGGGAGCTTTCCTGACCAAAGCTGCGCAGGTGGCGGCCCGCTACGAGCTTCCCGCAGCGGCTCACGCCCACGCCGGCTCCGGCATCGCCTACATTTACTTGTTACCCCCGGCTGACGGGCCCGACGCGTCGCGCAGAACTTGTCCTGAGGGCGTAGCCCGAAGGATGGCGCAAGCTGCGACCGAGATGATCCACGCCGGCAACAACTTCGGCGGGCGCACCACCATCCCCTGGTGCCCGACCGAGGTAAAGCGCGACGTCAATCCTTGGGGGCCGGTCCGGGACGACTTCCCCCTGATGCAGAAGCTCAAGGCCCAGTTCGACCCCGACCGCGTGCTCAACCCCGGCCGCTTCGTGGGAGGCCTGTGAACAAGGAGGATACTTATGAATCGGCGTAGAGCAGGAACGGTTGGCTTGGCAGTACCGGTGACGCTGGCAGCCCTGAGCCTGGCCGCGCTGTCGTTCGGCGAACCACTGGCAAGGTCGCAAGCGCCCGCGGCCGCCCCGGCACCGCAATACTTCTCGGTGAAATTCGAGGACGTGAAGTGGGAAAAAATGTTTCCCGAGTGGGGAGCCGACTCCCCCGAGATCGCCATCCTGCGCGTCGATCCGAAGACGCAAGCGACCCAGCTCCTGATCCGAAATCCCAAAGCGATGCACGTCCCTCGGCACTGGCATACGGCCAACGAAACCCACACCGTGCTGCGCGGCACCTTCGTCTTTGAGTGCGACGGGAAGAAAGAAGTGCTCGGCCCGGGCTCTTTCAACTACATTCCCAGCAAAATGATTCATCAGGCCTGGCTGCCGGACGACGGTCTGGCTTTCATCACCGTGGATGCGGCCTGGGACGTGAACTGGGTGGAGGGCCCACCGGGGCCGGACGTGATCGGAAGAATCTTGACGGAATAGACTGCTGATGCAGAAACTCAAGGGCCAGTTCGACCCTGACCGCATGTTGAACCCCAGCCGCTTCCTGGGAGGTCTGTGAGCGGAGCCGATACCGTGGAAAAGAAGACCGTTGCGGTCCTTGCCCCTGGTGTCATTCTGAGGAGGCCGTACGGCCGACGAAGAATCCCAGCGGAGCCCAAAGCACCAGGTCGAGATCCTTCGCTCCGCTCAGGATGACAGGGCAGGATGGTAGGAGGGGCTGCGTTGACCTCTGTGGCTCAAGGGTATGAAGGCCAGGAGCGGCCCACCTGGGAGCTGTACTCGAAGTGCATCCACTGCGGGCTGTGCCTGAACCATTGTCCGACCTATCGGCTGCTCGGGGTCGAGATGGATTCGCCCCGCGGCCGCATCCATCAAATGATTCTCGTGGACGAAGGCCGGCTCAAGCTGGGCGAGTCCTTCGTCCGCCACATTGACCTCTGCCTCGACTGCCGCGCCTGCGAGACTGCCTGCCCGTCCGGGGTCGAGTACGGCAAGCTGGTTGAGGCTGCCCGCGCCCAGATCGAACTGAACTACCGCCGCCCGCTGGTCTCGCGGCTCCTGCGCAGCCTCGGACTACGCCACCTGCTCCCCTATCCCGGGCGCCTGGCTACGCTCGGGGCGCTGCTGCGCTTCTATCAGCGCTCGGGCTTCGAACGGCTGGTGCGCGCTTCCGGCGTGCTGCGGCTATTCGGCAAGCTCGGCGAAGCCGAACGGCTGCTGCCAGCGGTGGACGACCGCTTTTTCTTTTCCGAGCTCGGGCAGGTGTTCCCGGCTGAAGGCAAGCGCCGCGCCCGCGTGGCCTTCTTTGCCGGCTGCATCGCCCAGGTGGCCTTCGCCGAACTCAACCGCGCCACCCTCCGCGTTTTGCAAAAGAACGGCTGCGAAGTTGTCGTGCCCGCCGGGCAGCTCTGCTGCGGGGCCCTGCACGTCCACGCCGGCGTGCGCGACGTCGCCCGCCATCTCGCCCGCACGAACCTCGACGCCTTTCTGACTGACCACTTCGACGCCATCGTCACCAATGCCGCTGGCTGCGGCTCGACGCTCAAGGAGTACGAGCAGCTTTTTCCGAACGACCCGGCGATGCTTGAGCGCGCCGCCCAGTTCCGCGCCCGGGTACGCGACGTGAGTGAGTTCCTCGTCGAGTTGGGCTTGCTTGTCCCGAGCGGAGGCGAGGGACGCCCACTCCGCGTCACCTACCAGGACTCCTGCCACCTCGTGCACGGGCAGAAGATTCGCAGCGCCCCGCGGGAACTTCTACGCTCGATTCCGGGAGTGGAACTCAAAGAGATGAAGCTCGCCGACCACTGCTGCGGCAGCGCCGGCATCTACAACCTCACCCAGCCCGAAGTGGCCCGGGCGCTGCTCGAAGAGAAGATCGAGCACGCCCGCGCGACCGGCGCCCAGGCCATCGTCACTTCGAACCCCGGCTGCCTGCTCCAGCTGCGCGCCGGCGTCGCGCAGTACCACTCGGGCCAACAGGTTCTCCACGTGATAGAACTTCTCGACCAAAGCTACGGCGGAGGAGATAACCGATGAGAAAGAGTTCGGTCCTGCTCGTGGGTGTGGTTCTCCTGGGCTTGTCGGTCGGGGTTTCTTCGGAGGCCCGGGGGAGGCGGCACATCAAGCGGACAGATGACCCGGTCCGGGCGCCGCTGCCGTTCAGCGACGGCGTGCTCGTGGGAGACACGCTCTATCTGGCCGGCACGATCGGCCTTGATCCCAAGACCGGCCGGGCGCACGAGAACTTGGAGCAGGAGATTCGCCTGGCGCTGGAGGGGATGAAGGAGACTCTGGGAGAGGCGGGGATGACGATGGACGACTTGGTGTACGTCCAAGTCTTCTCCACCGACCTCTCGCTCTTCGGCGACTTCAACCGCATCTACCGCTCGTACTTCAAAGACAATTTCCCTGCCCGGGCCTTCATCGGCTCAGGGCCGCTGCTGCTGGGCGGGCGCTTCGAAATCCAGGGCATCGCCGTCAAGCGCTGAGCGGCGCTACCGGGAAAGGTCGTGGCGGACGACGACGCCGCCTTTCATGACAAAGCGGATGCGCTCCAGCAGGGTAACGTCCTTGAGCGGGTCGCCCTCGACGGCGACGAGGTCGGCGAACTTGCCCGGCTCGACTGCGCCCACCCGGTCCGCCCAGCCGAGCAGCTCGGCGGCGTGAATCGTGGCCGCCTGAATGGCCTCGAACGGAGTCATCCCGTACTCCACCATGTAGGCGAACTGCTTGCCGTTGTCCCCGTGCGGGTAGACGCCGCCGTCCGAGCCGAAGGCCATGCGGGTGCCGCCCTGATGGGCGCGGCGGAAGTTGTCGCGCTGGAGCTGGCCGATCTGGCGCTCCTTTTCGAGCGACTCGGGCAGCATCCCCACTTCGGCGCCGTGCGCGAGGATGAAGGTGTCGTTGTAGATGTCCATCACCAGGTAGCTGCCGCGCTGGCGGGCGAGATGAATTCCTTCCTCGTCAACCAGGCTGGCGTGCTCGATCGAATCCACCCCGGCGAGAATCGCGGCCTTGATGCCCTCGGGGCCGTGGGCGTGGGCGGCCACCTTGCGGCCGAGCTTGTGGGCCTCGTCCACGATGGCCTGCATCTCTTCCAGCGTGTACTGTTGAACACCCACGTCGTCGCCTTTCGAGAGCACCCCGCCCGTGGCGCAGAACTTGATCAGGTCGGCGCCATACTTGGTGACCTCGCGCACCTTGGCCCGCACCGCCCAGGGCCCGTCGGCGATCCCTTCGGCACGGTGGCTGTACTCGGCGGGCAAGAGGTTATCGTCGCAGTGGCCGCCGGTGATGCCGAGCGCGGGACCGGAGACCAGCAGGCGCGGCCCCAGAATCTCGCCGTCGTTGATGGCATCGCGCAGGGCCACATCCGAGTAGCCCTCGGCGCCCACGTTGCGCACGGTGGTGAAGCCGGCCTCGAGCGTCTTCCGGGCGTTGAGCACGCCATAGAGGGTTTCGCGGGGCACGGAGATGGCCAGCGAGCGGTAGCCGTGGAAGCGGTGGTCGCCGGTCAGGTGGTCATGGGCATCAATCAACCCGGGCAGGACGGTGGCCCGGCTCAAGTCCACCACCATGGCGCCCCGCGGGATCGAAACCTCAGCGACAGGCACGACCTGCTCGATGCGCTCCCCGCGAATGACCACCACCTGGTCAGCGAGCAGCCGCCCGCTGCGGACGTCGAGCAGCTTCCCGGCCTTCACATACACCGGGGCTGGCTCCTCGGCCCAGGCCGCTCCGACCACAACCAACGCCACCACCAAGCAAAGCGCACGATGCATGGGACCTCCTAGTTCTTCCCGCGGCGCAGAGTGAATTCCTGAGCCAGCGCGTCCGGTGCCAGCACAAAGAGCGAAACGGCCAGGGCCAGGCCGACAGTCCAATCCACCCTGCTGTTTTTCGGGGTCATCGCAAGTGCCTTTTGG
>JACQTJ010000052.1 GCA_016210855.1 Acidobacteriota bacterium | reverse complement strand
GGCCGAGCCGGTCATCAAGTTTCTGAGCGTGCGCGTCGACCTGGAGCGGAAGAGGATGGAGAAGCTCCGCCACCGCCGCGAACACCGCGCTGCCCGCCGCCATCGTCCGGGGCCGCCGGCGAGCAGCGGCTCGGCGGAAGCTACGGCCAGCGCCTAGTGAGGAGAGAAAGGACGCCATGACCCCAGAGAATCCGACCACCCCGGGCGGGGCTCCGCCCCAGGGGATTGAGCACGCCGCTGCCGAACGGCACCCTCGGGGGCCCCGTCGCGACGACCGCGCCGGACGCGGCGGCCGCCGTCCGGCCGGTCCCGGAGGGCGCCGCTTCTTCCGCCGCCGCAAGGTGTGCAAGTTCTGCGTGGAAAAGATGGACCACATTGACTACAAGGACGTCAAGGTCATCGGGCAGTTCATCGGCGAGCGCGGCAAGATCCTGCCCCGGCGCGTGACCGGGGTCTGCGCCCCGCACCAGCGTCAATTGAAGGTGGCCATCAAGCGGGCCCGCAACATCGCCCTGCTGCCCTTTGCGGTCGCAGGTCACTAGGCGGAGGAGCCATCCATGGAAGTCATCCTGCGCGAGGACGTTCCCAAGCTCGGCCAGCGCGGCGACATCGTCACCGTGAAGGACGGCTACGCCCGCAACTACCTGTTGCCGCGCCAGCTGGCCCTGGCCGCCACCGAGGCCAACCGCCAGCAGGTGGCCGACATGAAAGCCGCTGGCGTCCGCCGGCGCGCCCAGGAAAAGTCGGGCGCCGAGTCGCTGGCCGCGCAGCTCGCCCAGGTGGAGCTGACCCTGCGCGCCAAGGCCGGCGAGTCCGACCAGCTGTTCGGCTCGGTGACGGCGATGAACATCGCCGAAGCCTTGGAAGCCAAGGGCTTCTCCATCGAAAAGCGCAAGGTGCTGCTCGAAGAGCCCATCAAAACCCTGGGCGAATACCAGATTCCGCTGCGCCTGCACGCCGACGTGACCGCCACGGTCAAGGTAACCGTGGTGCGGGAAGAATGAGCGGCCTTTCCGCCCCCCTTTTCCACAGCCGGTAACAGCTTTCTCGGCTTTTCCACCAGATAGTCACAAGCCCGCGTCGCTTTTCGCTTGCATCCGCCTGTTGGCCTGAAGAGAATCGCGCCGCAGTTTTGAGTTGCCCTGCTTCTCGCCTCATCCTAGCTCGAAGGAATTCGGGACGGGAGGGCAGCCCCGGTCGACCGGGGCGGCAGCTCGACGGAGCCGGGCGGAGCCGCAAGGTTCAGCCTCTGTGCGCGGGCTCCGAAGCAGGGCGAGCTCGAACCGGGACCGGGCCGGAAACCGGACGGCCCCCAAGGGGACCGTCCGGCGCGCCGGCATCGCGCGAGCGAATGCCGGACGCCTCTGCCGCCCGCGGAGATTCCGGCCGGTCCGATTCGGGCCTGCTCCTGCTTGGCGTGACCAGGGAGTCCCTTCAGGGTGAGCCCTCAGGGTGAACCCGCCTCCGAGTCCTCGGGGGATCAGGGACACCTGGTCGCGCCGGCGGGAGCGATTTGTTGTGAGGAAGCCGGGGGCAGGAGCTGCAAGAGCCTCCTTGACTTCAGCAAAGAAAAAGCGAAAATAGTCTCGCCTGTATCTTCGGTGCGCGGAGGCTTCTAGGAGGCAATGGCGGTTGATGTAACCCTCGATCGCAAGCTGCCCCACAACCTGGACGCCGAGCGCTCGGTTCTGGGCGCCATCCTCCTCGACAACCAGGCCTTCCACCCCGTCATCGAAATCCTCGAGCCGGCCGACTTCTTCCTTGACGGCCACCGGCGCATCTTTGCCCGCATGATCAAGCTCTCGGAGGAGACCCACGCCATTGACTTGGTCACCCTGCACGAGGAGCTCGACCGTGCCGGGGAGCTGGAGGCCGCGGGCGGCAGCGCCTACCTGAGCTCGCTCGTCGACGGCGTGCCGAAAGTCTCGAACGTCGAGCACTACGCCCGCATCGTCAAAGAAAAAGCCCTGCTCCGCAACCTCATCCACGCCTCCAACAACATCATCACCCAGGCCTACGAGGCCGAAGAAGAGGCCGACGAAGTTCTCGACCGCGCCGAGCACGCCATCTTTTCCTTGGCCGAAGAGCGCGTCAAAGCTGGCCTGCTCTCGCTCAAGGAAATCGCCAAGGCCACCCTGCCGCGCCTGGACGAAGTCTTTGAGCGCCGCCAGCACATCACCGGCCTGGCCACTGGCTTCACCGACTTCGACAACCTCACCTCCGGCCTCCAGCCCGCCGATCTCATCGTGCTGGCGGCCCGCCCGGCGATGGGCAAGACCGCCCTGGCCCTGAACATCGCCGAGCACGCCGCCATGCAGCTCTCGAAGCCGGTGGCCATCTTCAGCCTGGAGATGGCCCGCGAGGCCCTGCTCTTCCGCTTGCTCTGCGCCGAAGCCCGCGTGGACTCGCACAAGTTCCGCAGCGGCTTCCTGAGCCGCGAAGAGATGGGCAAAATGACCATCGCTCTCGGGCGCCTGGCCGAAGCCCCCATCTTCATTGACGACACTCCGGTCCTGACCGTGCTCGAGATGCGCGCCAAGTGCCGGCGCCTCCAGGCCGAGCACGGCCTGGGCCTCGTTGTGGTGGACTACCTCCAGTTGATGAGCGGCCGGGGGCGCTTCGAGAATCGCACCCAGGAGATTTCCAGCATCTCCCGCGGCCTCAAGGCCCTGGCCAAGGAAGTCCACGTCCCCCTGGTCGCCGTCAGCCAGTTGAGCCGTGCCCCCGAGCAGCGTGGTGGCGACCACCGCCCGCAGCTCTCCGATCTGCGCGAGTCCGGCTCCATCGAGCAAGACGCCGACGTCGTCGCCTTCATCTTCCGCCCGGAGATGTACCGCGACCCGGAAAGCGTCACCGAAGAGGAGCGCGGCCGCGCCGAGCTCATCGTTTCCAAGCAGCGCAACGGCCCCACCGGCAAAATTCACCTCGCCTTCCTGCGCGAGTTCACCCGCTTCGAAAACCTCCTGCGCCTCCCCGAAGAAAAGTAGCCCGGCTTCGCCTGCCCGGCTGGGACTGATTCTGGGAGGGCTGTTTCCTGCGTCGCGACGCGTCCTCTGACGCAGAACGCAAGCTGCCCCGGCCCCTTTCCCCTTACCTCGGGCCTCCGGCCCACCCGACTCAGGCAGGCGCGCTTGGGGGGCACCGCCCTCATTGCTCTTTCGCGTCATTCCGGGTAAAAATGGGAGTTTGTCTGGTGCGCTCGAGCATCCTTTTTCACTGCTCGCCGCGTCGGAGAGTTTGAGGGGGTCCTGAGTGGGAATGGCGCCGCGGCCCTGTTGGGCGGAGATTTCGCTCTCACAACTGAAGGAAAACCTGGCCATCGTCCGCCGCTACGTTGGCCGGGAGCGGAAAGTCCTGGCTGTGGTCAAGGGCGACGCCTACGGCCACGGGGCCGTGCCGGTGGCGCGGGCTTTGGAAGAAGCCCGGGTTGACGCCCTGGGGGTCGCCTGCGTCGCCGAGGGCCTCGAGCTGCGCCTGGGAGGCGTCCGCGCCCCGATCCTGGTTCTCACCGGCTTCTTTCCCGGCGAAGAAAAGGACCTGCTCGCCCACAACATCACCCCGGCCATCACCGAAGTCGGCCAGCTCGAGCGCCTGGAGCGGGCCGCGCAAGCAGCCCCGAACCTTCGGGGGCGCGTCGGCTGCCATGTGAAGATTGACACCGGGATGGGCCGGCTGGGCATCTCCTGCCCGGACGTCCCCCGCGTGCTCGACCTTCTGGCCGCTAGCCGCCGCCTGGCACTCGAAGGCCTCTACACCCACTTCGCTTCGGCGGAAGATTTCACCTCCGACCAGACTCCCAAGCAGGTGGCTTGTTTCGAGGAAGTGCGGCAGCAGTTCGCCCAACGGGGCTTTCGGCCCCCGCTCGTCCACCTCGCCAACACCGGAGCCCTCGTGGCCCGGCCCGACACCTGGGGGACGATGGTGCGGCCTGGGTCGATGCTGTACGGCTACCTGTCCTTTTTCAAATTTCCCCAGGGCCAGGACCGCACGGCCGAATTCGCGGCCAGGCTCCCGGTGAAGCCGGTGTTGACGCTGAAGGCCCAAATCTACCTGGTGCGCAACTACCCGGCGAACGCCCCTTTGGGCTACGGCGCCAGCTACGTTACGCTGCGTCCCTCCCGGATCGCTATTTTGCCCATCGGCTACGGCGACGGCTGGCGCCGCGGCCTGAGCGGGCGCTCCCGGGTCATTGTCCGCGGGCAGTTCGCCCCCGCCGTGGGCACCATTGGGATGGACCTCACCCTGGCCGACGTCACCGATGTCCCCGAGGCCCAGCCGGGCGATGAAGCCATCTTGATTGGCTCGAACGGCATCGCCTCCATTCCCCCCACCGAGCCCGCTCGCGCCCTGGAGACAGTGGCTTCGGAAGTCCTCTCCGGCCTTGGCAAGCGCATCCCCCGCCTCTACCTCGACTAGCCCTGGGGGGCTCGGACGGAAACTCTTGTGGCCCCTCCCTGGCAGGTGTATACTCACGGAACGCACTCATCGAGGGAGGCCATTCTGAACCGGGAAGTGCAGGAAACTCCGCGCCGGGAGCGCAATCATCCCTTTTCTCCGGGCCGCCAGCCGAACCGCAGCCGGGCGGATTTGCCCGTGCCCCCGGCCACCCCGCCACGCCCCTCGGTCCTGGAGAAGTGGGGGTGGCTCGACCTGGCCACCTTCCGGGTCAGCTTCATCCTGCTGACCGCCGTCGCCACCTATCACTTCCGCCCCTTCCGGCTGCCGGCACTCTACGCGGCGCTCTTTGGGGTGCTGCTGGGCTTGGCGGGAGTGTTGCTCGAGATGCGCCTGCGGCACTCGAGCCTGAAGCGGCTCATCGGGGCCGTGGTGGGGGCGATTGCCGGCATCCTCTGCGCCTACCTGATGGCCCTGGTGCTCTCCGGCACCAACATCGAGCCCAAAACCCAGTCCTTCCTCCAGGTGGCCCTGCTGTTGGTGATGAGCTACCTCGGCATGATCATCGGCGCCAACAAGGGCGACCTGCTGAACCTGCAGGCGCTGGGCGGGCTGTTCGGGGCCGAGCGTACCCCCCGGCGCATGTACAAGGTACTCGATACCAGTGTCATCATTGACGGCCGCATCGCCGACATCGGCGACGCCGGCTTTCTTGACGGCCTCCTGCTCATCCCCCAGTTCGTGCTGCGTGAGCTGCAGCTGGTGGCGGACTCCTCCGACTCCTTGAAGCGCAACCGCGGCCGTCGCGGGCTTGACATCCTGCAGCGCCTCCAGAAGATTGCCCACCTCCAGACCCAGATCATCGAGGACGATTTCCCCTTCCTGCGCGACGTTGACCAGAAGCTCATCGAGCTCGCCAAGCGCTACGAAGCCAAGATCGTCACCAACGACTTCAACCTCAACAAGGTCGCCCAGCTCCAGGGCATCCAGGTCCTGAACATCAACGAGCTCGCCAACGCCCTGAAGCCCGTGGTCTTGCCCGGCGAGTCCATGCGGGTCTTCATCCTCAAAGAGGGCAAAGAGCCCAACCAGGGCGTCGCCTACTTGGACGACGGCACCATGGTGGTGGTGGACAATGCCCGCCGCATGATCTCCCGCACCATCGACATCTCGGTCACCAGCGTCCTGCAGACCACCGCCGGCAAGATGATCTTCGGCCGCTACGAAGAAGGGCGACCGGCCGACCGCGGGCCCGCCGAACGCAGCCGCGAGCGCGACCGTGCTGCCAACCACCAGTCCCCGGGCCCCTCGGCGCGCCCAGAGGGCAGCGAGGAGCCGGAGCGGGCCGGGCGCTATCCGCCGGCTGAAACCGGCAGCTAGCCGGCCTCCGTTTCCCTTCCCAGGTGAGAGCTCCGATGCGAGTTGTCGCCATCATCCCCGCTGCCGGGTTGGGGGTGCGCATGGCCCGAGGCCGGACGGCGCAGGGCGCGGCGCCCCCCAAGCCGCTGCTCGAGCTCGACGCCGTGCCCATCCTGTTCTGGACTCTGCGCAAGCTCGCCGCCTGTCCCCGCATCGAGCGCCTCATCGTTGCCGTCCGTCCCGCCGACCGCGCCGGGGTCGAGGCCCGTCTCCGCCAGGAGGACTACGCTGGCCGGGTGAGGGTGGTGGACGGGGGCGAATCGCGCCAGGAGTCGGTCGCAAACGCCCTCGAGGCTGTGCCGGCCGGGGCCGACTTGGTGCTGGTCCACGACGCGGTGCGTCCATTTGTGGAGCCTGCCTTGATTGAGCGCGTCATTGAGGCCGGGGCGGAGACGGGGGCCGCCATCCTGGGCCTGCCGGCGGCGGACACGGTCAAGCAGGTCGAGCCCGCCGCCGGTGGCCACGCCTCCCGCATCACGGCCACGCTGCCCCGCGAGCGCATCGTGCTCGCCCAGACCCCGCAGGTGTTTCGTTGCCAGCTGCTGAAAGAAGCGATGGCGGCGGCCGCCCGCGACGGCTTCCGCGCCTCCGATGAGGCCGGCTTGGTCGAGCGCCTCGGCCACCCAGTCACCGTGGTGATGGGCTCCGAGCGCAATCTGAAGATTACAACTCCCGCCGACCTTGCACTCGCCCGCCTCCTGCTTTCGCAGGAGAAGACCCATTAGCCATGCTGAACCCTGCTGCTTCTCTGCCTGTCATCCTGAGCGAAGCGAAGGATCTCAGCCGAACGGCATATCGCCGCGTTGAGAGCCTTCGCCCCGAGTGCCTGCCAGGGCTGGCTTTCGGGGCTCAACATGACAGGGGAGGAGCCGACCTCGAACTCGCGCACTTGTTGCTAGGGCAGGAGCGGGGGCGGGCACGGTAGGACTAGGGATGCGCGTGGGGATCGGCTACGACTACCACCGGCTGGCGGAGGGGCGAAAACTCTTTCTCGGCGGGGTCGAGATCCCATTCAACAAAGGGTTGGCAGGCCACTCGGATGGCGATGTGCTCACGCACGCCCTCTGCGACGCTCTACTGGGCGCCGCCGGCCTCGGCGACCTCGGCCAGCACTTCCCGGATACCGACCCGAAGTGGAAAGACATCAGCAGTCTGAAGCTGCTGGCCCAGGTGGTCGAGATGCTGCGAGCGAAGGGGCTGCGGGTGGCCCAGGTGGATAGCGTCATCCTCGCCCAGGAGCCGAAGCTGGCCCCGCACTGTGCGCAAATGAAACAAATGCTGGCCCGCACGCTGGGCATCGAGCCCGCTCAGGTCAACATCAAAGCCAAGACAACCGAAGGTCTCGAGGCCATCGGGCGCGGCGAGGCCATGGTCGCTCAGGCCATCGTGCTCTTGGAGAGTCACAAGCTGTAGAGATTGTCATTCCGAGGAATCCGCTTTTCAGTTTTTGTGACCTATAACCGACTGGAGGATTGAATCGCATGCGTCAGAAATCGTTCCTGACTTGGAAGAAGCACCACAAGCGTCGCAAGCGCGCCAAAGAGAAGGTGAAACTCTACGAGCAGGGCAAACTCAAGTACGAGGAGCTGCCCCGGCTGGCCCGTGAGCTCCTGGCCCGCAAGCGGCGCCAGGCTGCCCGCTCCGCCGCCTGACGGCGTTCTTGGCTGTCATCCCGAGCGAGCAAAGCGAGTCGAGGGACCTGCTTTTCTGTTCCCTTGGGGAGGAAGCATGAAGGCAAGAATCCTTGGAGTCGTTCTCGGCCTGGCTGGGTTTGCGCTCAGCGCAATCGCCTCAGGCGAGCAGCACGTGCCGGCCGCGTCGGACCAGGCGGCTCACCACGCCTGCTTCGCGCAAGAGCAACAGGCGCTGGAGCGTGGCGAAGGATTTGGCATGGCCCTGGCCGCCGACCGCCACGGCTTCCCGGGCCCGAAACACATCCTCGAGCTCCGGGAGCGACTCGAGCTCACCCCGGGGCAGGAAGAGCAGGTTCGGCGCCTCTTCGACCGTATGCAAACCCGCGCCCTCGAAGTGGGGAAACAGGTGCTCGAGAGGGAGGCCGAGCTCGAGCGGCTGTTCGCTTCCGGAAGCGTGGACCCCCTGGCGCTCCAGCTCCTGCTCAACGACATCGCCTCGCTGCGGGCCGAGTTGCGCTGGGTGCATCTGGCGGCCCACCTCGAGGCCCGCGAGCTGTTGACCTCGGAGCAGCGCGCCCGCTACCAGGCGTTCCGTCACCCGAGCCCGCCCTAGGGCTCCCCCGGCCCGCTCAGGCCCGGCCGGGCCGGCGTGCTATCCTAGACGGGATGCGAGCTTCCTTTCATTTCTTGCCGGCCGCCGACGCCCTGACCACGGACGCCGCCCGGACTGCGCTCTACCTCTGGCTGGAGGCGCGCCGGCAGCAGGGAACCTTCACGCTCCGGCAAGGCGGCGGTCCCGAGTGGCGTGAAGAGCTGCGCTGGCTGGGACTCGACTGGAACGGAGAAGCTGCCAGCGGAGAAGCCCCCACCTGGCTGCACAATCTACCCCCCATCGAAGAATCTGCACCCTCGCCTTGGGGCCAGTGGAGCGGCCGCACCCGGGTCGCCGAACTGCGCGAGCTGGGCGTGCTGCCCGAAGCTCTCCTCAATTTTCTGGCGGTCTGCGCGTGGGAGCTGCCGGCCCCATCCGGCGAGCTGCTCTCCCGCGAGCAGATCGTCGAGTTGTGGTCGCCGCAGCACCTGCTCAGGACTCCGGTTCGCTTTGACTTCGAGCGGCTGCGGCGCCTCAACCATGCCTGGCTCGAGCGCGCCGACCTCGACCGGCTGCTCGAATTGTCGCTCCCGTATTTCCGCCGTGTGGGCTGGCTCCCGCCGGGGGAATTGTCTCCGCTCGTGCGCACCTGGCTGCGCGACGTGATTCGCGCCGTGCTGCCTGGTCTCGACTTCCTCTCCCTGCTCCCGCCCCGCACCCGGTTGGTCTTCGACTTTCAGCCGGAGAGCTTCCTGCGCTTCCCGGAAAGCCGCGAGGCGCTCGAGCGCGAGGGAGCCCGCGAGGTGATACGGGCTTTCGGCCAGCGGGTACTCGAAGACAGTTGGCTCACGGTCGAGCGCTTCCACCAGATTCTCGAACAGCTCAAGCGCCAGACCCCCTGGCGTGGGCGCAACCTCTATCAGCCCATCCGGGTGGCGCTCACCGGCTTGCCCTTCGGTCCCAAGCTCGACGACCTGCTCCCCATCATCGAGCGTGGCGCCGAGCTCGACCTCCCGGTCCGGGTAAAAAGCTGCCGCCAGCGGGTCCTCGAGTTCTGCTCGGTCTTTGTCTGAGCTCAATGGCGATTCTCTACGGCATCCACGCGGTGGAGGAAGCTCTGGCTGCCGGCCGCCCTCTGGAACGGGTGCTGGTGGCCCGCGGCCGCGGCGGTCGCCGGGTCGAGGAGGCGGTGCGAGGGGCGCGGGCAGCCAATATCCCGGTGCGGTTCGTGGGCCGCGCCGAGCTCGATCGCCTCGCCGGTTCCCCCGACCACCAGGGTGTGGCGGCTGTGGTCGGCGCCAAGCGCTACGTTGACCTCGAAAACCTGCTCGCCGCCGCTCGCCCGCCGGCACTGTTCCTGCTGCTCGATAGTGTCGAGGACCCCCGCAACTTGGGCGCCATCCTGCGCACCGCCTACTGCGCCGGCGTGGACGGCGTGGTGCTCCCGGAGCGGCGCGCCGCTGGCATCACCCCGGCGGCGGAAAAAGTTTCGGCCGGGGCCAGCGCCTACATCGCCGTGGCCCGCGTGACCAACCTGGGACGGGCGCTCGAGCGGTTGAAGGAGGCCGGCTGCTGGCTGGTGGGGCTCGACGAGCGCGCTCCGCAGGTCTTTACCGATGCCGACTTCACCTCCCCCGTGGGCATCGTGCTCGGCGGGGAGGGCAGGGGCCTGCACGAGCACGTGCGCGCCAAGTGCGACTTCGTGGTTTCGATTCCCACGGTGGGATCAATCACTTCGCTGAACGTCTCGGTCGTGGCCGGAGTGGTCCTCTACGAGGCCCTGCGCCAACGCCGCGCCAAAGGAGTGCTCGAGCCATGAGCGCACCCACGCGACTGGTCGTGCTCGGGGCCGGCTTCGGCGGCCTGGAGGCGGTGCTCGAGCTCGAGCGGCGGTTCCGCGACGACCCGGGGGTCGAGATTCTGCTCGTCAGCGAAAACAACTTCTTCCTGTTCACCCCGCTGCTGCCCCAGATCGTGTCCTCCTACATCGAGCCGCGGCACATCGTGCAGAGCATCCGCGACATCCGCCGCCAGCGCCGGTTCCGCTTCCTGCGGGCCCGCATCACCGGGCTCGACCTCGCCCGGCGCCGCGTCGACACCTCGGCCGGCGAGCTGCCCTTCGACTACCTCATCATCGGCCTGGGTAGCGTCCCCAACTTCTTCGGCATCGAAGGTGCCGAGCACTGCTTCCCGCTTGCGAGCCTCGAGCAGGCCGTGGTGCTGCGCGACCACATCCTCGACCTCCTCGAGCACGCCGACCACGAGCCCGACCCCGAGCGCAAGCGCGCCTGGCTGACCTTGACGGTGGTGGGGGGCGGCTACACGGGGGTCGAGGTGGTGGCCGAACTGCGCGACCTCCTTTACACTCATGTCGCTCCGCACTACCGCGGCATCTCGCTCGAACACGTCAAGCTGCTGCTTCTCGAGGCCACCCCGGAAGTTCTGGTGGGCGTGGACCCGAAGCTCGCCGCCCGGGCCCGACGCCGGCTCGAGCAGAAGGGAATCGAGCTGCGCACCGAGGCGCGCGTCACCCGAGTGCGCCCCGGGCAGGTGGAGCTCAAGAGCGGCGAGACCATCGAGACCGGCTTGGTCATCTGGACCGCTGGCATCCGCGCCAATCCGCTGCTCGAAACGCTGCCGGGGGAGAAGAACAAGGCGGGCCGAGTCGTCGTCACACCCTATCTCCACCTGCCGGATTTCCCTCGCGTCTTCGCTATCGGGGACAACGCCGTGGTGCGCGCGGCGCCGGCGGAGCACACGGTTCAGGTGGCGCCGCTCGCGATCGAGCAGGCCCGTGTGGCCGCCGAAAACGTGGCTCGGGGCGTGGCCCGGCAGGCCTATGTGACCTTTGAGTTCAAGCCCAAGGGGATGCTGGTCTCGCTGGGGATGAACGACGCCGTGGTGAATCTCATGGGGTTTAAGCTTTCGGGCTACCTGGCCTGGCTGTTCTGGAACGCTGTGCACTTGCTCAAGCTGGTGGGACTGAAAAAGCAGGTGCAGGTGGCGCTCGACTGGAGCCTGGCCACGCTCTTCCCGCGCGATACCTCCATCATCCGCGCCCCGCGCCGCTGCCGCCTCTGCCATCCCGAGGCCGGGGCGGCTACTCCCCGGTGACGGGGCCGTCGAACTCGACTCCCGTTTGGGCGTGCGAATGAGATGCGCGCCGGCGCCTTCAGTGGCCCCCGAACCGCGCCAGGGCTTCTTCCAGCCGCTCCAGGCAGGCCAGCGGATCGGCTTCGCCGCCGAGAATCCCCGCCAGTTCGCGCACCTGGGCCGGCGAGGGCCGGGCGGCTTCGTCCTCCCACACCTCGATCGAATCCGTTACCGTCCGCAGCAGGGTAATTTCCGGGTCGGCAGAGAGGGCGTCGTCGGCGAGCGGCTCAGTCTGCCCCAGGCTGAAGCACCAGAGGTCGAGCTCGGCGTAGGAGCTTTCGCCGTTGGCGAACTGCTCGAGTCTGCGCACGAACCCCTGACGGCCGGCGGGCAGGCGCAGCCTCAGGTCGGCTTCGGCCAGCAGCTCCAGGAGTCGTTCGCTCGCGTCGCTGCCGGCGGGTAGCAGCTCGCTGGCCCGGGCAAACAGCTCCGGGGCGTCAATGCGGGCGTCCACGAACTCTTGCAGGAGAGCGCGGAGTTTGCGGCTGCCGGCGATGGTCACGCCGGGTATTCTACTTGTCGTACTGGAGCAGGGTAAAGACGTCCAGGTCCGCCAGCTTTTCGCGGCCTTTCAGGAACGTGAGCTCGACAGCGAAACCGCAGCCCACCACCTGGCCTCGCAGCTTCTTCACCAGCCGGCTGGCCGCGGCGGCCGTGCCGCCGGTGGCCAGCAGGTCGTCGCAGATGAGCACCCGCTGGCCCGGCTGGATGGCGTCCTTGTGAATCTCCAGGGCGTCGGTGCCGTATTCGAGTTGGTAGGTTTCGGTCGCCTTCTCGGCAGGCAGCTTGTTGGGCTTGCGGATGGGGACGAAGCCCGCCCCCAGGCGGTAGGCCAGGGCCGGGCCGAAGATGAACCCGCGGGCCTCGATTCCCGCCACCACATCCACTGGGCGCTGGTGGTAGTGGTCGTAGAGGCTGTCAATCAAGGCGCGGAAGCCCTGCGTGTCCTTGAGCAAGGTGGTGATGTCGTAGAAAAGGATGCCGGGCTTGGGCCAGTCGGGGATTTCCCGAATCAGTTTTTTGAGGTCGCCTGAGTTCACCACAAGCCTCCTTCGAATTCGACGGTGAACTGGTTCCGGTAGCGCTCCTGGAGCGGGGCTTCTTCCTCGTGGACGCGCTTGACCCGCGCCGCCCGCGGCCCTTGCTCCAGCCGCCGCTTCAGGTCGGCCAGTTGCTCGGGCGGGCCCAGGGCATAGACCTCGACGCGGCCGTCCCGCAGGTTCTTCACGTAACCGCTCAGGTTCAACTGCCGCGCCACCCGCTCCACGAAAAACCGGAAGCCCACGCCCTGCACAGACCCTTCGACGAGGTAGCGCCGCGCCTGGTCCATACTCGCGCGCCCGCAGTCGGGCGCGGGGGCGATTCTACTGAACCGCCCTGCACGCAGGCAACCGAGCTCACGGAATGGTCGGGGCGATTGGATTTGAACCAACGACCTCCCGGTCCCGAACCGGGCGCTCTACCAGGCTGAGCCACGCCCCGACCGGGAATCATTTTAGCAGAAGCCGCCGAGTCCGGGCAGCCGGCGGTGGCGCGGAGTCTAGCGGCGACGCGGCAGGTCAGCGGCCACGGCGAAGTGGTTCAGCGTCTGCACCCAGTCGGCCAATTTTTGCACGGCCTGGTGCTCGGTGCGGTCGGCGTGCAGCGGGGTGATAGAGATGCTGCCGTCGCGGATGGCGGCGTAGTCGGTGTCGGGAGCCATCTGGGAGAGGTCCACCTGCTCGTGCATCCAGAAGTACTTCCGGCCCCGCGGGTCGATGTTTTCGACCAGAAGATTCTTGGAGATTTTCTGCGACTGCCGGGTCAGGCGCACCCCGTTCCGCCACGGCACCGGCACGTTGACGTTGAGCAGCAGGCCGGCCGGCAGCGGCTCGCGCAGCAACTTCTCGGTCAGCTTCACGGCAAAGGCCGCGGCCACGTCAAAGCGGAAATCGCTGCGGCTCGCCACCGAGATGGCGAAGGCGGGGATGTGGTTGAGCACCGCTTCAAAGCCGGCGGCCACAGTCCCCGAGTAGAAAACGTTTTCGCCCATGTTGCCGCCGCGGTTGATGCCAGCGATCACGAGGTCGGGTTCCACCTTGACCAGCTTGTTCAGCGCCATGATCACGGCGTCGGCCGGGGTGCCTTCGACGGCGAACTTGCGCTCGCTCAGCTCCTCGTAGCGCACCGGGCGCTGGAGGGAGATGGAGTGGCTCGAGGCGCTCATCTCCCCGAGCGGCGCCACCACCCAGACGGCCGCCATCTCCTGCAAGGCCTCTTCCAGGGCCAGCAGGCCGTCGGCGTGGATGCCGTCGTCATTCGTAATCAGGATGTTGGGCACGCTGCTTTTCATCGCACACACAAATGGTCGGGACGGCGGGATTTGAACCCGCGACCTCCTGCACCCCAAGCAGGCGCGCTAAACCAGGCTGCGCCACGTCCCGACGGACGAGCTATGGTATCACCGGCGGGAAAGCAGGGTCAACAAAGCCCCGAGCTCCGTTCGGATGGCCCGCAGCTCTTCGCGGGCCGGGTCGGTTCCCGAGGGAGCGGCGTCGGTCGCGGCCGCCGGCGGGGGTGCGCCGTTTGTGGTCTCGAGCTGTTTGCGGGCCCCGGCGATGGTGAAGCCCTGCTCGTAGAGGAGGCGCTTGATGGTGAGGATGGTCTCGACGTCCGAGCGGCGGTAGAGCCGCTGTCCGTGCGGCGTCTTGGCCGGCTGCAGCACCGGGAACTCGGTCTCCCAGTAGCGCAGCACGTAGGGTTCGAGCTCGGTGAGCGCGGCGACTTCGCTGATCTTGTAGGCGTCTTTCTCGGGAATCAGAGGGGAGCCGTTCTTGCCCATCGCGCTCCCTATGCTAGCCAGCCCGCCCCTTTCGGTCAAGCCTTCGGCGGCCGCCTCGAGCGGAAGAGCGCCGACGGCGGAGCGGGCCGCGCCCGAGCCGCAGGCGGATGGGGGCAGCCGTGAACCCGAAGTGCTCCCGCAACTGGTTGGTCAGGAACCGCTCCAGGCCGAAGTGCAGCTTGGAAAGATTCGCATTGAGCAGGAACGTGGGCGGTGCCGTGGCCACCTGTTTCAGGCCAAACACGTGCACCGGCCGGCCGCCGGGTACGGTGGCCCGGTCGAGCGGCAACTCGCGGAGAAACTGCTTGAGCTCAGCGTCGCCCACCTGCCTCTCGCGGGCGGCGGCGGCTTCGGCCACGAGTTGGCGCAGTTTTGCTAGGCGCTGGCCGGTGAGCGCGGAGATGAACACCAGCGGGGCGTAGTCGAGGAATTTCAGCCGCTGGCGCACGGCTTTCGTCCAGGCGGCCATGGAGTGGGAGTCCTTCTCCACCGCGTCCCACTTGTTGACCGCAAGCACAAGCGAGCGGCCGCTTTCAAAAGCATAGCCGCCAATGGCGGCGTCCTGCTTGGTGACACCCTCAGTGGCATCGAGCAGCAGGACGGCCACGTCGGCGCGCTCCAGGTGCCGCCGTGCCATCACCACGCTCAACTTTTCCGCCAACAGCTTGGTTTTGCCCTTGCGGCGGATGCCGGCGGTGTCAATCAGGCGCCACCAGCCCCGCCCTTGGTGAGGCCAGCCGGCGTCAACCGGGAGGAGCGTGTCCACGGCGTCGCGGGTGGTTCCGGGCTCGGGCAAGACGATGGCCCGCTCGCTCCCCACCAGCCGGTTAAGCAGCGTGGACTTGCCCACGTTCGGCCGCCCGATGATGGCTACGTTCAGCGCCACCGGCACGGCGGTGGCTTCGGCGGCCTTCAGGTTCCGGGTGAGCTCATCGAGCAGTGCGTCTACGCCCAAGCCGTGTTCGGCGCTTAGGGGAATGACCGGCTGAATCCCCAGCTCGTGGAAAGCCAGGGCCGCGGCGGCCAGCCGCTCCGTGTCCACTTTGTTTGCTGCGACGATGGCCGGCTTGCCGGTTCGGAGGAGGAGGCGCGCCAGGTCGGCGTCGAGCGGGGTCGGGCCGCTGCAGGCATCCACGACCAGCACGAGCGTCGTGGCCGCGTCAATCGCCACCCGCGCTTGGCGCAGGATTTCTTGCGCCATCGTGGCTCGCTCGCCCGATTCGGGCTCGTCCGGCATGAACCCGCCCGTATCCACCACTTCGAAGCTCTTGCCCTGCCAGGTGGCGAGGCCGTAAAGGCGGTCGCGGGTGATGCCGGGCTCGTCGGTGACGATGGCCCGCCGCCGGCCAATGAGGCGGTTGAATAGCGACGACTTGCCCACGTTCGGCCGCCCCAGAATCGCCACCAGCGGCAGATGCTCCTGGCGGTCTTTGCTGCTGCTCATCATTGGCCTGTGCTATTGTAGCCGCGGGCGAAGATTTCTGTCG
>JACQTJ010000058.1 GCA_016210855.1 Acidobacteriota bacterium | reverse complement strand
TTGAAGCCGGGCGACCGCCTGGTCGCCCTGGACGGGATGAAGATTCGGGAGCGCTTTGACTGGAACATCGTTGGGACCAACCTGGAAGTGGGGCGCACGTACCGGTTGCAGGTGGAGCGAGCAGGCGAGCGCCTTGAGCTGGAGCTGCGCCTCGGACGTCACCTGGAGAGCTGGGGCCGTCGCGAGTTTCTGGACAAGTTCGTCTGGGTGTGGATCCTGGTGGTGTGCTGGCTGCTGTTCAGCGTCGGTGGGGTGATCGCCTTCAAGCGGCCCGACGACCCGGTGGCTCGTGTGGGTGCAGGCTTGCTGGCCGGCATGCCCGTTGCCTTCTTGCTCATGTCTACGCTCATCGGACCCTTCTACGGCTGGGCGGCCTACTGGCGCCAGTTGCCCACGTTGGTCGGGGCTTTGTTGTGGATTCCCGGTGTGATTGGTTTTTGCTCTGGCCCGCTCCTTTTCACCTTTTGCGCGCTTTTTCCCCGCAAGTTTTTCCAAGCCCGGTGGCCGTGGCTGCTGGTGTGGTCGCTTGTCGTGCCCGCGGCGCCGTTGTTTGCCTTCTTTCTTTACGTTGTTTATCGGCCCGAGCGTGCCACGGATTTGCTGCCCGAGTGGTATGTCGCGGGGATGCTAATTCTTGCCGCGGTGTACACCCTTGCGGCTTTGGCGGTTCTGGTCTTGAACTACCGCCGCCTGGAGGAGCTCAACGAGCGTCGCCGGGTGCGCGTGTTGGTTGCCGGGACGGTTGCCAGCCTCCCTCTCGCGGCCCTGTCAATCCTGGCCGACGTTTTGGGCGGGCCCCTTGCATCGGTTCTATCTTCTACTCCAGTTGTCCTGCTTGGCTTGCTCGCCTTGGTCTTGCTTCCCCTGTCATTTGCCTACGCCATCCTGCGCCACCGCATGTTTGACATCGGGGTGATGGTCCGCCAGGGGTTGCAGTACGCCCTGGCGCGGCGCGTGCTGGTATCCGTGGTGCCGGCGGTAGCGGTCATTCTCGTGCTGGACTTGGTCTTGCACGGCGACCAGCCGCTGCTGGAGGTTGTGCAGGCCCGCGGCTGGATTTACGCCGTCCTGGGCGGGCTGGCTGTCGTGGCCCACACGCAGCGGGAGCGCTGGCTGGGAGGGTTGGACCGGCGGTTCTTTCGTGAGCGCTACGACGCCCAACACTTGTTGCGCGACGTCGTGGAAGAAGTCCGCCAGGCCGGCGGCTTCGAGCGCGTCGCTCCGCGCGTCGTGGCGCAGATCGAAGCGGCGCTGCACCCCGAGTTCGCCGCCTTGCTCGTGCGCGAGCTACGGCAGACCAGCTTCCGCACCCTAGCGGCGGCTCCGGCCGGCCAGGCCCCGCCGCCCCTGCCCGCCGACAGCAAACTCATTGCTCTCGTCCGGCTGCTGGGCAAGCCGCTGGAGGTGCCGCAAACCGAGTCGGGCTGGCTCAAAGAACAGCTGCCGCACGAAGAAACCGATTTCCTCCGCGGAGCCCGGATTGACCTGCTCGTCCCCATCGCCCTCGCGCCCGAGCGCACCGAAGCCCTGCTGGCCGTGGGACCGAAGCGCTCGGAAGAGCCTTACACCCGCGAAGACCAGGACCTGCTGGTGGCTGTTGCCAGCAGCCTGGCCTTGCTGCTCGAAAAGCCCGCCGCCCCGGCGGCCCCGGCCCGGGAGGCCTTCGAAGAATGCCCGCAGTGCGGCACTTGCTACGACACCGGCGCTGCCCGTTGCGCTCAGGATCGCGCCGCCCTGACCCCCATCCGCTTGCCACGCCTGCTGGCGGAGCGCTACCGCCTGGAGCGCCGCCTGGGTCGGGGGGGCATGGGCACGGTCTATGAAGCCACCGACACGGCCTTGGAGCGGCGGGTAGCGGCGAAAGTCATCCGCGAGGAATTGGTGGGGAGCACCGATGCGGCGGAGCGCTTCCGGCGCGAAGCTCGCGCCGCTGCGGGCTTCGCGCATCCCAACGTGGTCACGGTGCACGACTTCGGCGTGGCCGCCGATACCCGCGCCTTCCTGGTGATGGAGCTACTGGAAGGCGCAACTTTGCGCCAAGAGCTGGAACGGCAAAAGCGCCTCTCGCCGCAACGGACGCTGGAGATTCTGGGCGGCGTCTCGGCGGCCGTCGAGGCCGCTCACCGGCGGCAGTTGATTCACCGCGACCTCAAACCGGAAAACATCTTCCTGTCCCGCGGGGAAACTGGCGAGACCCCCAAGGTGCTCGACTTCGGCATTGCCAAGTTCCTCCCCGCTGCCACCGAGGCCACCGCCGACACCGGCACCGGCCTGCTGGTGGGCACGCTCTACTACATGGCCCCGGAGCAGTTGCGGGGAGAGTCGGTCGCCCCCGCCTGGGATTTGTGGGCGCTGGCGGTCATCGCCTATGAGATGCTCACCGGGGCGCGGCCCTTCGCCGGCGCCACGGTGGCCGAGTGGCAGAGCGCCCTGCTGGCCGGGCGCTTCACCCCCATCAGCGCGCATCTGGGCGGCACCCTGCATTATGCGGCCGCCCCTGAGCGCTGGCAGGAGTTCTTCACCCGGGGCTTCGCTCTGGAGCCCGGGCAACGGCCCGGTTCCGCGGGCCAGTGGTTCGCGGAATTACAGAGAGCCCTGGCTTAGGGACGTGCCCGGGGGCTAGGCGCCGGCTAGGCTTTCCAGCCTGGTGAGGTGCTCGGTACTGCCGATCGCGATCAGGCAATCGCCGGCTCGGATGGCCGCCTCGGGGGCAGGGTTGAAGTCCAGGCTGCCGTTGGCGCGCTTCAGGGCCAGCACCAGGACCCCGGTCGTCTGGCGGATATCGGCCTCGGCCAGACTCTTGCCCACCAGGCGGGAATTCTCGGGCACCCGTACCTCTCCGATTTCGATGTCCAAGCGCTCGGTGCCGAAGGCGGTGTCAATGAAGTCGAGCACGTTCGGCCGCAGCAGCAGCTGCACGATGCGGTGGCCGATGAAGTGGTAGGGGGAGAGCACCTGCGAGGCCCCCGCCCGCAGGAGCTTGGGGATGGCCTCCTCTTCGCTCGCCCGGGCGATGATCTTTAGCTCCGGGCGCATCCCGCTGGCGGTGAGCACGATGTAGAGGTTGTCGGCATCGGAAGTGACCGCCGACACCAGCCCCCGGGCGTGTTCGATGCGGGCCTTCTGCAGCCCGCCTTCGGTGGCCCCGGTGCCGATGATGACCGGTATGCCTTCGTCAACGGCCCACTGGGCGTGGGCGGCCTCTTTTTCCACCAGCACGAAGGGGATGCCGCGGGCCCGGAACTGGCGGGCCACCGTCCGGCCCACTCGCCCGGCGCCGCAGATGATGTAGTGGTCCTTCAGCTTGGCGATTTCGCGTTCCATGCGACGTCGTCCTAGGATGTTGGACAGCTCGAATTCTAGCATCGCCGAGGTTCCGGTCGCTACCAGAAAGCCGCCCGCCATCACCGCGGCGACAATGAGGAAGACGTTGAAGACCCGGCCCGCGGGCGACATGGGGTGGACTTCGGTGTAGCCGATGGTGGTCATGGTGATGAGCGTCATGTAGAGCCCGTCGAACCACGGCCAGCCCTCGATGTAGTGGAAGCCTACGATCCCGACGAAGAGCACGACCGCCAGCACGACCAGGGACAGCCGGATCTGGTTGCGGATGGTCATCGGCGTCTGCGGCTCGAATCCTGCGGCGTGCTCCGGCAAAAGTCAAGCCGCGCCCCTCTGGGGGCCGACGCGAGCGGGGACGGATGCTAGAATCATGTCCTCTACTCATGGCCGGACTCTTGAGCGACCAGCTGCTGGTTATTCTCTCCGCCGCCATTGTCCTGGCGGTGCTGGCCACCCGCTACGCCTACCGCTTTGGCCTCCCGGTGGTGCTCTTGTTCATCGCGGCCGGAGTTCTGGCGGGATCGGAAGGGGCAGGGGGCATCGAGTTCGAAAACTACGCCCTGACGCAGCTGGTGGGCACGCTGGCGCTGGTGGTCATCCTGTTCGACGGCGGCTTCCACACCGAACAGAAGCTCTTCCGGTTGGGCTTGTGGCCGGCGCTGAAGCTGGCGGTCTTCGGAACCTTCGGCGCGGCAGGGCTCGTGGCTGTATTCGCCGTGGCTGTCTTCGGGTTCAGTTGGCTCGAAGGTTTGTTGATGGGGAGCGTGGTGGCCTCGACCGACGCCGCCGCTGTCTTCGCCACCCTGCGCAAGCAGAACCTGGTTTTGAAGAAACGCGTGCAGGCAGTGCTCGAGGTGGAATCGGGCTCCAACGACCCGCCCGCCGTGTATTTGACCGTTGCCTTCACTACGCTGCTGCTGCGGGGGGAGTCGCCGGGAGTGGGGTTACTCGGCGGCTTCCTCGGGCAGATGCTCATCGGCTTGGGGCTTGGCTGGCTGGGCGGGCGCGGCGCGGGCTGGCTGCTGCGCCGCGTGCGTTTCGATCTGCCCGGCCTCTACCCGCTGGTGGTACTGGCGCTGGCCGTCTTTCTTTTTTCGCTGACCAACCTGCTGGGGGGCAGCGGCTTTCTGGCCGTCTACGTGGCGGGCGTGGTGCTCGGCAACCAGCCCTTGCCCTTCAAACCCGTCATCTCCCGCTTCCACGATGGGATGTCCTGGCTGATGCAAATCCTGATGTTTTTCACCCTGGGCCTGTTGGTGTTCCCCAGCCGGCTGCTGGACGCCGCCCAACCGGCTATCGCTCTGGCGCTCTTCCTGATGTTTGTGGCTCGCCCGGCCATCACCTGGCTGCTGCTGGTGCGCAGCGGGCTCGACCTGCGGGAGCGGTTGCTGGTGGCCTGGGGAGGTCTGCGCGGCGCCGTGCCCATCATCCTGGCCATCTATCCTCTGATGCAGGGCGTCGAGCGCAGCCACACCATATTCAACACCGTCTTCTTCGTGGTCATCCTTTCCGTTCTCGTCCAGGGCACGACCGTGGGCTGGCTGGCCCGGCGATTCCGTCTGCACATGCCCGCCCAGGCGGTACCGCCTCTCCAGATGGAATTGGCCAGTTGGAAGGTTCTCGACGGCGAGGTTCTCCTTTTCCGGGTGGAGAGCGATGGCGGCGTCGCGGGCCGCCCCGTACGCGACCTGCCCATCCCGTCGGATGTCCTGGCCATGCTCATCGTGCGCGAGGACGCTCTAATCCCGCCCCGCGGCTCCACTGTGTTCCAGCCGGACGATTTTGTTTATTTCTTCGCGAAAGAAAAAGATCGGGCCGCCCTGGAGGAATTGTTCCAGAAGTAGCCACTGGCCAGATTGCCTCGCCCGGGGCTTTCAGGCAGAATCACAGCCGGAAAATCCTGTACGGGGGAGGTTTGCTATGGCAGCCCGCAAAGCCGTGACCTGGGCGGAGTTGCGTGTGGGCTTGTTCGTGCTCGCCGCGCTCGCCACTGTGGCCACCTTTATCTTCTACGTCACCGGCGAAGGCGTCCTCTTCGCCCGCCAGATCGCGTTGAAGACTTACCTGCCGGACGTCTCCGGCCTGAAGAGCGGCGCGCCGGTGCGCTTGGCCGGAGTGGAGATCGGCACGGTCAAGACGGTCGGCCTGTCCGGGTTCCGCGACGACCCGGCTCGCCACACCGAAGTCGTCTTCCTGGTGCGGCAGCAGTTCCAGGACGACATCCGCTCGGACTCCGAGGCCTTCATCACCACCGAGGGCCTGCTCGGCGAGAGCGTGCTAGAAATCAGCCGCGGCACCGCCGGCACGCCCGTGCCGGCGGGCGGGGTCGTGCCCGGCACCCAGCGGGGCAACATCAAGCAGGTGGTGCAGAACGTGGAGCGGATTACGGGCGACTTCCGGACCCTGATCGCCGACGTGCGCGCCGGCAAGGGCACCATGGGCAAGCTCATGACCGACCCCGCCCTCTATGACCGCGCCAACCGGGCGGTCGGGGAGTTCCAGTCGCTCACCCAGCGGGCCGCGAACGGAGAAGGCACGCTCGGCAAGCTGGTGGTGAGCGAGGAGCTCTACGACCAGCTCAAGGGCACGGCCACCACCTTGGATGAGGTGGCCCGCGACCTGCGCGCCGGCGAGGGGACGCTCGGCAAGCTCATCTACGACACCACCGTGTACGACAAGGCTTCGAGCGTCGTCGACCGCGCCGACCGCCTGGTGGGCCGCGTCGAGGCCGGCGAGGGGACGCTCGGCAAGCTCATCACCGAGGATGAGCTGCACGAGAACCTCAAGCAGACCTTTGCGAACGCCCGCGACATCAGCCGCAAGATCAACGCGGGCGAAGGGACCATCGGCCGGGCGGCCAATGACCCCCGCGCCTATGAGAACTTTAACGAGCTGACTTCGGAGATCCGAGCGCTGATCAGCGACTTCCGCAAAGACCCGAAGCGCTACCTGCGCATCAAGCTCAGCCTCTTCTAGAGGAGCGGTCGGCCCGGCCCCGGTTCCTCCCCCGACGGGCTCCGGCCCCGACCGTGCAGGAAGGAGGGCGCCATGCCATTCGCCTGGACGGAGTGTCAGTCGTGCCGCAGCAAGCGACGCTCGTACTTCACCCAGGACGAGCTCAACCAACTCGACCGCGGCACGCTGCTCTTCCGGATGTGCGCTTTCTGCCGGGTGCCCACCCAGTGGGCGGGGGTCAAGCCGCCCGGGCCGCCGCCCGAGGCGCCCCTGCCCGCCACCGCCCTCAAGCCCAGCGGGCCCGTGGTTTTGCTGATTGATGACGACGAGGACACCCTGGCCGTGCTGCGGCGCGTGCTGGTGAGCAAGCAATTCAACGTCGAGGCGGCCGACTCCGCCCGGGGGGCCCTGGCCAAGATGGTCACAGAGCACTTTGACGCCGTGGTCTCCGACATCCATATGCCCGGCTTTGACGGCACCAAGCTTTTCCTTTTCATCGTCGAGTACATGCCCGAATACCGCCACCGGGTGATGTTCCTCACCGGCGACACCGAAAGCGCGGAGGTGCAGGACTTCCTCCGCCGCAGCGGCTGCCCCTACGCCTACAAGCCCATCGACTTCGAGCAGTTGCTGGGGAAAATCAGCGAGCTGGTAGCCGCCGGGCCCCCGTCCCCGAGGAGCTAGCGGCCGCGCAGGCTGGCTAGGAACTCTTCCAGGGCGGCCGTGAAGCACGCCGGCTGTTCGAGGTTCGAGAGGTGGCCGGCGGCGGGAATCCGCTCGAGCTTGGCGCCGGGGATGGCGCCCGCCAGCGCCTGGGCTTCAGCCGGCGGGGTAAGAACGTCCTCTTCGCCCACCAGCACCAGCGTGGGCACTTGGATGGCGGCTAGCAGCGGGGTGGAGTCCGGCCGCGCCGCCATTCCGCGCAGCGCCCGGGCGATGCCCGCCGGCGAGGTGGAAAGAATCATCTCCCGCACCATCGCCACCAGCTGGGGGTTGCCGACGTGCGTCGAAGCCCCGAGCAGCTTCGGCAGCAGCCGCTCGGCGATGGCGGCGCTGCCCGCTCTCTCTGCCAGGGCGGCATTCTCCAGGCGGGCCTGGCGGCCCTCCTCGGTGTCGGCCCCGGCGCGGGTGTCGGCCAGGATGAGGGCTCGCACCCGGGCGGGGTAGCGGCGCAGGAAGGCAAAGGCCGCGTACCCGCCCATGGAGAGGCCCCCGAGCACGACTGGCTCGAGCCGCAGCGCCTCGAGCAGCCCGCGCAGGTCTTCGGCCAGGCGCTCCATGGTCGAGTCTTCCTCGGGGACGGCGGATTCTCCGTGGCCGCGGAAGTCCGGGGTGATGACCCGGTAGCCGCGGGCGAGCGCGGCCCGCTGCGGGTCCCACATCCGCCGGTCCAACGGGAAGGCGTGCAGCAGCACCACCGGCAGGCCCCGGCCGGCATCGTCCCAGGCGAATTCCAGGCCGCCGATTTTTTTCTTCACCCGCTTGGCTCCCGACGCGATTCTAGCAGACCAACTTCAGCAGCACGGGTGTATCCTGGCCGGCGCGCCCTCATCCAATCGGTGAGGAAAGAACGGCGATGAAGCTCGTGTCGGTCAACGTGGGCCGGCCCCGGGAGGTGGACTTCCAGGGGCGACGGGTGAGCACCGGGATCTTCAAGCAGTCGGTGAGCGGTCGCGTCCGGGTGCGGCGGTTGAACCTGGACGGCGACGCCCAGGCCGACCTCTCCGTGCACGGCGGGCCCGACAAGGCCGTCTACGCCTACCCGGTTGAGCACTACGATTACTGGCGCCGAGAGCTCGCGGGGCGCGACCTGCCCTGGGGGATGTTCGGAGAAAACTTCACCACCCAGGGCCTGCGGGAAGACGACGTCCGCATCGGCGACCGCTTCCGCATCGGCTCGGCGGGGCTGGTCGTCACCCAGCCGCGCCTGCCCTGTTACAAGCTCGGCCTCAAGTTCGACAGCCCGGAAATGCCGAAACGCTTCCTCGCCAGCCGCCGCACCGGGTTTTACCTGGCGGTTGCTCAAGAGGGGGAAGCAGGAGCGGGCGATGCGATCGAGCTTCTGGAACGGAACGCGAACAGCATCAGCGTCGCCGATGTCACCCGCCTGTACGCTTTCCAGCCGAAC
>JACQTJ010000051.1 GCA_016210855.1 Acidobacteriota bacterium | reverse complement strand
TGTACGTGTGCCTGCGGCCGGTGCGCTACTTCCAAGGGGTGCCCTCGCCGGTGAAGCACCCAGAGCGGATGAACCTCATCATCTTCCGCGAAAACACCGAGGACGTCTACGCCGGCATCGAGTGGGCGTCGGGCTCGGAGGAAGCCCGGCGGGTGATCGAGCTGGCGGGCCAGCTGGGGAAGAAGATCCGGCCGGACAGCGGCATTGGCATCAAACCCATCAGCCGCACCGGCTCCCAGAAGCTGGTGCGGCGGGCAATTCAATATGCGCTGGAGCACGGCGGCAAGACGGTGACCCTAGTGCACAAGGGCAACATCATGAAATTCACCGAAGGAGCCTTCCGCGACTGGGGCTACGAGCTGGCCAAGGCGGAGTTCCGCAACCACATCGTCACCGAGCGCGAGAGCTGGATCCTCGACAACCAGGACAAGAACCCGAGCCTGCCGGTCGAGGCCAACGCGGCCCTGATCGAGCCGGGCCTGGAGAGCGCTCCGGAAGCGTTCAAGAAACAGGTCTGCGAAGAAGTCAAAGCCTGCCTCGAGGCCATCGGGCGGTCGCATGGGAACGGCCAGTGGAAGAAGAAGATCCTGGTGAACGATCGCATCGCCGACTCCATGTTCCAGCAGGTACAGACCCGGGCGGAGGAGTACGACGTGGTGTGCACCCCGAACCTGAACGGCGACTACCTCTCGGACGCTTGCGCGGCGCAGATCGGCGGGCTGGGGGTGGCCCCGGGGGCGAACATCGGCGACGGCTACGGGCTGTTCGAGGCTACGCACGGCACCGCCCCGAAGTACGCCGACAAGGACGTCATCAACCCCAGCTCGGTGATGCTGTCCGGAGCGCTCATGTTTGAGTTCCTGGGCTGGAAAGATGTGGCCCAGCTCATCGAGCAGGGCATCGCCCGCACCATCGCCCAGAAGACGGTGACCTACGACCTGGAGCGGCTGATGGAGGGAGCGAAGAAGGTCAAGACCAGCGAGTATGCCACCGCCATCATCGCCAACCTGTAGCGGCTCGGGGACGCCTCTAGAAGGAGACACTCGATGCGGAAAAAAGTGACTGTGGTGGGAGCGGGAATGGTGGGCGGAACCACGGCGCACCGGCTGGCGGAGAAAGAGATCTGCGACGTGGTGCTGACCGACATCATCGAAGGCCTGCCGCAGGGGAAGGGACTCGACCTCGCCGAATCGGCCCCCATCGAAGGCTACGACTCCCGGGTCCTGGGCAGCAACGATTACAAAGATACGGCCAACTCCGACATCGTCATCATCACTGCCGGCATCGCCCGCAAGCCGGGGATGAGCCGCGACGAGTTGCTGAAGACGAACTTCGGCATCGTCAAAGAGACCACCGAGCAGGTGGTGAAGTATTCCCCGAACTGCATTCTGATTGTGGTGTCGAACCCGCTCGACGCCATGGCCCAGACGGCCTACCGGGCGAGCGGCTTCTCGAAGAACCGTGTCATCGGGATGGCCGGGGTGCTGGACTCGGCGCGCATGCGCACCTTCATCGCCGAGGCCCTGGAGGTCTCGGTCGAAAACGTCACCGCGTTCGTGCTGGGGGGGCACGGGGACACCATGGTGCCGCTGGCGCGCTACTCGACGGTGGCCGGCATTCCGCTGCCGGACCTGCTGCCGCGGGAGAAGATTGACGCCATCGTCAAACGCACCCGGGACGGGGGGGCGGAGATCGTCAACCTGCTCAAGACCGGGAGCGCCTTCTATGCGCCCTCGGCGGCCATCGTGGAGATGGTCGAGGCCATCCTGAAGGACAAGAAAAAGATCCTGCCCTGCGCCGCCTACCTGGAAGGGGAGTACGGCATCAAGGGGCTGTTCGTGGGGGTGCCGGTGAAGCTGGGGGCGCGGGGAATCGAGAAAATCATCGAGATCAAGCTGACCCCCGAGGAGCAGGCAGGGCTGGAGAAGTCGGCGGCCACGGTGAAAGAACTGGTAGAGATCATCAAGGTGTAAGCTTCGGGCCCGCGCGCCCGTGTCTCCGCCGACTACCGCGGCTCGAAGCAGCCCAGGCGGCGCTCTCGCCGGGTGAACTCCCGGCACTCCCTGTCCAGGGTCTCATACTCCTTTCTAAATCTGCGTTTGAAGCGGCGGAAGGCCGCCCGGTCCGTCCAGCGATCGACGAGAAGGTACCGGTCGGCGCGGACGCGGTCGTGCAGCAGCAGGGTTCCCTTATAGGCGCGGCTGCGGCGGAAAAGCGTCGCCCAGCGCCCGGCGATGCCATAGAAGCGTTCAAAGATTCTTCTCTTGGCCGTCCTGATCCGGAATTCCCAGACGATGTGGATCAACGGGGTCTCCTGCGGCTAGTCGAGCTTGATTTTCACGTCGGGGCCTTCGACCCGGGCTTCGAAGGCCTGCACGCGGGCGTCGAAGGTGATGCAGTTGCCGGTGGCGAGCTCGTACTTGCAGGCCTCGACCGGGCACTGCACCAGGTCGCCGAACAGGTCCCCTTCGCTCAACGAGCCCGCATCCCGCGGGCAGGTGTCTTCCAGGGCGAAGAACTGGCCGTCCAGGTTGAAGATGGCCACGGCCAGGCCGCGGACTTCGACGCGCTTGCCCCGGCTGGGCGGGATTTCGCTGACGGTCGCGACCTTAACCCACTCGGCCACGGGCGCAGGCCTACTTCGGCTTTGTGACCGGCTCGGGCCCGACGCGCTCCACCGTGACCTTGTTGATGGTCACGGGAGTGCGGGGCTTGTCCTGGGCGTCGCGGGGGACGTTGCCGAGGGCGACCACCACGTCCTGGCCTTTGACCACCTGGCCGAAGATGGTGTGCTTGCCGTCGAGGTGCGGTGTGGGCACGTGGGTGATGAAGAACTGGGAACTGCCGGTATTGGGGCCGGCGTTGGCCATGGCGAGGCGGCCGGGCCGGTCGAAGCTCAGGCCGGAGGAGAACTCATCCGGGATGGGGGCGGCGAGGTGCGCCCCGCCGTCGGCCAGGTGCGCCCCGGCCTGAATCATGAAGCCGGGGATAACGCGGTGGAAAATGATCCCTTCATAGAAAGGCTTTGCGGTGACGGTCTTGCCCGTGGCGTAGTCGCGCCAGGGCTTCTTTCCGGTGGCCAGGGCGACGAAGTTCTCGACCGTCTTCGGCGATTCCTTTTCTAACAGCCGAAGAACGATCCTGCCCATCGAAGTGTCGAGGGTGGCGTAGAGTCCTGGCTCGGGGGTTTCCGCGGCGGCGGTCGCGGCGCCGGGTTTCTCCTGAGCCAGGCTGGCGACAGCGATAAGCAGTGAGAAGAAAGCGGTGGTGAACGTCTTCATGGTGTTTTCTCCCGTGGGGCGCGGCTAGAGTAGTCCATGGGCAGGCGGTGAGGCAAGAGCGGCGCTCAGGGCCGAGGCGACAAGCGCCTCGCCACCTGCTCCGCCTCTTCCAGCACCCGCAGGGTGTTGCCGCCGAGAATCTTCTTGATGTCGGCTTCGCGGTAGCCGCGGTCGAGGAGGGCTTGGGTGAGCCGGGGCAGCTGCGCGGCGTCCTCCATCCCGTCGGGCATGGTGGCGCCGTCGAAGTCCGAGCCCAGGCCGACGTGGTCCACGCCGCCGATTTTGACGGCGTGGTCAATGTGGTCCACGATGCGCTCCCAGGAAACGCGGGGCAGGCGTTCGCGGTAGTCCCGGGAGAGCTGCTCCTGGGCGCGGCGCAGGGCTTTCGGGTCACCCAGGTGCTGGTCAGGCAGGGCGCGGTACTGGGCCCAGAACTCGTCGGCCACCTTGGCGAAAGCGTCGGCGTAATCTTGGTCAAGGAATCCATCCACGTAGGTGATTTGGATGACGCCGCCTTTCTGGGCCAGGGCGCGAATCATCTCGTCGGTCAGGTTGCGGGGGTGGTTCGAGAGAGCGCGGCAGGAGGAGTGGGAGGCAATCAGCGGGGCCTGGGAGACTGCCAGGGCGTCCCAGAAGGTCTTGTCGGAGACGTGGGAGATGTCGACGAGCATCCCCAAGCGGTTCATCTCCCGGACGACTTCTTTGCCGAAGTCGGTCAAGCCGTTGTGGCGGGGCGTTTCGCCGGAGGAGTCGGCCCAGTTGTTGTTGAGCGAGTGGGTAAGGGTCATGTAGCGCACGCCCAGACGGTAGAAACTGCGCAGCAGGCGCAGGTCGTCGTTGATGGGGGTGCCGCCTTCCATCCCCATCAGCAGGGCAATCTTGCCCTGGGGGTGGGCGCGGCGGACGTCCGCGGCAGTGGTGGCGAGCACGAGCTGGTCGGGGTGACGGGCGACCTGCTCGTAGACGGTGTCGATGAGCTCGAGGGCGCGCCGGGTGGCAGCGTCGCCCTGGTAGCGGCGCATGTCGACGTAGATGGACATAAACCCGGCGTCGAGGCCGCCTTCGCGCATGCGGGGGATGTCGATGTGGCCCTCGGTGTCCCGGGCGGCCAGGTCGAAACCTTCGTCGAGCAGCCGTTGCGGGGTATCAATGTGGGTATCGACGACCGTGGCTGCCTGATGGAGCCGGGCGGCGCGGGGCGAGACCTCACCGCCGGCCGCCAGCCCTAGGGGAAGAATCAATAGCCAGGTCAGCCAGACTCGCCGCTTCTCGACCATCAGGGGCACCTCGTCAGAGGATATAGAAGCAAGCTACCGGGCTCGCGGTTGCTCGAGCCGTAGGGGTGCGGGGATAGTTTCAACCGAATCCTACCGGCGGGAACGACGCTAATACTTGACGATGAGTAGTTCGTCGCTCAGCTTGATCCAGCCCGTCCCTTGCCACAGGCTGGTGTGGCCTTTAACCTGAACCCAGCCAGACTGCTCGGCCAAGATGACCACCCGCACGGCAGAGGGAACCATCTCGGCCGGGTCCGAATTCCTGGCCTCCTTGTAGATGGCGACGTCGGCGTCCAGGTCCGGCGTATCGCAGTTCTTCATCAAGAAGACCTGCCCGGGCTTGCCCTGAGGGCGCAGGGCATCGCGCTCCTGCTTGGGGGGCATCAGGATGATGGGGCGGGGGTCGTTGAAGAG
>JACQTJ010000054.1 GCA_016210855.1 Acidobacteriota bacterium | reverse complement strand
GCTCCGGGTATCGCCCACGTCACCCAGCTCTGCATCGCGCCGGATCGGCAGGGACATGTGCTGGGGCGGTACCTGATGGATGCGTCGCTCGAGGGGCTGCGGGGCCGCGGCTACCGCGGGGTGTCGCTCACCGTGACGGCGGAGAACGAGTCGGCGGTCAGGCTCTACCGGCGGCTCAGGTTTGACGTCATCAAGGGCTTCGCCGCCTTCGCTCGCACGCTGGCCTAGAGGTGCTCGAGCTCGTCTTCTTCGAGCCCGAAGTAGTGGCCGAGCTCGTGGAGCACGGTGAGGCGGACCTGCTCGCGGATTTCCTCTTCCGTTTCGCAGACGGCCTCGATGTTTTTCTGATACAGGAAGATCTGGTCAGGAAAGGCGGTCTCAAAGACACTCTTTTCGGTGCGCGGCGTGCCCACGAACTCACCCAGGAGCAAGTCCTCGTCCTCGGAAGCCTGCTTGCGGCGGCGCGGGCCGCGGGGATGGTCCTCCACGATGACCACGATGTTCTCGAGGCGCTCCCGGTAGCGGGCCGGCAGCTCCGCCAGGGCTTCCTCCACCAATTGCTCGAACCGCGCCCGGGTCATCGTTCCCATTCTACTGCCAGGGACGTCCGGGGGCGCTCGCAGAAGGGCCGTGTCATGCGTTCAAACGCGTTCTGAACGCAGAACGCCTCCCGGGTCGAGGGAAGGGCCGGGCCCCCGGTGCTTGACAGGGGCGAGGGCTGCCGCTAGCATCGCGCCTTCACGCCCGTCCCGGGGAGAAAGAAAAAACGTAAGCTGCGGGGACGGTTTTTCGTCTTTTGCTTTGAGCCGATAGTGGAATTCCCGCCCAAGGAGTATGCAATGCCTGACTGGAGAGTCCACGGTCTGCGCAGCCTGGTTGCACTCGTGCTCTTGGTGCTGCTCGGGGTGCCGGCGCCCTTGCTCCACAGCGCCGAGCGACCCAACCAGCCTCCCTACTTCGCCATCCGCGGCGCCCGCATCGTCCCGGTGTCCGCGCCGGTGATCGAGAACGGCACGGTGGTCATCGCCCACGGCTTGATTGTCGCCGTGGGCACCGATGTCGCCATCCCGCCCGAGGCCTGGGTGATTGAGGGCAAAGGCCTGACGGTCTATCCGGGGCTCATTGATGCCCTGACGACACTGGGGGCGCCAGCGCCGCCCCCAGGCCCGACGCCGGCCTCGCCCCAACAGGCGATGCAGCAGGCGGCCCGCCAGCAGATCTCCCGTGGACCGGAAGACCGGCCGGCCACGACGCCCTGGGAGAACCCTGCCAGCCAGCTCAATACGGACGATAAGCGCCTAGACAACTGGCGCCGGGGCGGCTTCACCTCGGTGGTCACGGCGCCGGACCGCGGCATCTTCCCGGGGCAAGCGGCGCTCATCAACCTGGCGGGCGAGCGACCCAACGACTGGGTGGTCAAGACCCCGGTGGGGCTGCGGGTCAACTTTAGTTCGCCGGGGGGGTTCTGGGGCTTCCCGGGCTCGCTCATGGGGACGTTCGCTTACATCAAGCAGGTCTACCTCGACACCGAGCACTATGGCCAGGCGTGGTCGCTCTATGAGGCCGGCCCGCGCGGGCGGGAGCGGCCCCCCTACGACCGGGCCCTCGAGCCTCTCCGCGAAGCCAAGGCCAAAGGTTGGCCGGTGCTGATTCCCGCCACCTGGGCAAAAGAGATCCAGCGCGCCCTCCGCCTGGGCGAGCGGATCGGCGCCCCGACCGTCATCTACGGCGCCCACCAGGGCTATGCGGCGGCCGAGGCCCTGGCGGCGAAGAAAGTGCCGGTGCTCGTCAGCCTGAAATGGCCGGAGAAGGCCAAGGACGCCGACCCGGAGGCCGAGGAGCCGCTGCGGGAGATGCGCTTCCGCGACCGGGCCCCCTCCACTCCGGCGGCGCTCGCCAAGGCAGGGGTGAAGTTCGCCTTCTACTCCGATGGCCTGGCCACTCCCAAGGACATCCTGAAGAACGCCAAGAAGGCGATTGATGCCGGGCTACCGGCCGAGGCCGCCCTGCGGGCGCTCACCCTGAACGCTGCCGAAATCTACGGCGTCGGCGACCGGCTGGGGAGCATCGAGCCGGGCAAGATCGCCAACCTCACCGTGACCGACGGCGACCTCTTCGAAGAGAAGACCAAGGTCAAAATGGTTTTCATTGACGGGAGGAAGTACGAAGTCCGCGAACCCAGCCGGCCGACAGAGCCGCCGTCGGTGAACCTGACCGGCAAGTGGAGCCTCACCGTGAACACCCCGCAAGGCCCCGAGGAGCGCACCGCCCACCTCACCATGGCCGAGGACGGGACGCTTTCCGGCACCGTCACCGGCCCGCGCAGCACCGGCACCATCACCAGCGGCTGGGTGAGCGGCAACAAGTTCAGCTTCACCGTTTACATCCCCATGGGCCCCCGCACCACGGAGGCCACTTACACCGGCACGGTCGAAGGCAACAAGATGAGCGGCACGGTCAGCCTGGAGGCGTTCATCTCGGACTTCACCGGAGCGCGGCCGCAGCTAGAAGCTGCTGCCGCTTGGCTGAATTAGGAGGGCGGCCATGAAGCGCATATTGATTTTCGTTCTCCTGATTCTGGGGCTGGCCGCCCTCGAGGCCCCGGGGGCGCGGGCTCAAGGCGACTCGGTCACCGTCATCCAGAACGCCACCATCCTGACGGTAACCCGGGGAACCATCGAGAACGGCTCCATCCTCATCCGCAACGGCAGAATCGCTGCGGTGGGCAAGAACGTGCGGGTGCCGCAGGGAGCGACGGTGATTGACGCCACCGGGCAGTACGTCAGCCCCGGCATCATTGACGCCCACTCCCACATCGCCGTGGACGGCGGCGTCAACGAAGGCAGCATCGCCGTCTCTTCGATGGTGGGCATCGAAGAGGTGCTCGACCCCGACGACATCAACCTGTACCGGGACCTGGCCGGCGGGGTCACCACCGCCAACGTCCTGCACGGCAGCGCCAACCCCATCGGCGGCAAGAACGCGGTCATCAAGCTGCGCTGGGGCAAGGACGCCAAGGGGCTTTTGTTTGAAGGGGCGAAGCCCGGCATCAAGTTCGCCCTGGGTGAGAACCCCAAGCGCTCGAACTTCACCCCCCCGCCCGGGGTCCCGCGCCGCTACCCGGCCACCCGCATGGGCGTGATGGACGTCATCCGCCAAGCCTTCACCGAGGCCCGCGAGTACCGCAAGCAGTGGCAGCAATACAGGGAGCGAGTAGCGGCGGGCAAAAAAAACGTGCTGGCGCCGCGGCGCGACCTGAAGCTGGACACCCTGGTCGAAATCCTCGAAGGCCAGCGCCTGGTGCACGCCCACTGTTATCGGGCCGACGAAATCCTGCAGCTGATCCGGCTGGCGGAAGAGTTCGGCTTCAAGATCACTACCTTCCAGCACGTGCTGGAGGGCTACAAGGTGGCCAAGGAGATCGCGGCGCACGGCGCCGGGGCTTCGACGTTTTCCGACTGGTGGGCGTACAAGGTCGAAGCCTACGACGCCACTCCCTACAACGCCGCCCTGATGACCCAGAAGGGCGTGGTGGTCTCGATCAACTCCGACAGTGCCGAGGAGGCCCGCCACCTGAACCAGGAGGCAGCCAAGACGATGAAGTTCGGGGGGCTGTCGGAGACCGAGGCCCTGAAGCTGGTGACCCTGAACCCGGCGATCCAGCTCCAGATTGCCGACCGGGTGGGCTCGATCGAGGTGGGCAAGGACGCGGACCTGGTGATCTACGACAAGCATCCGCTGAGCGTCTATTCGGTGCCGCAGATGGTCCTGATCGACGGCCTGGTGTATTTCGACCTCAAGCTGGACATCCTCCAGCGCGCCGAAATCGAGAAGGAAAAGAAGGCCCTCCAGGAGAAAGAAAAGAAGAAGGACGAAAAGAAGGAAGAGAAGAAGGAAGAAAAAAAGCCCGAGGAGAAGAAGCCCGAGACGAAGCCCGCCTCGGGTGCGGCCAGCCGTGAGGAGGAGACCCGATGAGAACCGGCAAGAACCTTCGAGTCGAGTTCACCTTCGCGCTGGCGCTGGGGGCGCTGGTGGCGGCGCCGCTCGCGGCCCAGAAGGCCCCGGCGGTCATCGCCATCCGGGGAGCGAAGATTCACACCCTGGCCGGGGCGCCGATTGAAAACGGCACGGTGCTGCTCCGCGGGGAGCGGATTGCGGCCGTGGGCGCCGACGTCGAAATCCCGGTGGGGGCGCAGGTCATCGACGCCACGGGGCTCGAGGTCTACCCCGGGCTGTTCGATTCCATCAGCCGCCTGGGGCTGACCGAAATCGGAGCGGTCTCGGCCACGGTGGACACGAACGAGCTGGGCAGCTACAACCCGCAATTGCTGGCGGCCACGGGGGTGCACCCGGCAAGCGAGCACATTCCCGTGGCCCGGGCGAACGGCATCACCCATGCCGTCTCGGCGCCGGGCTCGGGCGGGGGCGGCTTTTTCGGCGGCTTCAGCGGGCCGGTTATCCCGGGCCAGGCCTCGCTCATCCACCTGACCGGCTGGACCATAGAAGAGATGCTCATCCGACCGTCGGTGGGGATGATTCTGAACTGGCCGAGCATCCAGACCCGCACCTTCGACTTCAGCACCTTCGAATTCCGGGAGAAGCCGTTCACCGAAGCCAAGAAGGAGTACGAGGAGCGGGTGGGGGAGCTCGAAGACTGGCTAGAGGCGGCGAAGCACTACGCCCAGGCCGAAGCCAAAGGCTCAAAGGACAGATTCGAGCGTGACCTGAAACTCGAGGCCCTGGCGAAGGTGTTGCGGGGCGAGCTGCCCTTGCTGGTGATGGCCAATAGCGCCCGCGACATCAAAAACGCCATCGAGTTCGTCGAAAAGCACAAGCTCAAGATGATTCTGGCCGGCGGCGCCGAAGCCTGGAAGGTGAAAGACCTGCTCAAGCAAGAGAACATTCCGGTCATCCTGCGTCCCACCCAGGCCCTGCCCGGGGAAGAGGACGAGGCCTACGACAAGCCCTTCACGAACGCCGGTGAGCTCGACGCCGCCGGGGTGAAGATTGCCTTCGCCACCTTCGACTCCGCGGACTCCCGCACCCTGCCCTACGAGGCCGCCAACGCTGTCCCCTACGGGCTGCCCCGCGATGAGGCCCTCAAGGGCATCACTCGCTACCCGGCGGAAATCCTGGGAGTGGGCAACCAGCTGGGCACAATCGAAGCCGGCAAGGTGGCCAACCTGATCGTCACCGACGGCGACCCGCTCGAAATCACCACCCAGGTGCGGCACCTCTTCATCAAGGGACAGCCGACCTCGACCGACAACCGCCACCAGCAGTTGTACGAGAAATACCGGGCGCGCCCATAGTTCAGCAGCCGTCCACAGGCGCCGACAACCCTTCGGCCCACGCTGCCGGCCTCAGGGCAAGCCAGCACCGGCAGCTCTACGAGCGCTACCGTGCCCGGCCGTAGAACCCCCTCCTGTCATTCTGAGCGGAGCCCCCTGCGGGCGGAGCGAAGAATCTCATCTGAGATGCTTTGCTTCGCTCAGCATCACAGCTCTTTTCGCGGCCGGACTAGGGGCGGGTACGCTCGCGGAGCAGGTGGCGGAGCTCTCCCATGAACTCCTTGACGTCCTTGAAGTCCAAATAGACAGAGGCGAAGCGCACGTAGGCGACTTTGTCGAGCTTGCGCAGGCGGCTCATGATGAGCTCGCCAATCTCGCTCGAGCGCCGCTCGCGGTTCGGGGCGTCCGCCACGAACTGCTCGGCTTCGCCCACCAGGGCTTCGAGCTTGGCCATCGGCACGGGACGCTTCTCGCAGGCGCGCAGCAGCCCGGCCAGCACCTTGCTGCGGTCAAAGCGCTCCCGGCGGCCGTCCTTCTTGATGACCATGTAGGGGATTTCGTCAATCCGTTCGTAGGTGGTGAAGCGCCGGTGGCACTGGAAGCACTCGCGGCGGCGGCGGACGGAATCGCCTTCGCGGGCCTCCCGCGAGTCCACCACCTTGTCCTGGAGGTCACCGCAGAAGGGGCACTTCATGGCGCGCAGCCTACTACGCTGCCGCCGGGGAGGCAAGCTGGCCTCTTGGGCCTGGGGATTGGTTGCCGCCGGCCCGGGGGATAGGTAAGATGGCGCGGCGGCCGGTGGATGACGGAGGGACCTTTTCGGCGCCCGATTCCCTTCCTTCTAGTGTAAGGCGCCCGACGATGCGGGGACAGCCGAGGTGGAAGATGCGGAGCTGGTACGACGATGCCTGGCGGGCGACAGCGCCGCCTGGGAAACCATTGTTCGCACCCACACCCGCCGCCTCTACAACCTCTGCTACCGCTTCACCGGGCAGCGGCAAGAGGCCGAGGATTTGGCGCAGGAGGTTTTTCTCCGCGTGTTTCGGACGCTGAAAAGCTACGATCCGAGACAGGGCAGCCTGGGGGTGTGGCTGCACCGGGTGGGGCGCAACCTGTTGATTGACTACTACCGCGCTACCCGCAGGCAGCGGCTCACCGTTTCGCTCGAAGACGAGCTGCCCCACCTGGAGGAAAAGGAATCGGCCGCCCCGCCGCCCGACCGCACCGTGGCCCTGAGCGAGCTGAGGGCGACGCTCGAGCGGGCCCTGACCCGGCTGTCGCCCGAGCTCCGCGAGGCCGTCATCTTGCGCGACCTGCAAGGGCTGGAGTACCGCGAAATCAGCCAGGTGCTCGACATCCCCGAGGGCACGGTCAAGTCCCGCCTCAACCGCGGCCGGGCTGAGCTGGGGAAAGCGCTGAAGCGCCAGCCGGGCTTTGCGCTCCCCGAGGGAGTGAACGAAGGATGAACTGGGACTGCGCCCAACTCGACGCCCGACTGGCCGAGTACCTGGAAGGGCAACTCGAGCCGGCCGAGCTCCGCGCGGCCGACGCCCACGCCCGCGCCTGTCCGCGCTGCGCGGAGCACTTCCTGGCCCGGCGGGCCGTGGGTCTCCTGCACCAGATGGATCCGCTCGAGTCGCCCCCGGGGCTTGAAACCCGCATCCTGGCCCTGACCGTGGCTCCGCCTCCCCGGGAGAGCCTGTGGGCGATGTTCGCGGGCGCCTGGCGCGCCTTCCAGCAGCCGCGGATGGCGCTCAGCCTGGCGGCGGCTGTGGTCTCCGTGGCCCTGGTGCTGAACGCCTTTGGCGTATCGCTGCGGGACATCCGGCCCTCTGACCTGAGCCCGGTGAGCCTCTATCGTGGGGCCAAGCGCCAGGCGCACCTGACCTACGCTCGTGGGTCGCGCTTCGTGAACGACCTCCGGCTCGTGTATGAGATTCGCTCGCGGCTGGAGGAGATCCGGCCGGCGACCGAGCCCGCCCCGGCGGCCCCCTCCAAAACCCCGGACTCACCCGCGCCGGAGAACAAGCAGCCGGAGAAACCCCGCGAAGGCGCGCGGGTGCTGTGGTTGCTCGCCTACTACAACTTTATCGCTCCGGGAGAGCTGCGATGAAATGTTTCCAACATCCTGAGGCCGATGCCGCCGCCTTCTGCCGTCAGTGCGGCAAGGGGCTGTGCCCGGCCTGCCGCCGCGACGTGCGCGGCGTGGTCTACTGCGAGGACTGCCTGGCGGCCCTGGCCGCGGCCCCACCGGTGGCCCCCGGGGCTCCCAATCCAGGCGTGGCCTTGGCGCTCGGCTTCATCCCCGGGGTGGGCGCCATCTATAACGGCCAGTACATCAAAGCCCTCATTCACTTTTTCATCTTCGTCGGGTTGGTCCAACTTAATGCTTCCGGCCACATGCAACCACTGTCAGGCCTTCTGCTCGCCGGCTTTATCGTGTACATGGCCATCGAGGCCTATCAGACCGCCAAGGACAAAGCTGCCGGCCAAGCACCGGCCTCGACCGGCTGGGAAGGGCTCGGCTTCAGCAACGGCGCCAAGGCCACGCCCATCGGGCCCATCATTTTGATCGTGCTGGGCACCCTCTTCTTGTTGAACACCCTGGACGTTTTCTACTGGACGCTCCCCCTGCGGCGCTTCTGGCCGGTGATTCTCATCGCCCTGGGCGTCTGGCTGCTCTACCGGCGCACGGCCGGCCCCACCCGCTAGTCGAGGAGGAGAACGGATGAGCGAACCCGCCACACCCACCCCGGAGCTGCCGCCGGCCTACAAGTACCGGGGCGGCGGGGCCTGCTCGTGCGCCCGCTGCCGCTGCCGGGGCCTGCTGTGGCCTGTCCTGCTGATCACCCTTGGTGGGTTGTTCATGGTGGACCAGTTCGTTCCTCGGGTGGATTTCAGCGACCTCTGGCCGGTGATTCTGATCGTGGTCGGGGTAGTGAAGCTGATCGAATCCACCGCCTCCACCGAGGGGCATCGAGGCTAGCATGAGCAACGGCACGGCTTATCGTCGCGGCTCCGTTTTCGGAGCCTTTCTGCTGATAGGCGTCGGGGCGCTCTTCCTCTACGCCAACCAGCGGCCGGACGTCAGCCCCTGGCCTCTCCTGGCCCGCTACTGGCCGGTGGTAATCATCTTCTGGGGCCTGGGGAAGCTGGTGGACTACTTCATGCTGCGCGGCACACCGGAGGGAGTCGCCGCCACCCGGGTTACCGGGGGCGACATCTTCAGCCTTGTCATCCTGCTGCTGTTCGGGACCTTCCTGACCCGGGCGGTGGAGAGCGGCTGGTGGAGCGGCCGCGGGATCCAGATCGGCGATGCGGAGCTGGCCTGCCTGCTCGGGCAGGAGTACGAGTTCACGGACCAGATTACGCAGGACGTGTCCCCGCAGGCCAGACTCGAGTTCAACAACCTGCGGGGCAACATCACGGTGACCGGCAGCCCCGGCCGCCAGGTGCGCCTGGTGGCCCGCAAGCGGGTGTGCGCCGGCTCGGACGCCGAGGCCCACCGGCTGGCCAAGGGCTACGCCCTGGCCTGGGAAGGCCGGGAGGGAACTTCGTACACGCTTTACTGGAAAGCCGAGGTGGGCGAGAGCCAGGCGGTGCGGGCCGACCTGGACGTCGAGGTCCCGAAGGACGTCTCCCTCCGCGTTTCCAGCCAGCGGGGCGATGTGCGAGCGACGGACCTCCAGGGCTCGGTCGAATTGGACCTCAACAAAGGCGCGGCCCACGTCGAAAAGGTTCAGGGAACGGTGGTGGTGCGCCTGGAGCGGGGCTCAGCAGAGCTCATCGACATCCGGGGTTCGGCCAGGGTTGAAGGCCGCGGCGACGAAGTCTCGTTCCGCAACGTTGACGGCCCCGTCACCCTGCAGGGCGAGTTCTATGGGCCCATTCACTTTGCCCGCACCGGCCCGGTCCGCTTCGAGTCGCGCCGCACCAGCTTGAGCGTGCCCCGGGTGGAGGGCGAAGTGACGCTCGACTCCGGGCGCCTGAACCTGCGCGGGGCGCGCGGCGACATCAGCCTGAGCACGCGCGGCAAGGACATCGAGATGGAGGACATCCAAGGACGTCTGGAAATCGAGAGCCGCGACGGCCCGGTGCTGCTGCGCTTCCGCACCCCGCCCGTCCACGACATTCAGGTTGAGAACCGCTCCGCGGACATCGAGCTCTTTCTGCCGGAGAACAGCGGCTTCGAAATCCACGCCAGTGCCCGCGACGGCGAGATCGAGTCCGACTTCTCCGGCGGCGGCTTGAGCCTCCAGGGCGAGGACCGCGACACCCAGACTCTCACCGGCACCTATGGCGCCCGCCGCGCCTTGATTCAGCTCTCCACCACCTACGGCACCATCCACCTCCGCCGCACGCCCCCGGGGCTGCCGGCTCCCCGGGCCCCTGCCGCGCCCCCCTCGGCGCCGTCGAGATCGCTCTCGAGCCGGGAGCCTGCCGCTCACTAGGCGCGCAGCGCCTCGAGAACCTCGTAAAAACCGGGGAAGGAAACCTCTACGCACTCGGCGTTGCGGAGGGTGGTTTCTCCCTCGGCTACCAGCCCGGCAACCGCCAGCGCCATGGCCAAGCGGTGGTCGCCGAAGCTATCCACCTCCGCGCCTCGCAGTCGCTGCTGGCCGGGGATATCCAGCCCATCCGGGTACTCGCGCACGGTGACGCCCAGGCGGCGGAGGTTTTCGGCCAGGGCTCCCAGACGGTCACTCTCCTTGACCCGGAGCTCGGCGGCGTCGCGCAGCCGCAGGCCTTCTTCGGTCTGAGTGCCGAGCACAGCCAGCACCGGCAGCTCGTCAATCAGGGCCACGGTCAGGGCACCTTCGAGGGCACCGCCGCGCAGGCGGGCGCCGCCGCGCCCGAATCGGGCGCGCAGGTGCAGGCTGCCGCGCAGCTCCCCGTTCGCCTCCTGCACGTCCAGGATTTTGACCTGAGCGCCCTGGGCGGCGAGGAAGTCAAGCAGCCCGGTCCGGGTCGGGTTCAAGCCCACCTGGGGCAGCACCAGGTTGGTCTCCGGCAGGAGCACTCCCGCAGCCATGAGGAAGGCAGCGGCGCTCAGGTCATTCGGGATGAAGAAGGCTTTTCCCCGCAGGCGGGGCCGGCCCTGGAGCGTGACCCGGTGCTTGTGGCGCTCCAGGCGGGCACCGAACTCGGCCAGGGCAATCTCGGTGTGGTCGCGGGTGCGGGCGGGCTCCTCGACGCTGGTGGCCCCGGAAGCGTGCAGGCCCGCGAGCAGGATGGCGGTTTTCACCTGAGCGCTCGCCACCGGCAGCACGTAGTCAATGGCCTGGAGGGCAGCGCCGCAGATACGCAGCGGGGGGAAGTCGCCGTCGCGGGCAGTGAGGCTTGCCCCCATCTGCCGCAGCGGCTCCATCACCCGGCGCATGGGGCGACGGCTGAGCGAAGCGTCGCCCGTAAGCACCGACTCGAAGGGATGCGCGGCCAACACCCCAGCCAGCATGCGCAGTGTGGAGCCAGAGTTGCCGGCATCAAGCTCGCCGGCCGGCGCCTCGAGCCCACCCAGGCCGCGGCCTGCAACGTGGACCGAGAGGGCGGACTCGGGCTGGCCCGCGACCTCGAGGCTCACCCCCAGCGCCCGCAGGCAGTCGAGCGTCCGCCGGCAGTCGTCGCCGGGGCAGAAGTTTCGGAGCTCGGTCGTGCCTTCGGCGAGCGCGGCGAGAATCGCCAGCCGGTGAGAAATGGACTTGTCGCCCGGCAGCCGGGCCGTGCCTACCAGGCCGCGCGCCGGTACGATCTTCTGGTCGCTCATGGCTCGAGCGGATTCTAGCACGCCCCAATTCGGGCCCGCCGACACAGGCAACCCGGGACGCATGGGCCGCTTCATTGCTTGCGGCGGCGTTTCGGGCTATGATGGGTGGCTGGCCGCTCGGGCGGCAGCGGGACGTGAGCGTGACGAGCTTGATTCGACGAGCTTCCCTCCTCTTGCTTCTCCTCCTGCTCGGGACGGCTGCGCCCGCCCGGGCCACCGAAATCCTTCCCCTCGACCAGATCCAGCCGGGCATGAAGGGCGTCGCCCGCACCATCTTTGCCGGGCAGGAGATCGAGAGCTTCGAAGTGGAGGTCCTCGGGGTGCTGCGGGACTTGGTGGGCCCCAAGCAGGACCTGATCCTGGTCCGGCTGCTCGGCGACAAGGTGAAGTACACCGGGGTGGTGGCGGGGATGAGCGGCAGCCCGGTCTACATTGACGGCAAGCTGGCCGGGGCCATCTCGTTCCGCTTCGGCTTTTTCACCAAGGAGCCCATCGCCGGGGTCACTCCCATCGAGAACATGCTGCGCGCCGCCCAGGAGGAACCTCCCGCGCAGGTCGCCGCCGACGAGCCGCCCGTTCCCCCGCACTACCCGCTGCCCGAGCCGGTGTTGGCCGCCGCCGGGCTTCCGGCCACGCCGCAGCCCTACCTGGTGCCGATTGAGACGCCGCTGGCGTTTGCCGGCTTCCACCCGCAGGTCATCCGCCGCTTGGCGGACGAGCTCGGCCCCTACGGACTGCTGGCCGTGCAGGGCGGAGGCGCAGCCGCCGCGGAGCGCACCTCGTCGCTTGAACCCGGAGGGGCGGTGTCGGCCGCCCTGGTCACCGGGGACATGTCGATCGCCGGCACCTGCACCATCTCCCACCGCGTGGGCGACCAGCTCTACGCCTGCGGCCACTGGCTGCTGGCCTTCGGCAATGTGCAACTGCCCATGACCCGGGCCGAGGTGGTGACCACCGTGCCCTCGGAGTTTGCCTCCTTCAAGATCGCCAACATCGGCGAAGTGGTGGGCACCTTCCAGCAGGACCGGACCAGCGCCATCGTCGGCCGCCTGGGGCCGGCCCCGCGGATGGTGCCCGTGGAGCTGACCGTGGTCGCTCGCGGGCGCTCGACCGCCTACCACTACGAGATTTTCCAGCACCCGAAGGTTTCTCCCCTGCTCGTTACCTTCACCCTGTTCAACGGCCTCTTCAGCACCATCGACTCGGGCGTGGAGGTGAGCTACCGGGTGAGCGGCCGGATGTCGCTGCGCGGCTACCCCGACGTGGTGCTGGACGACATGTTCAGCCCCTCGGACAGCTTCTTCTCCGACGCCTTCCTGGTGGCCGCGAGCGTCAGCAACGCCTTCCGGCAGGTCTTCAACAATCCCTTCGAAACCCCGGCCATCCAAGCCATCCGCCTGCGGGTCGAGTTGCTGCCCGACCGCCACATGGCCAGCATCGAGAACGCCTGGAGCGACAAGAACGAGGTGCGCCCGGGCGAGACCGTCCGGGTGAAAGTGGTGCTGCGGCCTTATCGGGGGCCGAGCCAGGTGCGGGAGGTGCCGGTCGAGATTCCCGCCCAGGCGGCCCCGGGCGAGCTGCGCATCCTGGTGAGCGATGCCAGCTTGCTGAACCGGCTGACCCGGTCAATGTTTTTCGGGGCTGGCTTCTTCGTTCCCGGGGGCTTCGGGCCGCGGGTGACGAGCCTGGAGCAGCTCATCAGCCTGCTGAACAGCGAGCGGCGGAACGACCGGCTCTACGTCTCCGTGTTCCAGCGCAGCCCCACCCTGCTCGTCGAAGACAAAGTTCTGCCCAGCGTCCCGCTCTCCCAGATGAATGTGCTCAACCACCAGGCCGCCCTCGGGCGGCCGGGCGGCGGCATGCTTTTCGGGGAATCCCTGGTGAGCGAGACCTCGGAGCCGCTCAGCCAGGTCATCACCGGCAGCCGCTGGCTGCGCCTGATCGTGCGCTGACCCCAACAGGAGTTACTGCCGATGCGCAAGACCCTGCTCCTTCTTCTCCTCGCCGCCGTGGCTGTGCCCGGGCTCGGCGAGAGCACCCGCTTCTGGCGGGAGTCGAGCTACCCCGAGTTCTCCAAAGGCACCGCCAAGGGCGTGGCCCTGCGCAGCGACGGGGAAATGCTGCTGGCGCCGCGCTTCCGGGAGCTGGCCGACCCCAACCTGGAGTTCCTCTGGGCCATCGCCGAAGGCCCCGACGGCTCGCTCTACCTGGGCGGGGGCAGCCCGGCCAAGGTCGTGGCGGTGGACCCGGCCGGCCAGAGCCGGGTGCTCTTCGAATCGAAGGAGCTCGAGGTGCATGCCCTGGCGGTGGACCCGAAGAGCGGCACCGTCTACGCCGCCACCTCGCCCGACGGCAGCCTGTATCGGATTCCCCGCGGCGGCCCGGCAGCGGTTTTCTTCGAGCCCAAGAGGAAATACCTCTGGGACCTGGTCCGCCACCCCAACGGAACCCTGTACCTCGCTACCGGCGACAAAGGGGAAATCTTCCGCATCGGCCCTGACGGCAAGGGCGAAGTTTTCTTTTCGAGCCAAGAGACCCACATCCGGGCCCTGGGGCTGGACGCCGCCGGCAACCTCTACGCCGGCACCGAGCCGAACGGCCTAGTCCTGCGCCTCTCCGCCTCCGGCCAGGGGTTCGTGATCTACGAGATGCCCCGGAAGGAAGTGACCGCGCTGCTCTTCGACCCCGCCGGCAACCTCTACGTGGCGGCCATTGGCATGAAAGTGAAAGCGCCCGCCATGCCCGGGGCTCCGCCCCAGCAGCCACCAGCCCAAGCTGTTCCTCCGGGCATCGTGGTCATGCCGGGAGGCGTGGCCCAGGCCGTCCCGACCCCGCTCTTCCCCTTCCTGGCCGCAGGGGGCAGCGACATCTACCGCATCGCTCCGGACGGCTACCCCGAGCCGCTGTGGTCGTCGGCCACCGAACTGGTCTACTCGCTGAGCTTCGACGCCCAGGGGCGGTTGCTCGCCGGCACCGGGAACGAAGGAAAGCTGCTGGCCATTGATTCGCCCACCTTGTTCACCCATCTGGTCAAGTCGCCGAGCCAGCAAGTGACCGCGCTGGTGCGCGACCCGAAAGGCCGCGTCTATGTGGGCACGGCCAACCCCGGCAAGCTCTTCGCCTTCGGCCCGGAGCTCGAGACCGAGGGCAGCTTCGAGTCCGAGCCGTTCGACGCCGACCTGTTCGCGCACTGGGGTCGCCTATCCTGGCAGAGCCGGGCTGCGAACGGGGCCGGCAGCCTCGAGCTATTCACCCGCAGCGGCAACACCTCGAATCCGCAAAAGAATTGGAGCCCCTGGTCGGAGGCCTACGCCGATCCCGCCGGCACCCAGATCTCGAGCCCCGCGGCGCGGTTCATCCAGTGGAAGGCGGTGCTGCGTGCCGTTGACTCCCGGACTCCGAGCCTGTCGGCGGTCTCCCTGGCCTACCTGCGGCGCAACGTGGCCCCGGTGGTGGAGCGGGTCATCGTGCAGGCGCCCAGCATCAGCGTGCGG
>JACQTJ010000053.1 GCA_016210855.1 Acidobacteriota bacterium | reverse complement strand
TCGCGGGGCACCGCCCGCACCTGACGCGCGCGCAAGTAGCGCACTTCGGGAAAATATTCCAGCGTACGGGTGAGGGCAGCCAGAGGATACAGAACAAAATGGAGAGGTGAGTGCCGTGTGATGAGGCAGACCTCGAAGTCATCACCGAACAGGTCCGCGCGCGGTGTCACCGGGAGGAGAGAGTATTTCAGCCGCCCGAGAATCAGTTGCGTGGCCGAATACACCTCGTTGCCGATGTGAACGTCAAAGGTGGGAAAGCCGTAAAGCCAGAGTTCGCGGAAGACCTCGAGCGTAGCCCGGATGAACTTGAAGCGCAGCCGCCCCATACGGTTCAGGCGCTCGACCCCGTGGGCGTCGAAGCCCGCCCCGGCGAAGCAGACGAAGTAGCGGCTCCCCGCACGGCCGAGGGCGATGCGGCGGACAACGCCGCGGGGAATGTACCCCGCCGCGCGCCAGAGATTCCGGGGAATCCCGAGGGCGGTGGCGGCGGCGTTGCCGGTACCCGCGGGTAGAATCGCCAGCGGCACCGAGGAGCCCACCATGCCGTTGACCACTTCGTTGATGGTGCCGTCGCCTCCGCAGGCGATAATGAGGTCGCGTCCGGCGGCCACTTCCCGCCGGGCTAGGTCGGTACCGCTGCCCGGCCCGGTGGTGGCCAAGCGGCGGCTGCGGATGCTATAGGTGGCCAGCAGGGCCGCAGCCCGGTCGAGCTCGCGCTCCCGCCGCCCGCGTCCAGCGAGTGGGTTGTAGATGAGGGCGGCGTCGCGGAAACGCACGGCAGCAGGCATTGCTTATAATACCCGCATGGCCAGGAGCGCCATCGCCGAAAAGATTCAGAAGCTGCGGGAGAAGATCCGCTACCACGAGCACCGCTACTACGTGCTCGATGAGCCGGAAATCTCCGACCCCGAGTTCGACCGGCTTATGCAGCAGCTCAAGCAGCTCGAGACGGAGCACCCCGGGCTCATCACTCCCGACTCCCCCAGCCAGCGGGTCGGCGGCGCCCCCCGCGAAGGCTTTGTCAGCGTCCGCCACCAGCGGGCCATGCTGAGCCTGGAGAACGCCTACGCCTACGATGAGCTCGGCGAGTTTGACCGCCGGGTGCGGGAAGGCGCGGGGCGGGGCTCGATCGAATACGTCGCCGAGCACAAGTTCGACGGCTTGAGCATTTCGTTGCAGTACGAGGACGGGGTGCTGGCGCGCGGGGTGACGCGCGGTGACGGCTCCACCGGCGAGGACGTCACCGCCAACGTCCGGACCATCCGCGCCATCCCCCTGAGCGTGGACACCACCCTCTTGAAAAAACACGGCATCGGGCGCGATTTCGAAGTCCGCGGGGAAGTCATCATGACCCGCAAGGCCTTCGAGGAGTTGAACCGCCAGCAGGAAGAGCAGGGCGGGAAGCGCTTCGCCAATCCACGGAATGCCGCCGCCGGGGCCGTGCGCGTCCTCGACCCCACCATCACCGCCTCCCGCCGGCTCGGCTTCTACGCCTACCAGCTGCTGGTCGGAGGCCGGGTCCCGGTGAAGAACCACTCCGACGCCCTGGAGGCGCTGAGCCGGCTCAAGTTCAAGGCCGGCGGCGACTGGGAGAAGTGCGCCGGGATAGACGCCGTCATCCGCTACTGCGAGCGCTGGGAGACGAAGCGCGAAAGGCTCCCCTACCAGATTGATGGCATCGTCATCAAGGTCAACTCCACGGCCTTGCAGGAGGAGCTCGGCTTCACCGCCAAGGCTCCCCGCTGGGCCATCGCCTACAAGTACCCGGCCCGGCAGGAAACCACCGTGGTCAAAGCCATCCGTGTCCAAGTGGGCCGCACCGGGACGCTTACCCCGGTGGCCGATCTCGAGCCGGTGGAAGTCGGCGGGGTCACCGTCAGCCGCTCCACCCTGCACAACCTGGACGAAATCGAGCGACTGGATGTGCACGTGGGGGATACGGTGCTCATCGAGCGGGCCGGCGAGGTCATCCCGCACGTGGTGAAGGTCGTCAAGCACGGCCAGGACGAGAAGCCTTTCCGGATGCCGGAGAAGTGTCCCGAGTGCGGCAGCCGCATCCACAAGGCTGAAGGCGAGGTTGCCTACCGCTGCGTCAATGCCGGCTGCCCGGCCAAGCGCAAGGAGTCGCTGCTGCACTTCGCCGGCCGCCACGCCATGAACATTGACGGCCTGGGCGAGAAGCTCGTGGACCAGCTGGTGGCGAACGGCCTGGTGAAGGACCCGGCCGACCTCTACCACCTGAAGCTCGAGACGCTCTCGAACCTCGAGCGCATGGCGGAGAAGTCTGCCCAGAACCTGCTCGAGGAAATCGAAGCCAGCCAGAAAAACAGCGTGGCGCGGCTCATCTACGCCCTGGGCATCCGCTTCGTCGGGGAGCGGACCGCGCAACTGCTGGCCGAGCACTTCGGCTCGCTCCACCGGCTGGCCGCTGCCAGCCTGGAGGAGCTGACCGAAGTCCACGAAGTCGGCCCCAAGGTGGCCGAGAGCATCGCGGAGTTCTTCAGCGAGCGGGCCAACCGCGACCTGCTCAAGCGCCTGGAGAAGGCCGGGTTGAGGTTTGAAGAAAAGCGCGCCCGGCCCAAAGGCACGCGGCTGGCCGGGAAGGCGTTTGTGCTCACCGGCACGCTCGAGAAGTGGACGCGAGACGAGGCCCAGGAACTGATTGAGTCGCTCGGCGGCAAAGTGACCGACTCGGTGAGCAAGAAGACCGACTATGTGGTCGTGGGCGCCGAGCCGGGCTCGAAGCTCGACAAGGCCCGCTCGCTCGGCGTCGCCACCCTCGACGAAAAAGCCTTCGGCCGGCTCGTAGGCAAGAGCTGAACAAGCGGATGAATCTCGGAGAGCGGCAGAAGAAGCTGCTGGTTTGGTCGGTGGCCGCCCTGGTGCTGGCAGGCGCGCTGCTCTGGGGGCTGTTCTACGCGGCCCGCGCGCTCAGGGAGAACTGGATGCGCTCGAACGAAGCCCGGGCCCGCCAGACCTTGAGCACACTGAACGCTGCCTTGCGCGCCTACTATGAACGGCATCAGGGGTATCCGGACACGCTGGAACGACTGCGCGGCGGCGAGGAAGGGAATCCAGCGACCGCGCCGCCGGAGCGGGCCCGGTTGCTGGAGAGCGCGCTCGCCCGCGACAGCTTTGAAGCCGGCGGCTACCGGTTTGCGTTCGAGCCCGGCCCGCCCTCGCAGCGCTGGGCGGCCACCGTCCATTTGTTTGCCGGCTACCGGGTGATCGCTGAGCCCGTCACTCCCGGCGGCAGCGGCGAGTGGTTCTATCTGGCGGAACCGAGCGGGCAGATCCGCGGCCGCCAGGGCGCCTCCGCCACCCTCGACGACCCGCTGGTGCGCTAACGGACCCCCTGCTGCACGGCATACCAAAGAATGTAGTGCTTCTCGCCCTTGTCCTCGACCATCACCCGCATCGGCTCGCCCGGGCCGCGCTCCACTTTCGGCGTAAAGCTCTGAAAGGGCGACCAGCCATTGGCCGGCACCGAGATCACTTGCATGCCGAGACCGCCTCCGGGCAGGCCGCGCGCTGCCGTGGCCGCTCCTCCGCCGACGCCGGCCGGGACGTTGACTTGAGCTTCGATCTTGAAATCAAACGTAATGCCTGGAATCGTGCCCTCCACCTCGGCCGCTGGTTGGCCCTCCTCGTTGGTGCCCATGGCTTGTAAAGAGAGTTCCAGCTCGCAGACTTCGTGGTTTTCGCCGTGGGTCGACGCGCGCGTGCCGCCGGGCCCTCGGCGATCGGGAGGCCGCGCCGGAGTGTCCTTCAGGGTTCCAGCGATGCCGATGCGTTTGATGATTTTGCCCGAGGAGCCGCCCACCTCGGCGTCAATCGTGCCGCCAGCGCCGGGGATAGGTACCTTCCACTTCATGGCCTTCAAGTCGGCCGAGTAGGTGACGAAGCCTTCGCCCTTGACCTGCCCGTTGGCATCAATCACGAACCAGAAGTCGCCGTCGCTCGAGCGGCTGAGCTTGCGCACCGGATCATCCAGGAGCTTTTGGGAGGAGATGCTGCGTCCGCTCCACATCCCCACCCAGGGCGGCGGTGGTCGCGAGGCAGGGGTTTGCGCAGCGGCTTGGGCGACGAGCGCTGCCAGCACTGCGCCTGCCAACGATAGGTGTCTTCTGCACAGGTTCATAAGTCACCTCGTCCGTACATCAGCCTTTCTTGACGGTAATCTCCACGCGACGGTTTTTCTGCCGGCCTTCGGGGTCGTCCTTCCCATCCGGCTTGGTGTTGGGGGCGACGGGCTTCTTCTCGCCCCAGCCCCGCGTGGTGATGCGTGCGCCGTCCGCCCCGGCGTTCTTGACCAGCCAGGTCTTCACCGAAACCGCGCGGTTCTCCGAAAGCTTCTGGTTGTAGGCGTCAGTACCTTTGCTGTCAGTGTGCCCTTCAATCAGCACTGGCGCGTCGGGGTACTCCTTGAGCACCTCCGCGACTCTCTGGAGGCTAGGGACGGCGTCCGGCCGCAAATCAGACTTGTCAAAGTCGAAGAGCACATCGGCGGCCAGCTCGATCTTGATTTCCTGGCCAACAACTTTCGCCCCCAGGTCTTTCAAAGCGGCGTCAATGCCGCGGGTGACACCGACAATATCTAAGCTCCTGCGGTGAATCTCCAGGGTCTTGCCCGCGACGGGAAGCGTTTTGGCGTTCGCCAGCGCCTTGCGCGCCGCGGCGTGCGTGGCGGGTGAATCCGGATCGGCGTATTTCTCCTGGGCGACGGCCAGACCGCCCAGCAGAAGCAGGAGCCCAGCCAGAGGAAGAAATCGCCTGCTCATCTCGGCGTCCTCCCAGCCGCGTTTACTGGTCGGTTACCGGAATGTCTTCGAAAGGAGCTCCCAGCGGCCAGATGTAATTGACCTTCTTCACGCTGGCCGGCGGAGCCGGGTACTTGGCCCACCAGGTCCAGGTGCCTCCCTTGGATATGCTGGCATACACGGAGCCGCCGCCGGAGGCGGCCACCGCCAGCGGTGTCTTCTCCGAATCTTGCAGCACAAAGTACTTCTTGCCGGCCGCCATCACGTAAAAGTCATCGTAGTTTCGGCTGCTCACCACATACACTCCCACGTCTTGCGCGCTGGTGTTGCGCAGCCGCACCTTGATGGTCAGCACTCCTTCTTTGCGCTTGCACTCAGTGAATTCCGCCACCAGGCCAGCTTGGTTGGTCTCCTGCACTTGGAGTGGTTCAGCGGGTTTGGCCGCCTGGGCCGCCGCAGTGGTGCCTTCTCCTGAAATCAACAAAACCAACCCCACACTGCAAGCGAGTAGAAGAACGAAAACGCCCGTGGTTGTACGCTCCCGCATGATGGTCGCCTCCCCTCGAAGTGGTGCCGATTCTACTCTAGCGGCTGGCAGGAAGCAAGCTATGGACTAGGAGTCAGGGACGGGGCCGCAGCCGGCGCATCAGCGGGGCCGGCGCAGAGCCATCCCCTCTGGGTTCAGAAGTTCAGGCCGCGGGCCTTCTGGCAGCGCAGGCCGAGCTCCCGCAGCATGTCGGCCATGGCGCGCGCCACCGCCTCCCGGCCGGTTCCGGTGGTGGTGGCTTTGGCACTCTTGCTGATGACGCCGGTCTCGACGCTCACAAAGCGGCCGTTCACGCGCACGGAGTTGCCGGCGAACTGGATGGCGCCAAAGACCATTTCCTTGGCCCCTTCCTGTTTGCCTTCAGGGAGGTAGCCGTTCTCGCCCGCCCAGAGGACGCAATCCCCGGTCGGCAGGGGGCAGCCTTGAGCGTCCAGACGAATCTGCCACTGGAGGATGCCGTCTTTCTCGCGGAGGTCCTGCACGCCGATGTGCTCGGGACCGAAGCCGGTGATACCGGCGGCCCTCGCTCCGTCCACCATGCCGTCGTAGATGGGGTCGCCCGGGCCGAGCGCGTTCCCGCCCGGGTTCCTCTTTTTCGCCTCGTCGCCCTTACAGGGCTGGCACTCGTCGCCGGTGCAGCGGGCCGATTGCCCCAGCCGCTGGCGGCTGCGATTGCCCGGCACGCCCACGTTGCCCGAGGGATCGAACGTCGGCCCGCCCGCCCCAGGTTCTTCCTGCTGCGCGGCGCCGAGCGGCGCCAGGTTCAGCACGGGGGCGAGGAGGTAGGCCAGCAGAAGCCGCACCGCGGCGCGGTTTGACTCTCTTGCCACAGGACTGGCGGCGCAGCCCCCGGCCTCGCGGCACAGCACGTACAGCCAAGCCTGGGTGACCAGTTCGAGCGAGGTTTGGGCCGCCGGGGCTTCCTGGGAAGAGGAGGCCAGGATGGATTGCAGGGCTGCCCGCAACTGGGCGAGCTCGACCAGGGTGCGGAAGTCAAAGGAATCCTTCTTGCTTGAAGTTCCGCGCAGGTGTTTCGCCAGCTGCTCCAAATTCTCCTTGTGCTGTTGGGCGCCGAGATAGCGCAAGGGCAAGCCCCCGAAGCGAGGATCTCGCTCCGGATGGCCCTTGGCTTCCGGGCTGCCGACCAGTGTCCAGCCTGTCTTCTCCCAGGCGGTGTCCGGGTCAGGGCTGGCGGGATGGACCAGCCGGAGCCCGCGAAAGGCAAGAGCGCGCACGCCCGGGTCGTCCGGGATGCTGGCCCCGCTCTCTTCGTACATGGCTTCGATGCGGTTGCCCAGTCGGTCGGCGATGAGGCTGACGCGTCCCTCGGCGTCACGCTCGATAGACACGGGAGCGGGTACGACGACCTGCACTAGCGTTTGGGAATAGCCCGAGGGCAGGAAACGGATGAAGTAACCGTCCGGGTGGTAGGACCAGCGGCTGGTCGGCACCAGGCGGGAGTCTTCGCCGAAGGGTGGATCCCCAACCAGCACCGCCACCCGCTCGAGTTCTGCGTAGGGGGCGTTGGCTTGGGTGAGCATGGAGCGCAGCCGGGCCTCGGCCTCGAACACCTGGCGGGCGGCCGGCGGCAGGCGCCCCATGGCCTCGCGCATCACGCTGTCGGGGACGAGCCCCAGGGCGCCGCCATCCAGGTCGCGCAGCTCTTTGCGGGTCAGGAGCTGTGCGGCGGTGTGTTGGACCTCCGGCCCGGTGTCGCTGATCTTCGTGCGGGCGATGATGGCCCACAGCAGCACCTGGATCTTCTGCTGCGGGATTTCGGGGTGGGCGACCGAGTTCTGCAAGATGTGGCGGACGATCGTGCCTTTGGGACCGGCCAGGGGCGCATAGAGGTAGCCGTCACCCCCGCCCGGTCCGTGGGCGCCGGCCTTCAGGCAGTAGCTCTGGGCCTGGTAGGCAAAGGCTCCCGGAATCAACCGAAACCGGCCCTGGTTGTCCTGGGGCAGGGTGAGCAAGGGAAGAATCTGGCTGGGCTCGTAGTCATCCAGGAAGGAGATTTCCGTCAGCGCGTCATCGAGGCTGGTCGAGACCGGCGGGTCCCCTTCCAGAAAACTGCTCAGGCTCGGAAGCTTGGCGGGAATGTTGCCAGGCACTTTTGGAATCTGCGGAAACTGGAGTGCCGCCAGCGTCGCTACTGCGAGCAAGATTGCGCCAACAAGAAAGAGAGTCCGAGCGCGACGGTGCATAGAGCTTGATGGAGTGACGGGAGCCATTCTATCGCCCCGGATTCAGGGGGGCAAGCAGGCTTTCAGCTCAACGGGAGCGGAGGCGGCGGGTGACCGTCTCCCAGAGGCTGGGGTTCGAGCCGGTTTTCATCCGGCTGCCGTGGTACACGTAGGGCAGGCCCAACCAGAGCACACAGGCTCCGATCAGCACCGCATCGTTCGACTCCGCGCCCACTCCGGCCAGCACCACCGCCAATCCGACCACGAGCAGGAAGCCGCCCCAGATGACCGCCTGGCGCGCGTTCAGGTAGCCGCGGAAGAGGCGCCGCCCGATGGGCAGGCCTTTATCCGGAACCGGCTGGACGTACCAGAGGGTGACCGCGCCCCACAGGACCAGGAAGGCGATTTTTTGCCAGAACTCCACGGCGTCGGCGGCATCATAGTCGGGCGGCGCGGGCGGCGCAAGCGCTAGAATCTTGATTCCTAACGGGCGCCGTGGATGTATAATCAAGCTGGCGGGGGAGCCGGGTGATCGCCCCGGTGGGCCGCAAGGTCACACCGGGGAGGAAAGTCCGGACTCCCAGGGCAGCGCGCTCGCCGAACTCTCATCTGCGGATGGGGGAACGAGGCGAGGCCCCGAGGGCAACATCCTTCGGGGACGGACAGTGCCACAGAGAAGGAACCGCCTCGCGGCTCGGTCCGGAAACGGATGCGCCCCCGGAAAGACCGGGGGCGACGCCGAAGGTAAGGGTGAAAAGGTGGGGTAAGAGCCCACCGGGCCGATGGCGACATCGGCCGCACGGAAAACCCCGCGCGGAGCAAGACCAAATAGGGGAGGAGGGCTGGCCCGGCCCGTGGCCATACGGCCGTGACTCCCGGGTAGGTCGCCCAGAGGAATGATCACCCTCCGGGCCAGCGCAAGCGGGCTCCGGGGACAGAATCCGGCTTACAGGCTCCTCCGCCACTTCTCTTTGTCGCCGCCCGCACCTGTCAGCTCCGCCAGCAATTGTTGGGCGCGCGGCTGGCAGTGGCGCGCTGCTGCGGCCTCCACGGGCGAGGCGAGGAACTTCCGGAGTTCCTCCGCAGTGGCCGCCTCCCAGTCGCGGCCCATCGCCTCGTTCACCGGTTTTTCCGCCCAGAGCTTCTGCTGCCCTTCCCAGCCGCCCTCGGCCAGGTAAAAGAACTTCACCTTGCGGAACCCGGCTCCGAACAGCACCGCCCCGAGCGGGGTGGCCGCGGGCGGCACGCCCTTGAGCAGGGCCTGGTAGGTTTCCTGGTGAGGCGGGGTTTCGCAGCCCACCATCAAGTGGCCGCCCGGGGGAACGAGCTCGCCCAGGGCGGCGAAGAGTTCCTGCTCCCAGCCACGCTCCGCCAGGCCGAGGGTGTCCTCTCGGCGGCCCAACACCGGCTCGTAGGCCAGCACTTCGATCCAGGGCCGTACCCCGCGGCCCCCGGCGCTGTAGACGCCTTCAATGACGGGGGGAGCGAAGTCGCCCCCGGCATCGGTCAGCGTCAGGTCGAACCGCCACCAGCCGGACTTTTCGGCCGGGCGGAGTTGGTCGAGGCGCAGGCTGTAGGGTCCGAGCCGGCGGGCGTCGAGCCGGCGCAAGGGGTGGTCAAGCGCGGGACTCACACCGCTTACTTGACGCTGACGGTGGTTTTGGCCAGGACGGGGTTGTCGAAGCGGTCCCAGACCCGCACCACCACGGTGTGCTCGCCCGGCTCGAGCCCCTCGAGGCGCCAGGAGTAGCTGTGCTCGCGGGCGTCGGTGGTGCGGCTCACGGGGAAGAGGGCTTTCCACTCCCCGGCGTCGAGCGAATACTCGGCCTTCTTCAAGGGGCTGTAGGAGTCGCGGGCGCTGAAGCGCACCTCCACCGTGCGGCTGCGCGCCTCGGCGG
>JACQTJ010000050.1 GCA_016210855.1 Acidobacteriota bacterium | reverse complement strand
CCAGCGGGACTCGACCGACCCGCTGACGGTCTCGGCGAAGCCGGCGGCCAAGTCCTGGCGCAGGGGTCGGACGACGTAGTAATACAGCCCCCCATTGAAGACCCCCAAGGTGAAAACCAGGGGAACAGCGGAGCCCCACCTCCCTCGGAGGGGGCCGCCCATGGCCATGGAGAGAAGAACTAGGAGCCCGAAGGCCGTGCTGGCGATCATGGGCACCTTCCACCAGCGCAGGCCTTTGCGAATCGAAGTGATTTCCTCGGGACTGAGGGGTCGCAGCGCTGGCCTCCCGTTCTGGCCTCCCTAGGCGTAGAGGCCGCGGAGCTTAAGGGCGAAGGCGACGCGGTCGATGGCCAGCATGTAGGCGGCGATCCGCGGGCTGACGGCGTGGCGCTCGGCGTAGCCGCAGACGTCGTCGAAGCTGGCGACCATCATTTCCTCCAGGCGCTCGTTGACCATGGCCTCGGACCAGAAGTAGCCCTGGCGGTCCTGGACCCACTCGAAGTAGCTCACGGTGACGCCGCCGGCGTTGGCGAGGATGTCGGGGACGACAAAGACCTTCTTCTCGGCCAGGATGTCGTCGGCCAGGGCGGTAGTGGGGCCGTTGGCGGCCTCGATGATGACCTTGGCCTTGATGCGGTCGGCGTTGTGGCTGGTGAGCTGGTTCTCGATAGCGGCGGGAATGAGGATGTCGCAGTCGCGGGTGAGGATTTCCTGCGGGGCAACGCGGTCGCAGCCAGGGAAGCCGGCCAGCTTGCCATTTTCGAGCACGTGGTCGAGCAGCCGCGGGACGTCGATGCCCTTGGGGTTGTAGATACCACCATGGATGTCGGCCACGCCCACAATTTTGTAGCCGGACTCGTGCAGCAGTTTGGCCGCGACCGAGCCCACGTTCCCGAAGCCCTGGATGATGACGCGCTGCTCGTCGCGGCGGCGGCCAAGCTTCTGGAGGGCGCGGTCGGTGACGATGAGGCAGCCGCGGCCGGTGGCCTCGCGGCGGCCGCGGGAGCCGCCGAGGTCGAGGGGCTTGCCGGTGACGACGGCGGTGGTGGTGTGCCGGACGTGCATCGAGTAGGTGTCCATCACCCAGGCCATCACCTGCTCGTTGGTGCCGAGGTCGGGGGCGGGGACGTCGCGCTCGGGCCCCAGGAAGTCGAGGAGCTCGGCGGTGTAGCGGCGGGTGATGGCTTCGAGCTCGCGGCGGCTCAGCTTCTGCGGGTCGCAAATCACCCCACCCTTGGCCCCGCCAAAGGGAAGATTGACCACGGCGCACTTCCAGGTCATCCAGGAGGCCAGGGCACGGACTTCGTCGAGCGTCACATCGGGGGCGAAGCGGATGCCGCCCTTGGCCGGGCCACGGACGATGGAGTGCTGGACGCGATAGCCCACGAAGACTTCCAGCTTGCCGTTGTCCATGGCCACCGGGATGTAGAGGGTGATCTCCTTGTTCGGGGAGCGGAGGACTTTCTGCAAGCCTTCGTCCAGACCGAGCTTGGCGGCGGCGACGTCGAAGCGGGCCGCCATGTTCTCGTAAACGGAGAGTTCTTTGTCGGCGGCGAGGATGGGCATGGCGTCGGCTCCGTGGGCCTCGGGTCTGGTCCAGCAGCCGCCGAGTATACGGCCAAGAATGCAGCCGTGCAAGGCGCACAGAACATGGTTGCGCCAATGCAGACGAGCGGCTAGAATGTTGCTGTAGCCGCATTTTGATTGCCCGCTCCGGGGCTTGCCCGCGCCGCTTCGTTTCGGGCTACTCAGGTTTTTCGTGGGGCAAACAAAGACAACGCTTCGGGAGCTTGTTCGCCGCACGCTGCGGGGACACCGCTTCGTGGTGGTGTCGAACCGCGAGCCTTACATCCACGCCTACCGAAACGGACAGGTGCAGGTGCGGCGGCCAGCGAGCGGGCTGACGGTGGCGCTCGACCCGGTGATGCGCGCCGTGGGCGGTGTTTGGGTCGCGCACGGCAGTGGCGAGGCGGACTCGCACGTCACCGACGAGCGCGACCGAATCCGCGTGCCGCCCGAAAAGCCCGCCTACACCCTGAAGCGAGTGTGGCTGAACAAGGAGCAGGAAGAAGGCTATTACTACGGGCTGGCCAACTCGGCCCTGTGGCCGCTGTGCCACATCGCGTACCGGCGGCCGGTCTTCCGGGCGGCAGACTGGGATTGCTACCGGGAGGTGAACGAGAAATTCGCTCAGGCGGTGGCGGAGGAAGTCGGGGAGGAGAAAGCCTTCGTCTTCGTGCAGGACTACCACCTGGCGTTGTTGCCGCGCCTGGTCAAGGAGCGCTGTCCGCAGGCGACCGTGGCGCACTTCTGGCACATTCCCTGGCCGAACCCGGAGGTGTTCCGCATCTGCCCGTGGAAGGTGGAGCTGCTCGACGGCCTGCTGGGCAACGACATGCTGAGCTTCCACATCCGCTACCACGCCAACAATTTCATCGATACGGTTGACCGCGAACTCGAGGCCCGGCCTGACCGGGAGATGACAGCCATCATCTACCGCGGGCAAACCACGAAGATCCGTCACTTCCCCATCAGTGTGGACTTCGAAACCATCCACTGGGAGGCCAACCGCCGACCAGTGAAGCTCCGGATGCGCGAGCTGCGCGAGCAGCTCCGGTTGCCGACACGAAACATCGGCCTTGGAATCGATCGGGCCGACTACACCAAGGGCATCCCCGAGCGCCTGCGGGCCATCGACCGCTTTCTGGAACTCTCGCCGGAGTACGCCGGGGATTTCGCCTTCGTGCAAGTGGCCGTGCCGAGTCGCGTGCATGTGGAGGAATACCGGCGACTGAACGACGAGATTGACGGGCTGGTCGAGGAAATCAACTGGAAGCATGGGCGCGGGGCCTGGAAACCGATTGTCTATTTGCCGCAGCACCTGCCGCCGACCGACCTGTTGGCTCTCTACCGGCTGGCGCGCTTCTGCCTGGTCAGCTCGCTGCATGACGGGATGAACCTGGTGGCCAAGGAGTTTGTGGCCGCGAATGTCGAAGAAGACGGAGTGCTGCTGCTCAGCCAATTTACGGGGGCCGCCCGCGAGCTGCGGGACGCCCTGATCATCAATCCGTTCGCCACCGACCATCTCGCCGAACAGATTCACCAAGCCCTCACCATGGAAGACGACGAAGTGCGCCGACGGATGCGGCGGCTGCGCGACACGGTGCGAGAGAGAAACATCTACAAGTGGGCCGGCGACATCATCCGCAAGCTGGGACGACTGGTGTGAAGCCCCCTGCCCGGCTCTGGCCCGCCTGGAAGAGGGTGGCGCCGCGACTGGCCGCCGCCCCCCGCCTGGCGGTGTTTTCTGATTTCGACGGGACCCTGGCGCCGATTATCCGCCACCCCGATCAGGCGCGGCTCCCGGCAGCCACGCGAGCCGCGCTGCGGCGGCTGTGCCGACTGCCGCGCCTGGCGGTCGGGGTGGTGAGCGGCCGGGCCCTGGGCGACCTGCGGCGGCGCGTCGGGCTCGACGGGCTCTACTACATCGGGACTCATGGCGTGGAATGGAGCGGCCCGAATGGCCGCCACCACGCCGCCGTCGGCGCTCGCTTCAAGGCCCGCATCCAAGAACTAGGGCAGGCGCTGGAAGCCAAGCTAAAACAGCTGCCGGGTATCTACGTGGAGCGCAAGACCGCCAGCGTCGCGGTACACTACCGGAACGCCCCGATGCACGCCGCCGAGCGGGCGCGGTACCTGGTGCGGCGGGAAGCGAAACATTCTCCCCTGCGCGTGCGGCTGCTCGAGGGGAAGAAGGTGCTGGAGCTGCTACCGCCGGGGGAGATGGACAAAGGGCGAGCGGTGCTGGAACTGGCGAGGCGAATCGGGGCCGGCCACAGACCGCTGGTGGTGTACTTGGGAGATGACGTCACGGACGAGTCCGTCTTCCGCCGGCTGGGGGCGGACGACGTTGGCATCCACATCGGCAGGAACGAGCCCAGCCGCGCCTCGTATCGTCTGAGCTCACCTGCCGAGGCGTGCCGGTTCCTGGAGCGGCTGGCAAAGGTGCGGGAATGAAGCAGGCCAAGACACCGTTCCAGTTCATGGCCGCCTCCACGCTCACCCGCATCTGCGGCGTCCAAGCCACGAATATCAGCGAGCTCCTCGAGCAGCTGCGCCGGGTCTCGACCGATTCCGTCTTTAACCACACCTTTCAGAGCTTGAGCGCCTACCACTTCCTGACCGAAGGCTTCTCCAACGACTTCGCCCAATGGGCGCTGGCGGCCTGCAACGCCCCGCAGATGGCCGAGCAGCTGGCGGCCCTCGACATCCGCCAGTATGAGAGCGTGGAGGACCTGCGCGCCGACCTAGTGCAAACGCTGGAGAGCTTTGTGGCGGCGGAGCCGCAACGCGCCCAGCAGAAGGCCTTCGAGCCCTTCTACTTCTGCGAGGCGGTCACCGTGACCGTGCCCACCGACTGGCGGGCGCACAACCTGCGTGAGTTCTGCGAGGCGCTCTGGCACGTGAGCGTGCACAGCATCCACTACCACTTCGTGAGCGCCCGGTTGCGGGGCCCGCAGACCAACGACTTTTCCGCCTGGATGGAGCACAGCCTGGGGCTGCCGGAACTGGCCGACCGCGTCGAGCACATTGATATCTACACGAACACCTTGGAGCGGGTGCGGCAGCTGATTCTGGACGAATGCATCCCCTGGGTGGAGAGCTGAGCGATGTCCGCCCCTGCCCCTATCACCAAGCTGATCGCCCTGGACGACTACATCCCCGTCGTGGGGGCGGCCGAAATCGAAGAGATGCGGGCGCTGGCCCGGCGGCTCGGAGGCCGCACGGTGAAGATGGTGAACTCGACCGCGGTGGGCGGCGGGGTGGCAGAGATTCTGAACCGGCTGGTGCCCCTGATGGGGGACGCCGGGGTGGCCACGCGCTGGGAGGTCATTACCGGCGGGGACGACTTCTTTGAAGTGACCAAGGGGTTCCACAACGCCCTGCACGGAGTGCCCTACGAGCCGGGGCCGCAGGTCTTCGAAATCTTCCAGCTCTACCAGCAGCAGAACCTGAGCCAGATGAGCTTCGAGGAAGACTTTGTGGTCATCCACGACCCGCAACCCATTGGGCTGGTGGCAGCGCGGGAGCAGCGGCCGGGCCACTGGGTGTGGCGGTGCCACATCGACGTCTCCAAACCCCAGCCGCAGGTGTGGGACTTCCTGCTCGACTACATCAAGCGCTATGACGCCATGATGATTTCTTCGCCCAGCTTCACCCGCCCGCTCCCCATCCCCCAGTATCTCTTCTACCCTTCCATTGACCCCCTGGCGCAAAAAAACCAGGAGCTGGAGGAGGAGTTCATCGCCCAGACCCTGGAGCGGTTTTCCATCGACCCCAAGCGGCGCATCCTGACCCAGATTTCTCGCTTCGACCGGCTGAAGGACCCGGTCGGAGTGATCAAAGCGTACAAGCTGGTGCGGAAGTACGCCGACTGCCAGCTGGTGCTCGCCGGCGGGGGCGCGCAGGACGACCCCGAAGGCGGGCAGGTGCTGGCCGAGGTGCGCGAAGCCGCGGGCAACAACCCCGACATCCACATCCTGGAGCTGCCGCCCTGGAGCGCAATGGAGATCAACGCCCTGCAGCGGGCCTCGACCATCCTCATCCAGAAGTCGCTGCAGGAAGGCTTCGGGCTGACGGTGACCGAAGGCTTGTGGAAGAAGAAGCCGGTGGTGGCCAGCGCCGTGGGCGGGATTCCTTTGCAGGTCATCCACAAGTTGACCGGGCTGCTGGCCCACTCGGTCGAGGGCGCCGCCTACCAGATCCGCTACTTGCTCTCGAACCCGGCCATCGCCCAGCGGCTGGCGGAGAACGGGCACGAGCACGTCAAAGAGAACTTCATTATCACCCGCAACCTGAAGCGCTATCTGCTGCTGTTCCTGTCGCTCAGCGGAGCGGCCCAGTAGGGATTCCTCGCCCCGGTTTTCACTGTGCCCAGCCCGACTTCTTGGATGTTCGCATTCACCGCAAGCCCCGGCCCCGCACCACCGGGATCCGCAGCGGAAGCACCGGACTGAACAGCACACTAAGGCTTAGTCTGGGCTACGGTCTCTTGAGGGGCGTAGTAGCCGCGGCGGGCGTGGACGGCGTAGTCGCGGTCGGGGCGGCCGAAGCGGTCGGTGAGGCGGACGTCAATCTTACGGAAGGAGCCGTCCCGGGCCCGGTTGGAGGAGTGGTAGCCCAGGGTGTAGCGGGTCTTGAGACGGGAGATGACCTCGCCCAGGGCGGCGCCGAGCGAGCCGACGCGGTCGACGTCGAGAATTTCCCCGCCGGTTTCTTCGGTGATCTTGCGGACCGAGCCGGCCCCGCTCGCCCAGGTGGGCAGGCGCAGCATAATCGGGAGCTGCTCGCCGGGGGTCTTGATGCTGTAGACCACAACGCCGGCTTCGAGAGCGAGGCGGATGGCCTGCGACTGGCTGGCCTGACCACGGACGGTGGCCTGGTTGTCGCTGATGAGGATGAGGGCGCGGCGGCGGTCGGGAGCGGCAATACTCAGGTAGTAGGCGGCGTCAAAGACAGCGTCCACGATGTTCGTGCCGCCGCCAGCACGGATGCGGGCGATGCGCTCGGCGATGCGCCGGCGGTCGGTGGTGAGCTCCTCGAGCCGCTCCACCTCGGAGGCGAAGGCGAACAAGGCCACCTGGTCGCCGGGCTTGAGCCGCTGGAGGGTCTGGTAGGCAGCCTGGCGGAGCTCGGGCATATAGGGGGCAACGCTGCCGCTGCGGTCCACGACCAGGGCCACGGCCAGGGGCAGCTCGTCGCGGGAGAAGTGGCGAACCTCCTGGGCCACGCCATCCTCAAACAACAGGAAATCCTCCCGGGTCAGGTTGTCCAGAGGGCGTCCATGGTCGTCACGGACGAAGGCCTCGACCAGCACCAGCTGCACGTCCACGCGCATCTTGTAGTCAGAGTCGCCCAGCGTGGGGTCGGCCTCAGGCGGCGGCGGGCCGGGCAGCGGTGGCGGAGGCGGCACGCGCGTCGTGCCGAGCGTACTCGTATCGTCCTCAGGGAACTCGGGCGGCGGCTCGACCTTTTCTTCTTCGGGGACAGACGTGTCGAGCGGGAACGACAATCCGCCGGAAGCCGGCGGGGCGGGCCGGGAGAGCTGGGCCGTTTGAACGGAGGAAACGGGAACGGCCAGCTCGTGGTCGAGCTTGACCTCGAAGAGCATGCCTTCGGGCAGGTCGAGGTGCGGACCGCGGCGGAGCAGGAGGCCGGCAAGACCAATGCCAGCGCCGATGGCGCCGCCGTAGGCGGCTCCGCGGCCGCCGCCCAGCACGGCACCGAACAGGGCGCCTTCCCCCGCCCCCAGGGCTACGGTGGCAATGTCGCGCTTGCTGGCTCCGCTTTCGCCCTTCACGCCGGTGCCCTTCTTGTCGAGGTCGGCGAAGCCGGCCCGCAGCAGGGTGGCCTGGCAGGGAAGCGCCGTCCCGTCGGGGAGAGTGATCTCTTCAAATTGAAGCACGATCTGGGCACGGCCACCGCCGCGGCCAGGCTTCTTGACCTTGATGAGAGTGGCGCGGACGGTGCTGCCGGCCGGGATGGCCACACGCCCGCCCACCAGAAGGTCATTGGCGGTCGAGAAGCGGGCGGAATCGCCTTTGCGGTTGTAACGAGTATGGAGAGACTCTTCGAGCTCAAGAATCACTCGCTCCCCGGCGGGGAACTTGAGGACGTCGGCGGGAGGAGAAGCAGCAGCCGCTGCCGCAGATGCCGGGGAGGAGGCGGATTGGGCCTGGAGTGTGGCCGCGCAGGCCAGTACTACGGCCAGACCCCCCAGGCCGCCGGCGAGCCGGTTCATCGGGGCACCCCGCACCCTTCTCTCCCCTAGATGCGCCCCCGGGCGGCCAAGATGCCCCCGCCAAGAGGGTCTTGACCCGAGAGGAGCTCTTGGCTAAAAAACTTTGAGGGGGCGCAAAGGCCGTACGGGCGCGGGCAGGGGAAGCCTCCCGGCCGAGTCGTACACAGCCAAGCCCGACGGAGCGAAGGCTTCTATGACGAAGCTGATCGGGTTGGTGTTGAGGGCGCTGGTTGCGGGCGGGATCGCCCTCCTGGTCGGCAGGAAAAAGGCCGCCGGGGAGGCGAAGTCAGGGAACGTCAACTCAGAGCCGCAGCCCCAGGCGATTGCCCGGGCAGTTCCGGTCAAGGCGCGGCAGCCGGACGCCATCTACCAGTTCGACCGCTTTGGGCGGGAGCAGAGGGTGGTGGCCCGGGTGGTGAACCCGGAGGTGAACGAAGCGGAGCGGAAGGTGCACTTCGAGGAGGTCTACAACAGCGACTCGCTGGTGCTGGCGGACGAGTGCGAGTTCCATCGCTACCGGATGGTGGTTAGGAAGATCGGCTACGCCAGCAAGATTGACAAAGCGGTTCCACACCGCGGCCGGGTGCTGCGGGACGTGACCGCGGAACTGCTCGGCTACCGGGAACAGTAGGATAGAATCGCTCGACATTGGACACAGGTGCGAGGAGGCATCATGCCAAGAAAGCGACTGGGGGCCGGCGTGCTCGTGCTGGGGGGAGCAGCCTTGCTGCTCGCAAGCCTGCGCGGGGCCGAGAAGGCGCAATGGCCGGAGCTCGAGGGCTACGAACAGATGAAGGTCCCGGCCGACAACCCGATGACTCTGGCCAAGGTCGGGCTGGGCAAGCAGCTGTACTACGACCAGCGGCTGAGCGGGGACGGGACACGGTCCTGCTACTCCTGCCACCTTAAGGAGAAGGGGCTGACCGACGGGCTGGCGACGGCCGTGGGCGCTTACCAGGTGAAGCTGCCGCGCTCCAGCCCAACGCTGTGGAACATCGGTTACCACGCGGAATTCTATTGGGACGGGCGGAGCAAGTCGCTCGAGGCTCAGGCCAAGGCGGCCTGGTCGGGCGGGAACATGGGCGCGGCCGGAAAGGACGGCAAGCCGAGCCCGGAAGAAGTCTGCGCGCGCCTGGACAACATCGAGGGCTACCGGGAGCAGTTCCAAGAAGTCTTCGGGAGCGGTTGCACACCGGACAACGTGGCCAAGGCCCTGGCCGCGTTCATGCGCACCATCGTGTCGGAGAAGTCGGCCTGGAGCCGCTTCCGCGCGGGCGACCAGAAAGCCTTGCGGGCAGCGGCGCGGCGGGGTTGGGAGATCTTCCAGGGCAAGGGCCGGTGCGTGAACTGTCACGCCGGGCTGCTCTTGACCGACCAGCAGTACCACAACGCCGGCATCGGCTGGGATGCCGCGAAGAACGAGTTTGCCGACCCGGGGCGCTCCAACGCCACTAAAGCGGAGCGCGACAAGGGCGCCTTCAAGACCCCCACCCTGCTCGACATCTCGAAGTCGGCTCCCTACTTCCACAACGGCAGCGTGGCCACGCTCGAAGAGGCGGTGGAGCTGATGCTGCGGGGCGGGATCGATAACCCCTGGCTCGACACCGCCAACCTGCGCCCGCCGGTGGAGCTGACGGCTGCGGAGAAGGCCGACCTGCTCGCCTTCCTGCGCTGGCTCGACGTCCAGTACACGATCAAAGAGCCAAAGCTGCCAAAGTAGCCCGGCGAAAAGCAGATCCCTGGCTATGCTGGGGATGACCGCCGGGAGAAGGTTTCTCTCAGGCAGGCTTGCCCTGAAGGCTCGCCCTCAAGGGGACGCCGTTGCGGCGGAGCCCGGCGGCGGTCACCTCGCGCCAGGCCGAGCGGCTCCGCAGCAGCTTTAGCACCAGGGCGGTGTGAAGGGCGTGACCGGCGCGCTGGGCGATGACGCGGGCGATGAGGGGGCGGCCGACCAGGGCGAGGTCGCCGATGAGGTCGAGGGCCTTGTGGCGGCAAAACTCGTCGGGGTAGCGCAGGCCGTTGGAGTTGAGCAGGCCTTCGCCGGTGAGAACGACCGCGCAGTCGAGGGAGCCGCCGCGGATCAGGCCCAGGGCGCGCAGCTGCTCGACCTCGTTGTAGAAGCAGAAAGTGCGGGCGTTGCTCAGCAGGTGGGCGAAGTTCTCCCCATTCACCTCGAAGTCAAGCCGCTGGCGGCCGATGAGCGGGTGGCGGAAATCAATCGTGTAGTCTACGGAGAAGGCAGCGCCGTTGGCGGGATAGACGCCGATGCCGCGGAACTTGTCGGTGCCGGGCTCGCCCTCGCTGACCTCGACCGCCTCTAGGATTTTCAGGTAGCGGCGGCGGCGGCGCTGGCGCTGGCGGCCGGCCGCTTCCACCAGCTCCACGAAGGGCCGGGCGCTGCCGTCGAGGATGGGTAGCTCAAGGTTATCGAGCTCGACGTAGACGTTATCAATGCCGCCGGCATAGAGCGCTGCCAGCAGGTGCTCGGTCGTCGAGATGAGCACGCCCTTCTTCATGAGGCTGGTGGCATAGCTGACCCGGGCGATGTTGGCCGCGCGAGCCTCGACCTCGAAGCCGTCGAGGTCCACGCGGCGGAAGACGACCCCTGTCCCCGAAGGGGCGGGCAGCAAACGCAGGCGGCAGTGAACTCCGGTGTGGAGGCCGGTACCCTCGACTTCGACTGGCCGCTCGATGCTGTGTTCGAAGTGCATCCCTGCCCCGCTTCTTCCGCAATGCAGGGATGATGCCACAATTCTTCTTTGCTTGGAACTCAATATTTTTCAAGTAATTAGCTAGATTTGCATTTCTAAGTCTCTTCCCTCCGGTGTGGCAAATCTGCAACACAATTCCGAGCTTCTGTTGTGGGGTCGGCACGCCTAGCCGAGAGCCTGCCCAAAGGAGCCGCCGCGGCAGGGCCTAGGTTATACTGCTTCTTCTAATGGTCCCACGTGACACCTCCCCCAAGCGGCTCTATTTGATTGACGCGATGAGCTACGTCTTCCGGGCCTACCACGCCCCGACCCCGCAGCGGTTCGCGAGCCCCAAAGGCGTCCCCACCCAGGCCGTCTTTCTCTTCACCACCATGGTGCGGAAGCTGCTGCGGGAGCACCAGCCGGACTATGTGGCCGTGGTGTTCGAGTCGTTGGGGCCGACGGTGCGCGACCAACTCTTCAAGGAGTACAAGGCGCAGCGACCGCCGGCACCGGACGACTTGAAGGCGCAAATCCCCTACATCTTCCGGCTCTGCCGGGGGCTGCGGCTGACGGTCCTGCAACACGAGGGCTACGAGGCAGACGACGTCATCGGGACGCTGGCGCAGCGGGCGGCGGGGCAGGGCCTGGAGGTGGTCATCGTCACCTCGGACAAGGACATGCTGCAACTGGTGCGAACCAGGGACCCCTCGACTTCGCTCGGAGCCGGCACTGCCCCGGTGCGGGTCTACAGCCCGACGAAGGAGCTCTTCTACGACGAGGCCGAAGTGGAGAAGTATTTCGGGGTGCCGCCGGAGAAGGTGGTGGAAGTGGTGGCGCTGATGGGCGACGCCATTGACAACATCCCGGGGGCGAAAGGGATCGGCGAGAAAGGGGCGCGGGAGCTCATCGCCACCTACGGCTCGGTCGAGGCGGCCATGGCCCGCGCTGCCGAGGTCAAGAAGAAGAACTACCGGGAGGCGCTGCTCAATCAACAAGAGCAGATTCGGCTCTCGAAGCAACTCGCCACGCTGCACACCAACCTGCCGGTGCCGCTCGAACTCGACAAGCTGGCGCTCGCAGAGCCGGATGCCCAGGAGTTGGCGGGGCTTTTCTCCGAGCTGGGCTTCACGTCCCTGCTCCGAGAGCAGCTGCCGGCGGCTACCGTTCCCCCGGCCGACGTCCGCTACCGCGAGCTCGGAAGCCTGGAAGAGCTCAGGCGCTTCCTCGCCGAGCCCCGGGAGGCCCCCCTGGGGGTTTGGTGCGAAGCCTCAGGCGAGCCCCCGATGGACTTGACCCTGACGGGGCTGGCGTTTTCCGCCGCGCCCGGAGAGGCCACCAGCGTTGCGCTCAACGGGAAGCGCAAGGCCTGGCTGGCCGCGGGGCGCGGGTTTCTCGAAGACCCAAAGAAGCCGAAGGCCATACACGACGAAAAGGCGGCGCGGCTGGCCCTGGCCGCGGCCGGCATCGAGCTCGGCGGCGTGGTGCACGACACGGCTCTTTACTCCTACTTGCTG
>JACQTJ010000003.1 GCA_016210855.1 Acidobacteriota bacterium | reverse complement strand
GAGTTACTCCCGCCTTGAATCCTCAACGCTACGCGTCCTCCCGCCGGCCGCCGCTCCGGGTGCCGAAGTGGTGGACGGGGGAGGATTCGAACCTCCGTAGCCCACAAGGGGCGGCAGATTTACAGTCTGCTGCCATTAACCGCTCGGCCACCCGTCCACCCACGCAAACCCCGGGTTTGCGGGCCGCTTCGGATTGTAATGACGGGCGGGAACTGCCTCGGCTTTCGGTGTCGTGGAAAAACGGCCCCCGGCCCAAAAGGGCTAGGCTGCCGCTGGAAGAGTCCACAAACCGCTTCTACAACCGATGCCCAGCTATCCCGCACGCGGTCCCTGGAGCTGGCGAAGGGATTCGAACCCCCGACCCTCTGATTACAAATCAGATGCTCTACCGCTGAGCTACGCCAGCCCTGCCCGCCTTCCGGCGGGCTTGACAAACCTAAAAAGATACCATTCCGGCAACCGGATTGCAAGGGGGCAAAGCAAATTGTTTGCCCGCCCTCCCCTCCTGTCCACTCCTCGCTTGGCGGCGGCCCTCTCCTAGCCTATACTCCGCAATTTGATTCCCCAGCGGAGAGGGGGGATGTCTCGTCCAAAGGCATACGTGCTGCTGGCGGGGGCGCTCTTTTTAGTCGGCCTGGTGGCCTACCAAGCCTACCGCGGGCGGCCACAACCTCAGCCCCTACCCGCGCCGACGGCGGGACTGGCTTGGTTGCCGGGGGAAGCAGGCCTGGTGGCAGGCATCAACATCGCCGAAATCCGGAACCAGCCCTGGCTGCTCGAGTTAATCCGCCGTGTGAGCGGCGAGGTTCAGGAGGGACCGGACTATCGGGCCTTCGTTGAGGCCACCGGGTTCGACTACACCCGAGACCTCGACCAACTCTGGGTGGGCGTGTTCGGGCCGAGCGGGCAGCCGCTGGTGGTCGGCGTGGTCGAGGGCCGCTTCGCCCGGGAAAAGATTTTGGCCGAGGTCGCACGGCAGGGCGGCCTGCTCAGCCGGCATCAGGGGGTCTCGATGTACGAGGTTCAGACCGGAAGCCCGCCGGGCAGGCGCAGGCCGACGGAGCCACCCCGACGCTTTGCCTTTGCCTTCCTGGACGAGGCTCACCTCGCCTTTGCCTCTGAGCTCCGCGGGGTGGCCGCGGTGGTTGACTGCTGGCAAGGCCGGGCCCCAGCGGTGGGCTCGGATGCGTTGCGCCGGGCCGGGATTGAACGGGTGGCGGCAGGGCGGCAGCTCTGGCTGGTGGACGAGCTGGGACGGTGGCAGCCGAGAGCTTTTCTCGAGCAGCAGAGCCTGCAGAATCTGCTGACGCAAGCAGCGCTCGGGGTTCGGGTGAGCGAGGAGGGGCTCGAGCTCGAAGCCGAAGCCCGCTGCCGCGAATCCCAGCAGGCACAGCGGCTGCGCGATAATCTCCGCATCGCCCTGCTGGCGGGACGGCTGGCCCTGGGGCGCCAAACGGATAGGACCTCTCAGGCCCTCGCCGAGACCATCAGCACGCTCGATCTCACCCAGCAAGGCGACCTCGTGCGCGCCCGCGTGCTCTTGGGGCGGGAAACGCTGGCTGCCTTGCTTGGTACCTCCGCTGCCACACTCACCCGTCCGTAGACACTTCTCCTCGAAGCGGAGCAACTTTCGAGGAAAGAGGCTAGTCGCCGCCGCGCAGGTGCAGAGCGGTGGCGTAAAGGCTGCCACTCTTCAGGAACCGCCAGGGGTTGACCGGAGCGTCGTAGAGGTGCACCTCGTAGTGCAGGTGCGGCCCGGTGGTGCGCCCGGAGGTGCCGACGTAGGCGATGACTTGGCCGCGCTGCACCGACTGGCCGAGGTAGGCGCTGAAGCGGGAGAGGTGAGCGTACCAGGTGGTGATGCCGGCGCCGTGGTCAATCACCACCAAACGGCCGGAGCCGGAGCGCGGCTCGAGCCACACCACGAACCCGTCGGCGGCGGCGCGGACCGCCTCCCCGTAGGGGGCGGAGATGTCCACGCCCGAGTGGAAGCTGCCTTCCCCGTTGAACGGGTCCAAGCGATCGCCAAAGCCTGCGGTCACCTGGCCCCGCACCGGCCACAGCGAGGGTGTGTAGGAGAGCTGCGTCAGGTCCTGCCCGGGCAGGGGACGGGCGCCGCTGGCATAGAGGGTGACGGCGGTGGCGTTGCGTTGCAGGTAGTGGTAGCGGGCCAGCGTGTCTCTAAACTCATCCTGAGGCGCCACCTCCAGGCTGGCCGCCTCCACCGTGCCGAAAGGCGTCCGGCGCAGGCGCAGCAAGCCGTAGGTGGCCGCCACTTCGTTGGCCAGCGACTCCAGGGTATCCAGGCGCTCCCGCGTCTGGGCGTACGTGGCCTGCAAGGCGCGGTTCCGCTGGCGAAGCTGCTCACGCTCGGCCCGGAGCTGGCTGGTGCCGGTCACCCGCAAGAGAAGGTGTGCGTAGGACGCCACCCCGGCCAGGAGCGTGCCGGCGCCGATGAGGACGGCCACCAGGATGGCCGACACCAGATAGGAAGGGAGCTTCAGCTTCCGGATGCGTCCCCGGGCGTCGTGGACAAAAACCAGCGTATAGTGTTGCTTCTGCATCGCACCTGTTATCAGCGCTGCCTCCGATGGCCCTTGGGCAGCGCTCCCCACCGCTTAAGCCGACCTACAAACTCGATGCAGAAAACCGGTGTGTACCCGGCTTTTGTAGCGCACACGGCCAAAGCCTGTCAAGAAAAAATCCCCCTCGGTCCGCGGGAGGCTGGTCGCTTCCTTTGCCCGGCGGCTGGCAGTAGAATCCGAACCCGATGCGCAGCGAAGCGGAATGGGTCCGCCGCCTGCGGCGGCAGTTTCCCCCGGGCGGCGGGGTGCGAGTGGGGATCGGCGACGACGCGGCCCTGCTCGCCGGTGACCGGGGGCGGGAGTGGGTGGTCACGACCGACTTGCTGGTCGAGGACGTCCACTTCCTCCGCCGGGCGCAGCCCGCACAGGCCGTAGGCTGGAAGGCGCTGGCCCGTTCGCTCAGCGACCTAGCCGCCATGGGCGCCCGGCCGCGCTACGCGCTGATCGCGCTGGCCGTGCCGGTGACCACGCCCACCGCTTGGGGGGACGCATTCTTTTCGGGGGTGAAGACCCTGGCCGTGCGCCACCGCGTGCGCGTGGCGGGCGGCGATCTTTCGGTGGCCCCGGTGGTAGTGGCTGACGTGCAGGTGCTCGGCGAGGTGGAAGCAGGCCGGGCCGTGCGGCGCGGGGGAGCGCGGGTGGGAGACGCGGTTTTTGTGAGCGGGACGCTGGGGCTGTCCCGGCTGGGACTTGCCTGTCTGCGCCAGCGAGTGGGGTTGGTCGGGCCGCTGCTGCGACGGGCCGTCGAGGCTCACTTCTATCCGCAACCGCGCCTGGCGCTAGGGCGGGCCCTGGCCCGTCGGGGGGCGACGGCGATGATTGATGTGAGCGACGGCCTGTCAACCGACCTGGGTCACCTCTGCGAGGCCAGCGGGGTACGGGCAAGGCTCTACCGGGAGCGGATTCCGGTGGTCGAGCTGCTCGCCCCGCTCGCGGGCCGCCTGCGCACCACCGGGATCGAGCTCGCCATGAACGGCGGCGACGACTACGAGCTCTTGTTCACGCTCCCTGAGCGCGCGGCGGCGCGGCTACCGCGCCAGCTCGGCGGCGTACGGCTAACCCGCATTGGGGAGATCACCCGAGGGCGGGGAATCCTGCTGGTGGAAAGCGATAGCCGCGGACGAGCTCGCGAGCGGCGGCTCGAGCCGCGCGGCTGGGATCCGTTCCGCCGCCGCTAGCGAGCTAGCGAACAAACTGCACGGACACTTCCCAGTTGTCGCTCTTCTGTTCGACGCGGACCACGCGGCCGCGGGTCTCCGGGAACAGCTCCCCTTCCTTGTACGGCACGAGCACCATCACTTCCATGCCTTCCCGCAGGGGCTGGCGGGTGGCGAAGCAAGCGCCCTCGCGAGAGACGTTCAGCGTGTGCGTGACTTCTGTGAACGCGAGGTTGGCCGCGTTCAAGCGCACGCGGATGGGAAGCTCCATCCGGACGTGGCGCGAGGTCCGACGCTGCTGGCCGCTGCGTCGGTCAGGCTCCACCCCGTACCAGGAGGTCAGCGTCTGGCAGTTCGAGCAGTACTGCCGGATTTCGTGGCGGCTGAGGAGCTCGCTCAGTTCCCGGGCATCGAGAACCAGGTTGCGTTGCTCGCCACAGCTCATACAGGCGAGCAATTGCTTTTCGGATGGAGATGGGGTTGCAGGTGTGGCCATGACTGGCCTCCTTGCCAACCCCGTGCGTGAGCCTACCCTACACCCAGCGGGTGCGAGCGTCAATGGGGCCTGTGCACGCGGAGGGCGGCTGCGCTAAGGGCTGTTCTTCCAGGGAAGGAGTGAGCTCGGGGGAGTATAGGGACGGAGGGCCCTCAAGGGGAGGACTTTCTCCTGGGCCCAGGTCTCCCAGTCCAGGGCGCTGCGGGAGGCAAAGAGGCTGCGCAACTCCTGGTAGACCGGGTTGGGGGCGGCAGCGGGCGTGAAGCCTGCGTCCCGCCACTCCTCTCGGCCAAGAGCCCGGCAGAAGCGCTCCCAGAGGTGCGGCTCCAAGGCGGCCAGGGCGACTTCGCCGTCACGGGTGGGATAGATGGCGTAGCAGACCCTGCTCCCATCCAAGAACGGCAGGGGCGGGTAGGCGAGGGCGCGGGCGGCTTCCTCCAGGTAGACTTCATAGAAGCCACCGCCCCGGCTCAGCCCCTCCAGTGCCGCCAGCGCAGCCCAGAAGGCGCCCGTGCAGTCCGCCAGCTGCACTGTGACCCAAGCTTGCTCAAAGCGTGCCAGCAGCCCCGCGGCGGCCAGGTAGCTGAGGTCGTGCCCAGGGGTCTCGTGGAAGGGTGGGTCGCGGTGGCCGGCAATCCGGACGTAGACCAGGCGTGGATTGGCCGCGCGCAGCACCTCCGGGCCAAGCCCGAGCCGCTCCATCACGCCCGGGCGGTTGCTCTCGAGCAGAACCTGCGCCTCCCGGACAAGTGAGAGAAGTCGTTCCTTGCCGGCTGGGCTTTTGAGGTCGACTGTTTCCGTGTCCTTGCCAGCATTGAGCCAGGCGTAGATTGCAGGAGCCACCCCGGCGACGAGGTCCCCCTGCGGGGGCAGCAGGCGTCGCACCGGGAACCCCAGTTCGCCCAGGATCCGAGCGGCCAAGGGGCCCGGCAGGTGTCTGGTGAGGTCGAGCACGAGCGGTTTCGTCACGGGTGCGGTCCTCTTGAAGCGAGCTTTCGAGGGAGCCGTCGGTCAGGGCAGTATCTCTTCGGGTGGGCCCGGGGTCAAGCCTGTCGCCGGGCATAGGTTTGGTTGTACAATGCGCCTCACCAGCGGCGGTGACTCCCATGCAGGCAGATATGATGAAGTACCCGCTCACGCTGGTGCCCATCCTGGAGCGGGCCGGGAAGCTCTTCGGGCGCGTGGAAATCGTCTCCCGCTGCCCGGATAAGTCCCTGCACCGCTACACCTACGCCGACTTCTACCGGCGGGCCCGGGCGCTGGCCGAAGCCCTGCAAAGAGCCGGGCTGCGACCCGGGGACCGGGTGGCTACCTTGATGTGGAACCACCATGCGCACCTGGAGGCCTACTTTGGGATTCCGGTGGCGGGCGGGGTGGTCCACACCCTGAACCTGCGGCTGCATGCGGGCGACCTCGCTTATATCGTCAACCACGCCCAGGATCGGTTCCTGATCGTGGACGATGTTCTGCTGCCGCTGTATGAAAAGTTCAAAGATCAGGTCGGGGTGGAACGGGTGATGGTCGTGCCGCTGAGCGGCCAGACGCCGCCGTATGAAAGCTACGAAAGCTTCCTGGTCGGGGCGAGCGGGCAGTTTTCTTACCCGGAGCTGGACGAGGAGCAGGCGGCCGGCCTGTGTTTCACCTCCGGCACCACCGGCCGGCCGAAGGGCGTGCTCTATTCCCACCGAGCCCTGGCGGTCCACACGCTGGCCTGCGCGCTCTCTGGCACGATGGGCATCGCGCAGCAGGATGTGATGCTCGCGGTCGTGCCCATGTTCCACGCCAACGCCTGGGGCTGGCCCTATCTGGGCGCGCTGGTAGGAGCCAAGCAAGCGCTGCCGGGGCCGCATCTGGACGCCGAGAGCCTGCTGGATTTGTTCCAGTCGGAGCAGGTGACGGCGGTGGCCGGCGTGCCCACGATTATGCTGGGGATCCTGCAAGCCCTCGAAAAGGAGCCGGGGCGTTGGAAGCTGACTCCGGGGATGCGGATGGTGGTGGGCGGAGCGGCCGCGCCCGAGGCGATGATTCGCCGCTTCGACCAGTTGGGCATTCGCGTCGTGCACGCCTGGGGCATGACGGAAATGACGCCCATGGGCACGGTGTGCGAGCTCAAGAGTTATATGGAGGATTGGCCCGAGGAGGCAAGATACGAGGTCCGCGCCAAGCAGGGTCTGCCGGCACCCTTCGTCGAGATTCGGGCGGTTAACGAGAGGGGCGAGGTTCCTTGGGACGCAACCACGCAGGGCGAGCTGCAAGTCCGTGGGCCCTGGATTGCGGCCCGCTACTACAAGCTGCCGGAGGAGCAGAATCGCTGGACGCAGGACGGCTGGTTCCGCACCGGGGACGTGGCGACGATTGACCCCGAGGGCTACGTCAAGATCGTGGATCGCACCAAGGATTTGATCAAGTCGGGCGGGGAGTGGATCAGCTCGGTCGAGCTCGAAACCACGCTGATGGGCCACCCGGAAGTGCGGGAAGCCGCGGTGATCGCGGTGCCGCACCCGAAGTGGGGGGAACGGCCGCTGGCCGTGGTGGTCCGGAAGGACGGGACGCGGGTGGCGGCGGAGGAGCTGCGCGAATTCCTGACCCCTCGGGTCGCCAAGTGGTGGCTTCCCGACGCCTTCGTTTTTGTCGAAGAGATTCCCCGCACCTCAGCCGGGAAATTCATGAAGTCAAGGCTGCGCGAGCAGTTCCGGGATTGGAAGTGGGAAGCCTGAAAGCTCGCGCCCCGGTTCTGGCCCGCTAGCGAACCACATGCCACCGACTCTGGCGCGGGGCGAATCGCTAGAAGGCGGCGCGCAGGAGTTTGAGGGTGGCGAAGAGCAGCACCCCGCCCAGGATGCGCCGGAGCCACAGGCCGGGGAAGCGGCGCGCGCCCAGCTGGGAACCCAATAGTCCGCCGACGAAAGCCGCCCCTACGAGCAGGAGCAGCGACCTCCAGTCCACCGGGGTGCGCGACAGATGGCCGTACAGCCCGGCGGCGGAGTTAACCCAGATGAAGGCCGCTGAAGCCGCGGCGGTGCGCTTGGCGTCGGCCCAGCCGAGCAGGATCACAAGCGGGCTCAGGAAAATCCCCCCGCCCACGCCCACCAGGCCGGAGATGAAGCCGACGGCGGCCCCTACCGGCAGGGCCACGGCGAGCGGCGGCACCCGGAGGAATGATTCCTCTTGCTCGGAGGGGACGACGGCCAGTAAACGGTAGGCCGCGAAGAGCAGCGCGGCCGCGAGCAGGATCATATAGACGCGCGGGGAAACCTGCGCCAGCCCGCCCAGGAAGGCGAAGGGCACCGAGGTGAGCAGAAACGGCCAGAGCAGCCGCGGCGTGAAGTGGCCGGCGCGACGGTAGGCGAGGAAGGAGGTGCCGGCCACGAGCAGATTCAGGCAGAGGGCGCTCGGGGCCATGGCGGCGGGGGCGAGACTAAAGAAGGAGAGCACGGCCAGGTAGCCCGAGGCTCCGCCGTGGCCGACCGAGGAGTAGGCCACCGCCACGAGCAACACCAGCCCGAGCAGGGCGGCGAGGAGCAGGGGGTCGGGGGGCAACATGGCGTGGGCAATGAAACCACAAAGCCGGGGGGGCGAAAAAAGATTCTTGACACCCCCTTGATTAACTTATATTAACTTCTTTTATTAACTATGGTTAATGAAAACAGGCCCCGGGGGATGAGCCGGAAAGCGCTGGGGGGCCTGCTGCTCCAGGCCAGCCTGGCGTTGGCCGTCCTGTTCCTGGGCTGGGGGCTGGACAACTGGCGCGGCTTCTTCGCCCACCCGGCCCGCGCCGGGCTGATGGGGATGTGGGTCGCGAACCTGGCCATCATCCTCGGCTGGCGCCTGGACCTCGAGCCGTTTCGCAAGGGCAAGCAGGCAGTGGGACGCCAACGCTACCTGCTGGCGGTGGTGATGCTTATCGGGCTAGGCCTAGTCTGGTTTCTTCCCTATGCCGACCGGCGCAGTGTGTTGACCTTTGACGGAGCCGAGGGGCTGCGCTATCTCGGGCTGTTGCTCTACGTCGGCGGGAACGCCCTGGCCTTCGTGGCTCTGCACGCGCTCGGAAAGCAATACAGCGGCTATGTGACCCTGCAGGAGGGCCATGAGCTTGTGCAGACCGGCATCTACGGCCTCATCCGCCATCCCATTTACTTGCGGGCGCTGATGGTGGCGGTGGGGCTGCCGCTGCTGTTTCGCAGCTGGCTGATCCTCCCCCTGGTGGCGCTCGGGGTACTCTTCGTCGCTGCCCGTATCCGCCAGGAGGAGAAGCTGCTCGCCGAGCACTTCGGGGGGGAGTTTGAAGTCTACCGCCGCCGCACCTGGCGGCTCCTGCCGTACGTTTATTAGTAACGAGCCGATGAGGGCGGCTAGGAAAGGTATCCGCTGCGGTACACAACCCACCACCAGGCGGCGCTGGCCACGACGAACACCAATGTGCCCGTCAGGAAAGGCATAAAGCTGCATAGCAGGCTGATTACGGTGACGCCGCCCCAAAAGAATTTCCGCTGCACTTGCCGGCCTCGAAGCCAGGCCATTCTACGTTCAAAGGGGCCCTGGACGTGAGGGATTGCTGAGGCAGGGGAAGACAAGCTGATCTTGACAACTAAGGACTCATATCCTATACTAAGGCTTCGCTTAGGTCCAAGGAGATGGATTCGAAGAACTAGCTTATTCGCAAGAGGATAAAAGCGAAGGTAACTTCTAGGAGGCTTTGACGATGGCCAAGATCATTGGAATTGACCTGGGGACGACAAACTCGGTAGTGGCCGTCATGCAGGCGGGCGAGCCGGTGGTCATCCCGAACCAGGAGGGCAGCCGGCTGACGCCTTCGGTGGTGGGCTTTACGAAGGGCGGAGAGCGGCTGGTGGGCCAGGTGGCGAAGCGCCAGGCCATCACCAACCCCGAGAACACCGTCTATTCGATCAAGCGCTTCATGGGGCGGCGTCATGACGAGGTGCAGACCGAGATCAAGATGGTGCCCTACAAGGTGGTGCGGGCGGCGAACGGCGACGCCCGGGTGGAGGTGACGGGCAAGGAGTACTCCCCGCCCGAGGTCTCGGCCATGATCTTGCAGAAGCTCAGGCAGGCGGCCGAGGACTACCTGGGCGAGAAGGTCACCCAGGCGGTAATCACCGTGCCCGCCTACTTCAACGACAGCCAGCGCCAGGCCACCAAGGACGCCGGCCAGATTGCGGGCCTCGAAGTGATGCGCATCATCAACGAGCCCACCGCCGCCGCCCTGGCCTACGGGCTTGACCGCAAGAAGGACGAGGTCATCGCCGTCTACGACTTCGGCGGTGGCACCTTCGACATCTCCATCTTGGAAGTGGGCGAAGGGGTGGTGGAGGTGAAGGCCACGAGCGGCGACACCCACCTCGGCGGTGACGACATTGACCAGCGGATCATCGAGTGGATCATCGAGGAGTTCAAAAAAGACCAGGGCCTCGATCTCTCCAAGGACCGCATGGCCCTGCAGCGGCTGAAGGAGGCGGCGGAGAAGGCCAAGATCGAGCTCTCCCAGCTTCAGGAGAGCGAGATCAACCTGCCCTTCGTCACCGCCGACCAGACCGGGCCCAAGCACCTGCAGCTGTAGCTCAGCCGGGCGAAGCTCGAGCAGCTGATGGAAGACCTGATCCACCGCACGCTGGGCCCCTGAAAGCAGGCCTTGGAGGACGCGGGCCTCAAGCGCGAGCAGATCAACGAAG
>JACQTJ010000047.1 GCA_016210855.1 Acidobacteriota bacterium | reverse complement strand
TCAGGCCGTCCCGACGCCTCGGGAGAGCGGTCGATTATGGCATAGAAGCGCGGCAGCGCAAGCGGCATTTCGCGTTCGGGTCAGGCGGGCACTTGGTTGCGGAGGAAGCGCTCGGCGAAGTGGGTGTCGTAGCGGCCGGCGAGGAAGTCGGGGTCGGCCAGAATCTGGCGGTGGACAGGGATGGACGTGTGGATGCCTTCGATGACCATCATCTCCAGCGCCCGGGCCATGCGGGCCAGGGCCTCCTTGCGGTCGCGGCCGTGGGTGATGAGCTTGGCGATCAAAGAATCGTAGTAGGGCGGGATGAGGGCCTCCGCGTGGGCGGCGGTATCCACGCGAACTCCTGTGCCGCCGGGCATGTGGAAGGTGGCGATGCGTCCGGCGGAGGGCTGGAAGGTCTCGGGGTCTTCGGCCACGATGCGGCATTCGAGGGCGTGGCCGCGGAGGCGCAGGCCGGGGCGAACCAGGTTCTCCAGGTGCTCGCCAGCGGCCAGCAGGATTTGTTTCTTGACCAGGTCGAGCCCGGTGACCATTTCGGTGACGGGGTGCTCGACCTGGATGCGGGTGTTCATCTCGATGAAGTAGAAGTTCCCCTGCTCGTCGAGCAGGAACTCGATGGTGCCGGCGTTGTTGTAGCCGAGGGCCCGCATGGCCTCGACCACTCTCTGCCCCAGGGCTTGGCGGATCTGATCGCTGACGGCCGGGGAGGGCGATTCCTCGACCAGCTTCTGGTGCCGGCGCTGAATGGAGCAGTCGCGCTCGCCCAGGTGAGTGACGTGGCCGTGCTTGTCGCCCAAGATCTGAAACTCGATGTGGCGGGGCCGGGCGATGAATTTTTCCAGGTAAACGTCGCCCACGCCGAACGCTTGCAAGGCCTCACTCTCGGCGGCGGGCAGCAGGGCCTGCAACTCCGGCTCGCTCGTCGCCACCCGCATGCCCCGCCCGCCGCCGCCCGCCGCGGCCTTGATCATCACCGGGTAACCGATGTGGGCGGCCACCGCCCGGGCCTCCTCCAGGGTGCGGACCACAGCGTCCGAGCCCGGCAGCACCGGCAAGCCGGCGGAGGCCAGCTCCCGCCGGGCGCGGTCTTTTTCTCCCATCAAGCGGATGATGTCCGGCGAGGGCCCGATGAAGGTGATGCCGGAGGTCTCGCAGACCTCGGCGAAGCTGGCGTTTTCGGCGAGAAACCCGTAGCCGGGGTGAATGGCGTCGGCGCCGGTGATTTCGGCGGCGCTGATGATGCGGGGGATGTTCAGGTAGCTTTCCGCGGCCCGGGGGGGTCCGATGCAGACGGCCTGGTCGGCGAAGCGCACGGGCAGGGAGTAGCGGTCGGCTTCGGAATAGACGGCCACGGTCTGGGCGCTGAGCTCCTTGCAGGCGTTGATAATGCGGAGGGCGATTTCGCCACGGTTGGCAATCAGGATCTTCTTGAACATGGCGGCTGGGCTGCGAGCTATTTCTTTTTCACGGGACGAATGGCAAACAGGGGCTCGCCGTACTCGACCGGCTGGCCGTTCTCGACGTAGAGGCGCACCACTTCGCCGCCCACATCGGCTTCAATCTCGTTCATCAGCTTCATGGCCTCGATGATGCACAGCACCTGGCCCACCTCGACCTCATCGCCCAGCTTGATGAAGGGCGGCGCCCCCGGCTGCGGCGCGGCGTAAAAGGTGCCCACGATGGGCGACTTGACGATGTGCACGTCCTCCGCCACCAGGCCCATCTCCGCCGCTGTCTCCGCTTGGGCCTCGGCGCTGCGGGTCTCCACCGTCGTCGCCCGCCCCGGCTGAGCAGTCGGGGTGTAGTTCTCAAACACGGGCGCCACCGAGCCCGGTGTCCGCCGCTTGATGCGGATGCGAACCCCGGCCCGCTCCAGCTCGAACTCCTCCAGCCCGTGCTCTTCGAGCAGGTCAATCAAGGCCTGCACCTGCGCGAAGGGGATGGCAGCGTCGGTGGACGGATTCGCCTTGGCTCGGGCCTTCTTCTTGGCGGATGGTCTGCGTTTCACAGGCAAAGCAGCTCCCGGGAAAGCGGCGTCAGGCGCTCTGCTCCCTGCCGGCGCACCACCACCACGTCCTCAATGCGCACCCCACCCCAGCCGGGGATATAGACGCCCGGCTCCAGGGTTATGACGTTGCCCGTCGCGAGTCGTTCCCTCACCCGGGGCCCCACCCGGGGTTCCTCGTGGACCTCCAGCCCCAGGCCGTGGCCGGTACCGTGGACGAAATAGCGCCCTAGGCCCTGCCGGCCAAGCCACCCGCGGGCGGCGGCATCCACCCGGCCAGCAGCCACCCCGGCCGCCACCGCCTCCTGGGCGCGCTCGAGCGCCTCTCGGACGGCGCGGTAGGTTCTTTTAACCCGGGCGGAGGGGGTGCCCAGGTGCACGGTGCGGGTCATATCGCTGTGATAATCCCCCAGTATAGCACCCATATCGAAGATGACCAACTCGTTTTTGGCCAAGCGTTTCTCGCTGGCCCGTCCGTGGGGCCAGGCCGCCCGGGGCCCCGAGGCCACGATGGTCTCAAAGGCCGGAGCGCGGGCGCCATGCTGCTTCATCCGGTATTCAATCTCGGCGGCGAGATCGAGCTCCCGGACTCCTGGACGCACGTAGGGCAGAACCTCTTCGAAGACCCGAGCGGTCAGTTCCAGGCCGGCGCGGACGCGGGAGACCTCCCCGGCATCCTTGATCGCCCGCAGGTGCTCTACGCCGGCCCTAGCGGGCCGCAGCTCAACCCCCGGGCCCAGCTCCTGCCGAAGCTGCTCGAACTGGCCCAGCGTAAACCGTTGCGCCTCGTAGGCCACGCGGGGGAGGCCTTGGCGGCGGAGCCAGCGGGCCGCAGCCCGAAGCGGGTCGCCGGAACTGACACTGACCCGGGCTCCGCGGACTTCCTGGCGGGCCTGCAGGCGGTAGCGGCCGTCGGTGAAGAGGGACGCCCCACGCCTGGTGACGACGAGGGCGCCGCTGCTGCCCCGAAAGCCGACCAAATAGAGGAGGTTGGGCAGATGAGTCACGAGCAGGGCCTCTGCCTCCCCCGCCAGCAGGCGACGGAGCCGGGCGAGGCGGGTCATCGGGGTCGGCATGGGCTCAGGCAAGAAGAAAGGAGGAGAGCCCTGGACCCTCCTCCCCTAAGGTTGCGAACTAGCCCGGCAGAATGCGCGGGGTGATGAAGAAGAGCAGCTCCGAGGTCGTGGTCGAGACCCGGGTGCTCTTGAACAGGTGGCCGATGACCGGGATGCTCCCGAGCAGGGGCACCTGGGAGATGCTGGTGGAATTGTCGGTAACCATCACCCCGCCGATCACCACCGTGCTGCCGTCCGGGATGAGGACCTGGGTGGTGGTCTGCTGGGTATCGATCGACGGGATGCCGGCCACGGAGCGTCCGAAGTCGGGCCGGCTGTTCTCGATGGTGATATCGAGGAACACCGTGCCCTCGGCAGTCACCTGCGGCTTGACGTTCAGTCGCAGCAGGGCGTCGATGAACTGCGTGGAAATGGTGTTGTTCACCTGGGTCTGCACGGGGATTCGCGAGCCCTGCTTGACCTCGGCCTGCACGTTGTTCTGGGTGACCAGCCGCGGCCGGGAGAGTATCTTGGCGATGCTGCGCGACTCGGCGGCGGTCAGGATCACATCCAGGGCCAGGTTCGCCCAGGTGTTCCCGAACAGGATCCCGGAGGTGGCCGCAATCGGGAAGTTGGTGATCAGGGGCTGCTGATCCGTGCCGCCGCTGGAGACGAGCGGCGGCGGGATGAAGCCCGGTCCGAAGGGGCTCGGGCCGAGGGCGCCGCCCAGGACGCTGCGCCGGTTCCCGGTGCCGGTGGAGAAGCCCAGTTGAGAGCCGAACTCGCGGGTGAAGGCCCGGGTGGCCAAGACCACGCGGGCCTCGATTTCGACCTGGAGCGACTTGCGGTCCAACTGCTTGATCAGGTTCTCGATGGGCGGGATGACCGAAGGGATGTCACGGATAATCAGGGTGTTGGTGCGGTCGTCCCGGATGAGCTCGCCCCGGGAGGAGAGGAAGCGTTTCAGGGTGGGCTCGAGCTCGTTGCCCCGGGCGTAGCTGAGCTGGATGGTGCGGGTGATGGGATCGACCGCTTCGGCGCGGGCCTTGGCCAAGTCGCGGTTCTCCTCCTGCTCCTTCTTGAGCGTGGCCCGAGTGGCGATGCGGAGCACGTTGCCCTCGAGCGTGCTGCTCAGGCCGTTGTTCCGCAGGACGATGTCGAGGGCCTGGTCCCAGGGAACGTCAATCAGCACTAGGGTGACCGAGCCGCTGACGTTGGGGTCAATGACGATATTCAGCCCGCTGATCTCGTGGATCAGGCGGAAGAAGTCCTTCAGGTCGACGTCCTTCAGGTTGACCGAAATCGGCTCACCGGTGTAGGCGATGGCAAGCTGCTCAGCCGCTGTCGGCACCTGCGCCCCACCCCCGGCCGGGCGCCCCCCGGGTGCAGGCATCTGCGCCGAAGCCACGGCCGGCGCCGGGCTTGCGGCGCTGGCCACCAGGGTCGCCTCCGGGGCAAGGGAGGAGGACGCCGTGGGGGCCGCGGTCCGGGTGGATGGCACCACCGGGGCGAGCGAAGCCACCAGAGTGGGAGCTGGTTCCGAAGGAGTCTCTTCGGCAAACTCGGCCCGAGCTGTGCTTGAGCCTTCAGCCGGCGCAGCCGGGCGGGCGCTGGCGGCAGCCGCCCCCAAACTCAGGCGGAGTCCTTCGCTGGAAGGCTGGATGTCGTAGGGAACCATTTCCCGGAGGTCCACCACCAGGCGGGTCACCGGGGGCTGGGCTTTGAACTGGGCCAGGCGGACGCCCACGACGGCCTGCTCGTCCACAGGTAGTTGGCGCTGCCGGGTGGCGAGGATGCTCTGGGGGAGGTCCAGCACGAGCCGGGTGGGGTTCGTCAAGCTCAGGGTCTGGAAGTCAAGCCGGCCGCTGGCCTGGACGTCGATGATGACGCCGCTGCCCTCGGTCCTAACCACCACCTGGCGCACCAGGACCGGTTCTCCGGAGGTCAGGGTCGGAGCCGCCGGCGCCGTAGGGCAGGAGAGCAACAGAGCCGACTCGCCCGGCTGGGTGAGGGACACCGTGCAGGCTCGCTCCAGGGCGATGTCGAGGCGCAACACCGGACGCCCGCTGGCGTTGCGGAAGGGGAGCAGGCGGTAGCTGCTCACCCAAGAGACGCCGGTGGGGGTCTCCGCGGCCGCGGGTTCCGACACTACTCCTGCCAGATCCACCACCACGTTTCGCGCGTGGGGCTGATAGGAGGTGAAGCTAAACCGGCCCGAGGCTTGCACCTCGAGGGAGGTGCCGGTGGGCCGCTCCACTCCTTTCACCGCCACCAAGCGCACGGGCGTGCTTGGCTCGGGCAGGGATTCGGCAGCGCTCATCCCGATAGTCGGAATCAGCACCGCCAGCAAGAGTACGGCACAAAGGCCGCCCCACGGCTTCCGCATCATCGCTTTGCTCCTGAACCGGTAGTGAGTTGCTTGACGACTTCCCGTTCGTACTCTCTGCCGAAGGCGTCCATGGTCTTCTCTTTGAAGACAACGCCGTCTTCGGTGATCTTGCTCACGTACCCATTGAAAAGCTCGTCTCCTTCGCGCAGGAAATAGGCGCGGTTCCGACCCGCCATGGAAGCCACCGCAATCCTCTCGGTGGGGGTGGCCACGAACCCGTTGATCATCACCTGAGCGATCACCAGCCCGCGTTTGCCCGGGGGCAACGCCTGGCCGCCGGCCATCATTTCCTCCGGCCGCATCAGCAAACTCCGGAAGGGGTCACGGCGCTTCAGCCCGGCCGGAGCCCCCTGGGGTTGCCCGGCGGCGGCCTGGGCCGCTGGCTTCTGCGCTGCCGGCTGGGCCGACTTCCCAGCCGCCTTCTGAGCCTGACTCCGGACGGCCTGCCCGGCTCGCGCCGGGGGAGGGGCCTGCCCGCCCGGCATCTGGGCTTCTGCCGGCACCAGCACGACGGCCAGGAGCAAGCTGAGTCCGACCCAGGTCAGCCCCCGGCCGACCCGCGCCGACATCGGATTCGCTGCCAGTTTCATACCCCAGTCCTCCTCAGCGCGACGGCCCACCGGGCCCGCCCGCCGGGGCTGCTCCCCGGCCACGCCCGCCGCGGCCGCCGCGACCGCCCCCGGCTGCCGGCGGCGCCGCCGCCGCCAGCTCAGCTTCAGGCGGGATGTAGTACGTGGTCACCGTGCAAACCCCCGCCACTGTGGTCCCCGGGGTGTACTCCCACTTGCTGCTCTTGCCTGTTTCAATCCCCTGCAAGCGCAGCCCGGCGGCATTGACGATGCGGGTACTGCGGCCCAAGCGGTCGAAAAACTCCAGGGTCGAGTAGTAAGGGCCGTCCAGTCGATCTCAAAGGGGATTTCCGCGTAGGACTCTTTGAAGACCACGGGGCGAGCGGTGAAGCGCCGCAGAGAAACCTGGGCATTAACCGCCGAGCCCTGCAGCAGGCGCATAAACTCATCGGTCTGCTTCTCTCTCGGCACCACCGTCTGGATCTGCACCAGCTGGTCGCGGGTGGCCCCCAGGCGGGTGCGCAATTCCTGGTGGCGCTGCTTGACCGCTTGCAATTTGGCCACGTCGTCCACCAGTTGCTTGTATTGGCGCTCCAAGTCAGCCTGCTCGTTCTTGGCGCTCACCAGGGGGAGCACCGGGGGAAGGTCAATCAGCTCTCCCCCGACGAAGATTCCCACCGCCACCGCAAAAAACAGCAGGGTCTGGAAGTACCAGGGCAATTCGCGGAATCGCAGGGCCATGGCGTCCCCCTACATCCCTCCGCCCGGTGGGGTGCCCGAGGGGGGCGCCGCCGCCGGCGGGGCCGGCAAAGCAAACTTGGCCGTCAACGTAAACTCGAAATTCGAGGCCCCCCCTTTCTGGGGCTTCTCGACGGATTCCTTGATTTCCACGTTTTGGAAGTAGCCGGAACTCTGGAGGTTGGTGATGAAATTGGCCACGGCGTTCACCGAGCCGGCCAGTCCCTTGAATTGAATCTGGCCCTCCGCCCGCTCTTCCATGTCCGTCAGCCAGAGGGTCTCGGTGAGCGTGACCGTATGGCCGACCGCTTCCAGCAGGCGCACCGGCCCCGCCTGGTTGCGCTTGAGGTTTTCGATGACGTCCAGGCGGGCTTGCAGCCGCTTCTGCTCGGCCTCGTACTCCTCGACCTCTTTCTGCAACTGGGCCATGGTGCGCTTTTCGCTCTCTTTCTGGGCGATGTCCTCTCGGAGCTTGTTGGTGGCGGGCCGGATGATGAGGGTGGAATGGAGAATCAGGGCAATCATCGCCAGACCCACCGGGATGGCAAACAAGACCAACTGCAGGGTGCCGGCAATGGCCACCCGGCGCTTGACCTTGGGGCGAAGCCGACCGAGAAGGTTGATGCGGATCATGCGGCGTCAAAACTCCTCAATCCCAGCCCGACGCAGACAGCCAGCCGGGGGGCGATTTCCTTGATGTATTCATCACTGAACTTGGCCGGGTTATAGGTGACGCGGCGGAACGGGTCCAGCTCATCCACTGGCATCTGGAATTCTTCCTTCAGCAAGTCGAGCAGCCCCGGGGTGCGGGCCGCCCCGCCCGCCAAGTAGATGTGGGCGATGGCCGCCGCGCCGGCGGTGGCCCGGAAAAAGTCGAAGGTCTTCTGGATTTCCAGCACCAAGATTTCCGACACCGACCGGAGCACACCGGCCTTCTGTTCGTCGCTGACCCCGGCCACGGCCTGGCCGCGTTTGAAGTTTTCGGCGTCCTCGAAGCTCAGCTCCAGCTCCTTCTGCAGGGCGTCGGTGTACTGGTTGCCCCCCACGGAGACATCCCGGGTGAAGAGCGGAATCCCGCCGCGGACGATGTTGATGTTCATCACGCTGGCGCCGAGGTTGAGCAGGGCGGCGGTGGTCTCGGCATCGGGCTCGTAGTTGAGCTCGTAGACGTTTTGCAGGGCGAAGGCATCCACGTCCACCAGGGCCAGGGTGCGGCCGATGAGGGCGCTCTGGTAGTTGTTGATCTTGTCGCGCTTCACCGCCACCAGCAGCACTTCCTGGGTGTCGCCCGCCGGGCTGGGCTCCAGCACCTGGTAGTCGAGGCTCACGTCGGCGATGTCGAAGGGGATGTACTGGCCGGCGTCGGCGTAGACCTGGTCATAGAGCTCGTCTTCATCGAGCACCGGCATGTTGATCTTCTTGATGATGACCGAATGGCCGGAGACGGAGGTGGCCACATTCTTGTTGCTGATCTTCTGGCCCTGGTAAATGCGGTCGATGGCCGAGGAGACGCTGAGGGCGTCGATGATGGCCCCGTCCACCACGGTTTCCGGGGAGAGCGCTTCCAGGCCCACCCGGGCGAGCTCATAGGCTTCTTTCGTCTTCTTGAGCTCCACCGCCTTCACTGAGCTCGAGCCGATATCCAGCCCCACGAGGGGTTTCGCCTTTTTTCCACCAAACAGCCCCATGCGCGGTTACCTCTTCGCTTTCCGCCGGCGGTTCTTCCCCTGGCTGATTTTCCGCTCCATCCACCGATCCAGAATGGTCTTCTTAAACTTCCACCGATTGCCCAGTTTGAAGGCCGGGATTTTGTCCTGATACACGTACCGGTACAAGGTATCAGGCGAAATCCCCAAGTACTCCGAAGCCTCCCGGATACTCATCACTTCCCGGGGGGACGCCATCGACACTCCTCGTCCCGCCGACTGCAACCGCCGGCGCGCGGTGAATCATTTGCCTAAAGGGAAGGCAGCGTTCTCGCCCTAGTTTGTAGGGAAAAAGGGCGGCGATGTCAAGGGAAAAATGCGGTTTTTTTTGTTTTTCTTGGGCAGGGGTCGGTTTTTGCCCGCAGAGCTACTCCAATCCTAGTTGCTTCCATAGAGCGTCTATGCGGTGTTTGGTTTCTGCCTCCATCTTTATCTCGTCCGGCCACGGGCCGCGCCGGTAGCCCTCGGCGGGCCACTTGCGGGTGGCGTCGATGCCCATGTGGGAGCCGAAATCCGGGAGGCGGGCGGCGTGGTCGAGGGTGTCGACCGGCCCCAAGTGGAACTCCACGTCGCGCTCGGGGTCGATGGCGCACAGCGCTTTCCAGGTCACCTCCTGCGGGTTGCGCACGTTGACGTCCTCGTCCACCACCACCAGCACTTTCGTGAACATCGCCTGCCCCAGACCCCAGATGCCGCTCATGATCTTGCGGGCGTGCCCGGGGTAGGACTTGCGGATCGAGACCAGCATCAGGTTGTGAAAGATGCCTTCGGCCGGCATGTGCACGTCCACAATCTCCCGGAACTGCAGTTTCATGAGGGGCAGCAGGATGCGCTCGATGGCGTGCCCCAGGAAGAAGTCCTCTTCCGGCGGGGGCCCGACAATCGTGGTCAGGTAGATGGGGTCGCGGCGGTGGGTCAGGCAGGTGAGGTGGAAGACCGGGTAGTCGTCGGCCAGCGAATAGTAGCCGGTGTGGTCGCCGAAGGGGCCCTCGCGGCGGAATTCGTTCAAATCCACGTAGCCTTCCAGCACGATCTCGGCCTGGGCCGGCACCTCCAGGTCCACCGTCTGGCAGCGGACCAGCTCCACCGCTTCCCGGCGCAGGAAGCCCGCCAGCATCAACTCGTCCAGGTCGGGCGGCGCCGGGATGACGCCGGAAAAGACGGTGGCCGGGTCGGCCCCGATCGCCACCGCGACTTCCATCTTCCCCGTCCCGAACCGGGAGCGGGCCCGACGGAAGTGCTCGGCGCCGTGTTTCTGGGTCTGCCAGTGCATAGCGGTCGAGCGGTCATCGAACACCTGCATGCGATAGACGCCCACGTTGCGCTTGCCGGTTTCCGGGTTGCGGGTAAAGACCAGGGGGAAGGTGATGTAGCGGCCGCCGTCCTGCGGCCAGCACTGGATGATGGGAAAATCAAACAAAGAGAAGTTGTCCCGCTTGACGACCTCCTGGCAGGGGCCGCTTTTTACAATCTTCGGGAAGAAGGCTCCCAGCTCGCCCAGCTTGGGGAGCATCTTGAGCTTATCGAGCAGCCCCTCCGGGGTCTTGAAGTCCAAGTAGCCGGCAATGCGGTCGGCCACTTCCTGGAGGTCGTTCACCTCCAGCGCCAGGGCCATGCGCCGGTGGGAGCCGAAGAGGTTGATGGCCAGCGGAATCTTGCAACCCTTAATGTTCTCAAAGAGCAGCGCCGGGCCGCCGCCCTTCGTGACCCGGTCGGTGATTTCCGTGACCTCGAGCTTCCAGTCCACCTCGGCGGTGATGCGCTTGAGCTCGCCCGCCTGCTCCAGGCGCTTCAGGAACTCGCGCAGGTCCTTGTAGGCCACTTCCCCTGCCTCTCCACTGCGTACAAGGTACGAAGTACGCAGCACCGCTGCCGCAGATTATGGCAGGTTCAACCCGCAGAGGCAAAAGCTGAGGCCGTAAAAGTAGCGAAGAAGATGGAGCGGGAGACGGGAATCCCCGCCCTAGGTGGGTGCGCCTCGGGCGCAGAACCCTTTCTATGGTTGGCACGCCTCGGCGTTCCAGGGGGTGGGTGCCCCTCGACTTCGCTCGGGGCAAAATGCGCGGGGCGCATTTTGGAGCGGGAGACGGGAATCGAACCCGCGACATCCAGCTTGGGAAGCTGGCGTTCTACCGCTGAACTACTCCCGCTCCGATTGCCCGTTCATCCTAGACCAAGAAGCAAGGGTAAAACAAGACGCGGCGAACCTAGGAGCGGAAGCGACGCAGCAGCTTGCGGTAGTGGCCCTGGGCGTGCAGAATCAGGTCCACAACTTCGCGCACGGCGCCGCGGCCGCCCGCGGCGCGGGTGACATAGTGGGCGCGCCGCTTCGCCTCCGGATGGGCGTTGGCCACTGCCACGGCCAAGCCGACACGAACAAAAATGGGCAGGTCGGTAATATCATCGCCGACAAAGCACACCTCGCCGGGCTTCAAGCGCGCCCGGCGGAGAATCTTCTGGAAAGCCGGGAGCTTGCGGAAGGCGTCCTGGGCCACGAAATCCATCTTGAGCTCACGGGCGCGGGCGGTGACGGCAGCGGAGCGGCGGCCGGTGATGAGGCCGGTGCGGAGGCCGGCCAGCTCCGCTAAGCGGAGCCCGGCACCGTCCAATGAATTGAAGGTCTTGATCTCGCGGGCGCGCCCGCCGGGCTCGGACAGCAGCGAAATGGAGCCGTCGGTCAGCACGCCGTCCACGTCCATCAGCAATAACTTCACTTTGCGGGCGCGGCGGGCCACGGCGGCGGTGGGTTTCGGCATAGCGGCAGGAACGATACGGCGGCGGGGGAGATTCGTCAATCGCCTAGCGCCGCGGGCGGCGGCGGAGCTGCCAGATGCGGGCCAGGTGGTGGTCGTCGTGCTCGGCGACGAAATAAAGATGATCCACCAGCCGCATCGGGGTCTTCAGGCGGGGGTGCCGGGAGACGCGGGCAAAGTCAGCTTTGGGCCGCGAGTCCAGGCGCTCCACCAGGGCCTGGCGGGCGGCGCGGAAGCCGCCGAGAATTCCTTCCAGAGTCCGCTCGTTATGCCGGGCCTCGTGGGTCTTGCGGTTGGTGAGATCGGCGGCCGACAGGGTCTCGGCGCCGGCGAGGAAGTCATCCACACGCGCGCTCCACAAGGGCTCGAGGTCGAGCAGGTGGCCGGCATTCTCCTGGATGGACCACTTGGCGTCGAACCGATGCGTGAGCTGCTCCGGCACGAGGTCGCGGACCATCTCCTCCAGACGGGCTGGAGTGCCGCGCAAGCGGACGATGAGGGTGGGATAGATGTCAGCCAGGAAGGCAAACGTGAACTGCCGCTCAAACCAAACAGGAATCTCGCGCATCTCTTCTTTCCGTCTGGCTCCCTTTTCTACGCCGGGGCCGCTCGGGTCCCCTTGGCAGGAGCAAACACCACCAGGAGCACTAGGTCCAAGGGCATCCATGATTGCACTCCCTCAGGCAGCATAAGGCCGCGGAAGCCGCTGACTAGAGCCAAATTGGCTGGCGGGCCTAGAAGAGCTGGGTGGTCCAGAGGTCGTGGAGGTGGATGACGCCTTCGAGGCGGTGCTGGGCGTCCACCACCAACACGGAGGTGATCTTGCGCTCCTCCATCAGGCGCAGGGCGGTGGCGGCCAGCTCGGTCTTCAGCAAGGTGACGGGGTTGCGGCTCATGCACTCACCGGCGGTGAGGTGCAGGGCTTCGTCCTTGCGCTTCTGCATCAGGCGGCGGAGGTCGCCGTCGGTGATGATACCGACGAGACGGCCAAGCGAAGCGGGCTGGCTCGTCGCCCCGAGTGAAGTCGAGGGGCCTGAGTCTTCGACCACCGCCGTCATGCCCAGGCCCTTGCGGCTCATCTCGTAGATGACGTCCGGCATCGGCGTCGAAGGCGAGACCCAAGGGAGATCGTTGCCCGTGTGCATCAGGTTTTCGACGCGCTGCAGCTTCTTCCCCAGGCGGCCGGCGGGGTGCAGCCGGGCAAAGTCTTCTTCCTTGAAGCCGCGGCGCTCGAGCAGGGCGATGGCCAGAGCGTCGCCCAGAGCCATCATGGCGGCGGTCGAGGCGGTGGGAGCCAGGTTAAGCGAGCAGGCTTCGCGCTCCACGCTGATGTCGAGCCTGACGTCGGCGGCCTGGGCGAGCGTGGATTGGGGGTTGCCCGTCAGGGCGATGACACCGATGCCGAGACGCTTGCAGGTGGGCAGCAGCTGGTTGATCTCGTCGGTCTCGCCGCCATAGCTCAAGGCCACCAACACGTCGCCCTTGACCAGCATGCCGATGTCGCCGTGGGCGGCCTCGGCCGGATGCAGGAAAAAGGCCGGTGTACCGGTCGAGGCAAAAGTGGCGGCAATCTTCTGCCCGACGATTCCCGACTTCCCCATCCCGGTGACGATGACCCGGCCTCCCGAAGCTTCGGGACAGGTGAAGAGGCGCTCCACCGCTTGCTCGAAGCTCTTGCCGTCGGCCCCCCCCAGGCGCTTCAGCAGCCCCTCGAGAGCCTGTAACTCCGTCCTTAATACTTTGCGTGCGATCTCAAGACTCATAGTCGGTGGTTCGCGCCTCAGCCCTCTCGCCCTGAGCGAAGCCGAAGGGTCAGCGCTTCCAGCTCCGTCTGCAAGACCTTCCTTGCCGTCTCCAGGCTCATTTTTTACCGGCGGGTCAACCCTTCAGGGTCGACATCACGGGTCTCTTCCCTCTCACGGCCTTTAGGCCCCGCCCCGTTGTCATCCCGAGCGCAAGCGAGGGACCTGCTTTTCCGAGACCTCCCCATCATACCAGTCGGCCGCCAGGTCATCCCAAGCAGGGTTCTGTCTTTCGATGAGAGCGACCTTTTTCTCCCGCCGCCAAGATTTGATCCGCTTTTCACACACCAGCGCGCCACGAACGTCGGCAAACGACTCGAAGTGAACCAAGCGGTGAATCCTGTACTTGCGAGCAAAGCCCGGGAGTGATCCCTGCTTGTGCTCCCTCACCCTGCGCTTCAAGTTGTTGGTGACCCCGGTGTACAACGTTCGCGAGCCGCTCGCCAGGATGTAGACGTAGTAGCGTCCGTTCCCAGTCACAAGCAGGTTCCTCGCTGCGCTCGGAATGACAAGAAAGGGGGAACGCCGGCCATGCGCTTCAGCAGCCCCTGGAGCGCTTCCAGCTCCGTCTGAAGAACCTTGCGGGCAGTGTCGAGGCTCATCGGCGTCTAGTGCTGGTTGCGGACGGCGCAGTCCACGGCCAGGATTCTTTCGAGCAGCGGCTTCAACTCCGCCAGCGGCAACTGGGTGGCGGGGTCGGAAAGGGCCCGGTCGGGGTGGTCGTGGACTTCCAGGAAGAGGCCGTCCACACCGGCGGCCACCGCCGCCCGCGCCAGCGGTTCCGCGAACTCCCGCTGACCTCCCGACTGATTGCCTTCCCCACCCGGCAACTGGAGCGAGTGGGTGACGTCAAAGACCACCGGGTAGCCAAAGCCGCGCAGGATGGGAAACGAGCGCATATCCACGACCAGGTTGTTGTAGCCGAAGCTCGTGCCGCGCTCGGTGAGGAGAATCTTTTCGTTCCCCGTCCCGGCGACTTTTTCGATGGCGTGCTTCATCTCCCAGGGGGAGACAAACTGGCCCTTCTTGATGTTGACCACCCGGCCCGAGCGGCCTGCCGCCGCGAGCAAGTCCGTCTGCCGGGAGAGGAACGCCGGGATTTGCAGGATGTCGGCTACCTCCGCGGCCGGGCCGACCTGGCTCACTTCGTGGACGTCGGTGAGGATGGGCAGCTTCAACTCCGCCTTGATTTTCTTGAGCACCTTCAGGCCTTCGGCCAGGCCCGGGCCACGGTAGGACTGGACCGAGGTGCGGTTGGCCTTGTCGTAGCTGGTCTTGAAGATGTAAGGCAGCTTCAGCTCGGCGCACACCGCGGCGATGCCCTCGGCCACGGAGCGGGCGTGGGCCTCCGACTCGATGACGCAGGGCCCGGCGATCAGGAACAGGCCGTTCCGGCCGCCAAGTTTCAAAGAGCCAACCGCAATCTCCCGGGTCAAGGGGACAGGCATCGCAGCCGCCATTATACGAGAAAACGTGGCTGGTGAGCCCGGCCCCGTGGCCCGTGAGAGCGAGGTCCCTAAGGGGGGGAAGCCGGGGGTTGAGGTTTCATGCGTCCGGGATGCATCCGGACGCATGGGAGGGGGCAATAAGGGGACGCCCCCGACCGCCTTCAGCGGCCAAAGCCCCACCCCCCCAGTGTCGTGCCAAGGGCTGAATTGCCGTGGCACTGAAAGACAGACAGGAATGTCTGTCCCACCAAAGAAAGGATGGTGGCTCCTAGGGTCGGGATGAACGCCGCCGCTACAGCCGGGTGGCGACTTTTTCTTTGGCCGGAACGCGGGCGCGTTGGCGGTTCTGGTAGGCGGCGCCGACGAAGGCCTTGAAGAGCGGGTGGGGGTCGAAGGGCTTCGACTTGAACTCAGGGTGGAACTGGCAACCCAGAAACCAAGGGTGGTCGGGGATCTCGACGATCTCGACATAGGTGCCGTCCGGGGTGGCCCCGCTCAGGCGCAGCCCGTGGGCGGTCAAGGTCTCTTCGTACTCCCGGTTGAACTCGTAGCGGTGGCGGTGGCGCTCGGAGATGTCGAGCTGTCCGTAGGCCTGGTGGGCGAAGCAGCCCGGCTCGAGCTTGCAGGGCCACGCCCCCAAGCGCATGGTGCCGCCGAGCTCGTCCACCCCCAGCAGCTCCCGCAGCTTGTAGATGACCCGGTGGGGGGTCGAAGGGTCGAACTCGGTGGAGTCGGCGTTGTCGAGCCCGCAGACGTTCCGGGCGAATTCAATCACCGCGCACTGCATCCCCAGGCAGATGCCGAAGAAGGGGATCTTGTTCTCCCGGGCGTGACGGATGGCGTTCAGCATCCCCGGGATGCCGCGCTTGCCAAAGCCGCCAGGGACCAGGATGGCGTCCAGGCCTTCGAGCTGTCGCTCCCAGCCCGCCTCTTCGAGGCCTTCGGATTCGATCCAGGCGACCTCGGTACGCAGGTTGTGGGCCAGGCCGCCGTGCACCAGGGCCTCGCCGAGGCTCTTGTAGGAGTCGTGCAGCTGGACGTACTTGCCGACCACGCCGATCGAGACCGAGCCGGCCGGATGCTGGAGGCGGCGCACCAGCTCGCGCCAGGGCTCGAGGTCGGCCGGGGCCGCCTCCAGGCGGAGCCGGCGGAGAATCTGCTCGTCCAAGCCTTCCCGGGCCAGGCTCAGCGGGACTTCGTAGATGGAGGCGACGTCGCGGGCGGTGATGACGCCGTCCTCGCTGACGTTACAAAACAGAGCGATCTTGGCCTTGACCTCGTGGGTGAGCGGGTGGCGGGTGCGGCAGAGCAGGATGTCCGCGAGGATGCCGATCTCGCGCAGCTCCTTGACGCTGTGCTGCGTGGGCTTGGTCTTGAGCTCGCCGACGGTCTCGATGAACGGAACCAGGGTGACGTGAATGAACAGCGTATTCTCCGGGCCCAGCTCCAGGCGCATCTGGCGGATGGCCTCGAGGAAAGGCAGCGATTCGATGTCGCCCACTGTGCCGCCGATTTCGGCGATGATGACGTCCACCCCGTCGGCCACCTTGCGGATGGCGGCCTTGATCTCGTTGGTGACGTGGGGGACGACCTGGACGGTCTTGCCCAGGTAGTCGCCGCGACGCTCCTTGGCGATGATGGACTCGTAGATGCGGCCGGCGGTCCAGTTGTGGTCGCGGGTCAAGCGGGCGTGGGTGAAGCGCTCGTAGTGGCCGAGGTCGAGGTCGGTCTCGGCGCCGTCGTCGGTGACGTAGACCTCGCCGTGCTGATAGGGGGACATCGTGCCCGGGACTACGTTCAGGTAGGGATCGTATTTCTGCAGGGTGACTTTGAGACCGCGACTTTCGAGGAGGGCGCCGATCGAGGAGGCCGCCAGGCCCTTACCCAGTGACGAAACTACACCGCCGGTGACAAAGATGTACTTGGGCCCCATTTGGATTCCGCCACACCTCCAAAGGATTTACCTTACGGACGTTCGAAGGGACTGCCGCGGGCACGCGGGTGGGAACAACCTTCGTGCCGCGAAGCATAAGCTATTATGCCGTCGGGCAGGCGGATTGTCAAACCTTGTTCAGCGCCCGGCGGCTGCGCTGCTTCTCCTGCTCCAGCAGGGCGCGCTTGCGGTGCAGGCCCAGCCCGTAGCCGCCTAGGCCCCCATCGGCCTGGATGACGCGGTGGCAGGGGATGACCAAGGGCACGGGGTTGGTGGCGCAGGCGCGGGCCACGGCCCTGACCGCAGCCGGCTTGCCGATGGCCCGAGCCACTTCGCTGTAAGAACGGGTGCGGCCGTACGGGATGCGCCGCAATTCCTCCCACACATGACACTGGAAGGCTGTGCCCCGGACGTCCAGGGGCAAGTCCAGGCGCGACTGGCGGCCCTCCAGGTGCCGCAGGAGCGTCCGCACCCAGTGGTGAAGCCCGTTGCGGTCGCGGCGCACCCCAGCCTCGGGGTATTCGCGGCGCAGCGCCGCTTCGAGCCTCCTGTCGGAGTCCCCTACCCGCACCGCGCAGATGCCGCGCTCGGTCCGGGCCACGAGCAACCGACCCAAAGGCGACGCGGCCGTCGTAAAGACGATGTGCATGCCGCGGCCGCCGCGCCGATAAGTCCCTGGCGTCATCCCCAGTCTGGCGGGAGCGCGCTCGTAGAGACGGCTGCTGGAACCGTAGCCGGCTTCGTAAAGCGCCCGGGTGACGTCCTGTCCCTTGCGGAGGCGCGCCTTGAAGCCATCCAGGCGCAAGGCGTCGGCATACTGCCGCGGGGTGACGCCCATCCAGCGCTTGAAGGTGCGCTGCAAGTGGTAGGGGCTGGCGCCCACCGCCGCGCTCAGCGCCCCGAGCGTCAGCGGCCCGTCGGCGTGGCTCTCCAGCACTCGGACGACGCGCTCCACCAGCTCCCGCTGCCGGTCATTCCCGTTCGCCGCCGGCGCCTCGTTTTCCCTTTGCCTCATCTGCATGCTCTGCCTCGCTCGCTTCCTTCGACCTCAGGGTCGAGCATAGGACGAGCCGTCGGGGAAATCTATCCGAATCTTGCGCCCAAAGCCGCTCTCTGTCGCCGGCGTAAGTCAGGCTCAGCTTCGCGCCGCGCGCAGGGCGGCTTCGGCGCGGGCCAAGTCGTCGGGCGTGTCCACACCGATAGAGTCATAGTGCGTTTCCACTACCTTGATCGGGATGCCGTGCTCGAGGATGCGGAGCTGCTCCAGGCGCTCGCGCTCTTCCCCCGGCGTGGGGGGCAACTGCGGGAAGCGGAGCAGGAAGTCGCGAGTGTAGACGTAGAGGCCCACATGCTTGAAGTAGGCCCGGGCCTCCAAATCCACCCCCTCGCCCGCGCCCACGGGCGGAATCGGGCAGCGGGAAAAGCTGACCGCAAAGCCTTGGGCATCGGTGAGCACCTTGACCACATGGGGGCTGCGGAGCGACTCGGGGTCGCGGAGGCGAACCTTCAGGGTCGAAACCTCAAGGGAGGCATCCAAGAAGAAGGGCTCGAGGGCCTGGGCGATGGCGCGGGGATCAAGCAGAGGCTCGTCGCCCTGGACGTTCACCACCAGGTCGCACTCGATGCCCTCGACGAGCTCGGCCAGGCGGTCGGTCCCGGAGCGATGGTCGCCGCGGGTCAGGCGGGCTTCCCCGCCAAAGGCTTCGACCGCAGCCACGATCCGAGCATCGTCGGTGGCCACCACCACCCGCTCCACGCCCGCGGCGGCAGCGGCCCGGCGGTAGACGTGCTCAATCAGCGGCTTGCCGGCCAAGAGGGCTAACGGCTTGCCGGGAAAGCGCGTCGAATGATAGCGGGCGGGAATGGCGGCCAGGATGCGCGGCTTGGCGGTGCGGGTCTGCACCGGGCGCCGATGGTAGCACGCCCCTCCGCTTTTTGCTAGAATGCCTGGTGGGCGCAGGGCCTCGCCGGCTGTTTGAAGGAAGTGCCATGAAGCAACGCCACGGACTCCTGCTGGGCGGGTTGGCTTTGCTGGGGCTGGCGGGGTTGCTGGTGCCGCCGGGAATCGGCAGCCAGGGCAGCGGGCGGCCGAGGCTGCCGGGCGAAAAGCGGTTTCGGGTGGACGTGGAGCTAGTGCTGGTGCCCGTCACCGTCACCGACCCCTACAACCGACTGGTGACTGGCTTGAGCAAAGAACACTTCGCCGTGTACGAAGACAAGGAGCCCCAGGAGATCCTCTACTTCTCCAACGAAGACGCGCCCATTTCCCTCGGCCTGGTTTTCGACGTCAGCGACAGCATGAACGACTCCGGAAAGCTCGAGCGGGGGACCAAGGCCGCGGTGCGGTTCCTGGAGACCGCCAACCCGCAGGACGAATTCTTCCTGGTCCAGTTCTCCGATACCCCCGAGCTGCTCTCAGGCTTCACCGCCAACGTGGAGGAAATCCAGAACCAGCTGGTCTACGCCCGGGCCGACGGCCGCACCGCCCTCCTCGACGCCCTCTACCTGGCCCTGGACATCATGCACAGGGGCCAGAACCCCAAGAAGGCTCTGCTGGTCATCTCCGACGGCGGCGACAACCGCAGCCGCTACGGGGTGAAGGACATCAAAGCCGCGGTGCGCGAGTCCGACGTGCAAATCTACGCCATCGGCATCTTCGACCCGGTCTCGGAGCGGGAGCGCCCGGAGCTGGTCTGGGGTCCGTCGCTGCTCGCCGAGCTGGCGGAAATGACCGGCGGGCGGATGTTTCCCGTGGAGCTCTACAACATCCACGAGCTCCCCGACATCGCCGCCAAGATCAGCATTGAGCTGCGCAACCAGTACGTGCTCGGCTACCGGCCGACCAACCGGCAGCACGACGGGACTTGGCGGAAGATCAAGGTCAAGCTGAATCCTCCCAAGGGCCTGCCGCCGCTGACCACCTATGCGCGCTCGGGATACTATGCGCCGTCCCAGTAGCTGGCTGACCGCCGGCCCGGCCCCGCGCCTGCTGGGGCTGGGGGTGCTGCTGCTCGTAGGCGCGACCTGGGCAGCTGCCCAGACGCGTTCCCAGAGCCGGGAGGGCGAATTCACTCTCTCGGTGGACGTGGACCTGGTGGTGCTGCACGCCACCGTGGTGGACAAGGACGGGCGACGGGTGACGGAGTTGCCCGCCGAGCGCTTCCACATTTACGAAGACAACGTCCTGCAGAAGCTCGCCCTGTTCCGCAACGAGGACGTGCCGATTACGGTGGGGCTGGTGCTCGATAACAGCGCCTCCATGACCGACAACCGCCAGGAGATGAAAGCTGGGGCCCTCACCTTCGCCGAAGCCTCCAACCCGCTCGACGAAACCTTTGTGGTCAATTTCAACGACGATTACTACCTCGACCTGGGCAGCAAGGACTTCACCAACAATACCGAGGAATTGAAAGAAGCCCTGGGCAAGACCACCACCCGGGGCAGCACCTCCTTTTACGACGCCTTGCGGGCCTCCCTCGCCCACCTGCAGAAGGGCACCCGCCAGAAAAAAGTCCTGCTGGTGATCACCGATGGCGTGGACAATACCAGCGCCTCGAGCTTCGATACCGCCCTGCGCGAAGCCCAGCAGGCCGAAGCTGCCGTCTACGTGGTGGCCCTGCCCTGCACCGACCCCAAGCGGGATTGCCGCCGGGCCCGGCGGGAGATCCGCAAGCTCGTGCAGGTTACCGGGGGCGTGGCCTATTTCCCCACTTCCCTCGAGCAGGTACAGTCTCTCTGCAAGCAGATCGCCCACGAAATCCGCAGCCAGTACGTGCTCGGCTACTATCCCAGCAACCGAGCCCGCGACGGCAGCTTCCGCAGCCTGCGCGTGGAAGTGCTTTCCGCCAAGGGCCAGCCGCGCTACTTCGTCCGCACCCGCTCCGGCTACTACGCCGAGAGCCAGCAGCCCGCCGGCTCCCAATAAGCATTTGCCGCTCTGCCCCGGCAACCCCTCTCACCCGCGGACGGGAGAACGATTCCGTCAGTCTCACTCCTGCCCCGTGGCTTGCACGTAGAAGGCCACCAGCTCGTTGAAGCTGATCCACTTCGCCAAGGGCTTCTTCTGGTTTTTCTCAAATACCGGCAAGCGAACGTGGAACTCCGTGCGCGTCCAATGCATGCGCGCCGCCGCCTTCGGCGGCGCCAGAATCTCCAGACGATTCGCGGGCATGTGTTCGGCTCTCGCCCAGGAAACCTGGAAGTACACGCGCAAGGGAGCAAACACTTCTTCCGGCGGACAAACCAAGCTGAGAATCGGTTTCGTCCCGCCGGCGTTCCATTCCATCACACTGCACGGAATGTCAGCGGAAGCATCTGCCTGTTGGTGCTGGCCCGGTGGCTTCAACTCTGCCGTCCGTGCCAAAAGGTCCGTTCCGAAAGCTTCGGGTTTAGCCGCACTTGCTTCTTGCGAGGCCGTGGCGGGCGGCGCCGCCACCAAAGCCGCCGCCCCAAGCAACCACCAGCACCAAAGTCGCCGCCTGCCCACTGGCTGCATGAAGCTTACCCCACCCAGCCATTCATCCTCCTCAGGTGCGCCGCGGACCTCAATGCTCCGGCGATTACATGCACGACAAACCTTCCTCACGAGCTATCTGCTTGACCCCGTGGAGGTTATAAGATGAAGTCACCGGGAGACATAGGACGTTGCCCCTGCGCCAGCCGCGGTGCTAAACTGCGCCCGACCTGGATGTAGCCTCTAATGCAAGAGCCTGGCCCTCGCACCGTTCGCTTCGGGCAGTTTGAGCTTGACCTCCACTCGCACGAACTGCACAAGGCCGGGCTGCGCATCAAGCTGCAGGAGAAACCTTTCGAGGTCTTGGCCGCCTTGCTCGAACGCCCCGGCGAAGTCATCACCCGCGAGGAACTCCAGAAGCGGCTCTGGCCCGGGGACACCTTCGTGGATTTCGACCACAGTCTGAACGCCGCCATCAACCGCTTGCGCGAAGCGCTCGGCGACACCGCCGATAACCCCCGCTTCATCGAAACCCTCGCCCGCCGCGGCTACCGCTTTATCGCTCCTGTCGAAATCTTTCCGCTTTTCTCGCTGTCAGCCACCGGGCCGCAGTCGCCGGCCGTCGCGAGGAGGCACGAAAGCTGGCCTGCCTGGCTGCTCGCCGCTGTGGGCCTGGCCGCACTTGCCAGCCTGGCCTATCTCGTCGGCAAACAGAGCGTGCAGCCCAGGTTCCCTACCTTTGAACGCCTCACCTTCCGCCGCGGCACAGTCCAATCCGCCCGCTTTGCTCCCGATGGCCGCACCGTCCTCTACAGCGCCGCCTGGGATGGCCAGCCCGCGCAGATTTACCTCGCTCCTCTCAAGAGCCCTCAATCTCTCCAACTCGGCCTGGGCGATGCCCATCTGCTGGCCGTGTCTTCTCAGGGGGAGATGGCCGTGCTCCTTCGCCCGCGCTCCTTTGTGCGCGAGATCGGCATCGGGACGCTGGCGCGCGCACCGCTGGCCGGAGGAACTCCTCGCGAGCTTCTTGAAAACGCGCTCTATGCTGATTGGTCAGCCGACGGCTCCCAACTCGCTGTGGTACGGATTGAGGGTAGCCGCTGCCACCTGGAATTCCCCCTCGGCAAGGTGCTCTACGAAACTAACGGCTGGGTCAGCCACCCGCGCGTTTCGGGCGATGGTCGCTACGTTGCCTTCCTCGACCACCCGTTCCGCTGGGATGACAAAGGCAGCGTGATGATCGTTGATTCCTCAGGCCAGAGCCGTACGCTCTCCGCAGGCTGGGTCAGCGTGCAGGGGTTGAATTGGGCGCCCCGATCGGAAGAACTGTGGTTTACCGCCTCAAAGGTAGGCCAGGGGCGAGGCCTTTACGCCGTCAGCCTCTCCGGCCGCCAGCGTTTGGTCTATCAGCAGACGGGTACGCTCAAGCTGCACGACATCTCCCTCGACGGCCGCGTCCTCCTGGCCAGTGACCCCCTTCGAACCGGGATGATGGTGAAAGGCCCGGGCGATACCGCCGAGCGCGAACTTTCCTGGCACGACCTCTCCCGATCCACCGACCTTTCCAATGATGGGACCACCTTGCTCTTTACCGAATACGAGGATGGCCCCCATTACGGAACTTATCTGCGTAGAACGGACGGCTCGCCCCCTATCCGCCTGGGGGAGGGCTTGTCCCAGCAGCTCTCCCCGGATGGCAAATGGGCTCTGTCTATCGTCCGCACCCCGCCCGCGCCCCTGCTGCTCCTTCCCACTGGACCCGGCGAAGCGCAGAGACTCCAGCAGCACGGTATCAATCATGTGGCCGCGGGCTGGTTTCCCGATGGGAAACGAATCGTCTTCGCCGGCAGTGAACCCGGGCGCGGCGAGCGCGTCTATGTTCAGGAGCTGGCGGGAGGCAAACCGAAACCGCTTACTCCGGAGGGGGTGGGTCTCTGGTCAGAGCCGGTGTCTCCGGATGGCAAGCTCATCGCCTGCGTTGATTCGCAGCAGAACCTTTGGCTCTATCCGGCTGAGGGCAGTGAGGGGAGGCGCCTGCCATCGATGGGTGAGGTGAGCCGGCCCATCGGTTGGTCCGCCGACAGCCGCGCTCTCTACGTGCAGGGAAAAAGGACCCCACCCGCCCGCGTCTATCGTTTCGAGCTAGCCACCGGCCGGAGGACCCTGTGGAAAGAGTTCCAGGCCCCCGACCCCGCCGGCATCGTCTATTTGGGCAGCTTCGTGCTCAGCGCCGATGCCCGCTCCTACGCCTACAGCTATCTCCACATCCTTTCCGAGCTCTACCTCGTCGAAGGCCTGCGATAACCTTCCCTGCCCTTCATGAACGCCGCCTGCGCTTCCAATCTGAAATCCGAGACCGCAAACCTCGAGTCAGCATACGCCATGCCGAAATCATTTCCTTTCGGCACTGGACATTTCCCAGAGAGGCAGCTCTTCTGCACAAGGCGAATGAGGACGCTGGGTTAATATCCAGTAATCTGGCAGTCTTCCGATTCCAGTGCCAAGTTACCGGCGACTCGTCAGGTCGGCGAGAAAACTTGACCCAAAGGGGAGGTTGAGGCCGAAGTTTTCCGCAATGGTCTGGCCGGTATCGGCGAGCGATCCCCGCGTGCCCAGGTTGACCCCGGCGGCCCCGGTGGGCGAGTACGCCAGCACGGGAACGTATTCGCGGGAGTGGTCGGTCGAGGGCGTGGCGGGGTCGCAGCCGTGGTCGGCCGTGACTACGAGCAAGTCGTCGGGCCCGAGCTTCGCCACCATCCGGCCCAACCCCTCGTCGGCTTCCTCCAGGGCACGGGCATAGCCTTCGACGTTGTTGCGGTGGCCGTAGAGCATGTCGAAGTCAACCAGGTTCGTGAACAGCAGGCCGGTGGAGTGTTCCTCCAGGGCGGCCAGGGTCTTGGCGATGCCGTCAGCGTTCGACCTGGTCTTGGTGTGGGCGGCGAGGCCGCGCCCGCAGTAGTGGTCGACAATCATGCCGATGCCGCAGGTGAAAACTCCCCCCTCGCTCAGCCGATCGAGCAAGGTGGGCACGGGCGGCTCGATGGCCAAGTCCTTGCGGCGCTCAGTGCGGGTAAAGTTACCGGGCTGGCCGACGAACGGCCGGGCAATGACCCGCCCCACCTGGTGCGGCGGCACCAGCAGCTCCCGGGCAATCCGGCAAATGCGGTACAGCTCCTCGACTGGGATGACCTCCTCGTGGGCGGCGACCTGGAACACGCTGTCGGCCGACGTGTAGACGATGGGCGAGCCGCTGCGCAGGTGCTCGGCCCCCAACTCCTGGATGATTTCGGTGCCCGAAGCCGGCTTGTTCCCCAGGACGCGGCGGCCGATGGCGGCTTCGAACCTTTCAATCAGCTCGCCGGGAAAGCCGTTCGGGTAGGTGGGAAAGGCGTGCTCCAGGTAGAGTCCCGCCATTTCCCAGTGGCCGGTGGTGGTGTCCTTGCCGTTGGAGGCGATGGCGGCCTTCCCGTAGGCCCCGGCGGGCCGGGCGGGCGGCTCCAGATGCGCCAGGGGCTTGATGTTGGCCAGCCCCAGCCGCACCAGAGTGGGGAGCCTCAGGGGCCGGGAGGCGGCCACGTGGCCGAGGGTGTCGCTGCCAGCATCGCCGTAGGCGGCGGCGTCCGGCATCTCTCCGATGCCGACGCTGTCGAGCACAATCAGCGCCACCCGGCGGAACGGGCCGCCGTTGCCGGGGCAGGGTGTGCGGGAGCGAGCCGGTCCTGGCGCAGCCACGAGACTAACTCTAGCACACAAGCTTGTAGGCCAAGAACCGGGACTGCGCTTGACACCCCGAGCCGCGGTTGGTACGGTGGGACGCTCGCTTCGAGGTCTGACCGCAAGCGCATCCACCACGATTCCGATCTGGCGCGTATTGCTGCCGGACGTCCCGGGGAGACTGCAGCCGGAGGTACTATCCAATGGGCACGATTTGGCGCTTTCTACGACAGCGGGTCATCGGCCTGGCCATCCGCCATCCCGGCCCAGCGTCCGGCATCGTCTTCTTTTTCCTGTTCACGGTCTCAAACCACATCGAATTCGCCACCGGCATGGCCATCCAGATTTCTCCCTTCCACCACATGCTCATCGAAAGCGCCGTGATGGCCGGGTTCGGAGCCGCCCTGCTCTACGAGCTCATCCGCCTGCACCGGAGATTGGCCGAGGTTCTGATGGTGCGCACGGTAGTCTCCACCCTGCACCACGAAATCAACAACCCTCTGCAGGTCATCCAGTTCTCCGCCGAGAAGCTCCAGACGTTGAAGTCCTACGATGAGGGCACGGTGAGCGCCATCCTGAAGCACAACACCCACATCCACGACGTGGTCATCAAGCTCAGCGAGCTCGACCAGGAAGTCTGCCTCCACCAGGAGCCCGGCTTCGAAGGCCTGATTGACGTCGCCCGCTCCCGCTAGCGCGGGCTTGTCCTGAGCCCGCAGGGCGAAGGATTGCGCCCCGCCCCAGCGACACCTATAATTGAACGTTTGGACTGCCGGCGCCGGGCGCGCTCGTAGAGGGTCACCCGGGCCGCGGGGTCCACGCCTCAACCCATGGCCACCAAAGCCGCCCGTTGTCCCGAGCCCAGTCGAGGGGCCTCCGCCCGGCCGGTTCCCGACACCCGCGACGCCATTCGGGTGCACGGCGCCCGGGTGCACAACCTCAAGAACATTGACTTCGAGATCCCCCACGGGGCCATCACCGTGGTGACGGGAGTGTCGGGCTCCGGCAAGTCCTCGCTCGCCTTCGACACCATCTATGC
>JACQTJ010000001.1 GCA_016210855.1 Acidobacteriota bacterium | reverse complement strand
CTTCGAGCCGGTGCTCGGGCGGCTGGCCGCGGAAGCCGGCGAGGTCTACCGCAGCGACCGCGACGGCAGCGTCACCGTGCTCCTCGGCGAGCGCGGCCTGAGCGTGGAGCTGGAGCGGTCGCGCCCCGAGTCTTATGCGAGCCTCTGGGGGCGCCTAGCGGCTTGCGCTCGCCGCCTCCTGCCACTACAATCCGGCTGATGGCGGACCCCCCGGACCCAGCCCAAGAAAAAGCCATCGCGGAAGAAACCCGCCGCCTGCGCCGCCTGCAGCTCACCGTCCGCCTGGTGATGAACGTCATCAGCCACAGCAACCTGCCCTTCCAGGAAGCCTCCGAGATGGTGGCCGCCACCCGCCGCGTGGCCCTCGACCTCTTCCCCGGCAAAGAAAAGACCTACGACCTGCTCTACCAGCCCCGCCTGCAGCGGCTGCTGGCCGAAAAGTACCGCTTGCAGTAGCGCCCTCAGGTAGAAAGTGGCCATGGGTGATTTTCCATAAGCGGCGTGTAATGCACCCCTCAGATTTGGACACTCCGGGCCTCGATTTTTAGGTCGCTTTGCAAACCCAGTGAAGACGCGCCGCCCTACTCCTGGTAGGGCCAGGCGCCGACCATTAGCGCCACGATGCCAATCGGTAGGGTTACAGCCAGAGGAACCGGGAGTGCACCTAGTGGGATGAGTCCTACCGAGCCCCAAACAGCGTCAACTAGGGCGGCGATGACCCACAAGGCAACCCCAGCCACAGCTGCGGTCTTCGGCCCGGGGCCGTAGCGCGGACGGATGGCCGCGTAAACCCACATGGCCCAGATGCCAATCGCGACGTGCAGGATGAAGTGCAACGGTGAAAATGTGGGGCGACCAGCCGCCTCGACCGCTCTCCTTAACTCTGTCTCGGGGAGAGCGAAGACAAAGACAGCCGCTGTGAGAAGGTACAAGACCACGCCCGTCAGTATCCCGCAGAGAAAAACCCGTCCCCAGTTGATTTTTCCCATAACGACCTCCTATGCCGCAGACTGGCGAGGAACCCGGTCGTCGGAGGCTATACTCCCCGCGAAAGAGAGTCAATCAGAAGACCCCTCGCATCCTGAAGTAAAGTAGCAACAACAGCGCCGCGCAGCCCAGTGCGGCGCGCCACTCGCGGTTCGAGCGAAACAGCTGCCAATCGAAAGCTGTCCCGCCCGCGTTCGCATACCGGCCCCGGTAAGGCATGAGTGCTGGAACGCGACGAGCATACTCGGGGTAGAGCCCAGGGGCGCGCGCCCGCCGCTCCTGCTCCTCACGGCGCATCACGGGGAGAAAGAAAAAAACAAAATAGGCTGCCACCATCACGCCCATCCAGGCGCGCCCGCCGGCCACAGCAAAGCCCGCCAGTAGGAACGCCGAGCCGAAATAGAGCGGGTGACGCAGGTAGGCGTAGGGCCCCGTGGTGGTCAGGGGAAGGTCCCGCCGCAGATGCCCCGCTGCCCAGGCGCGCACCGCCAAGCCTGCCGCGATCAATGCCCCGCCCACCGCCAATCCCGTTCCTGTCGGCCGAGCAAACTCCACCACCACGAGGGCAAGAATAAAGTGCAGCCGCACCCGCCAGCGTGCCGCCCACTCGGTGTAGCTAACCACCGGCGGGCTCCAGGCAGCGCTCGACCGCGGCCAGCACTTCGTCCACGGTGATGGCCAACATAGCGGGCGAAGGCTTGTCCTCGTGCTTGTAGCTGCTGCGGCCTTCCTCACGGTGGTGCACCACCACGGCCCGCCCCGGACCGTAAGGCCCGTTGCGCGCCGGGTCAGTCGGGCCGTAGAGGCCCACGCAAGGTGTGCCCAGCGCTGCCGCCAAGTGCAGCGGGCCGGTGTCGCCACTGACGAGCAGGCGGGCGCGGCGCACCAGCGCCACCAGCTGCCCGAGCCGGAGCGGGAAGTGCACCGGAGGCGTCACCCGCGCCTGCACCAGAAGCTGGCTGACCAGATGCTCCTCGCCCGGCCCGGCGTTCGCCACCGAGCGCCAGCCGCGCTGCCGAGCCAGGGCGTTGTGGAGTTGGGCGTAGCGCTCCACCGGCCAGCACTTCGAGCCCCAGCCCCCGCCCGGACTCAGAACGAAAAATTCCCGCACCTGGTTCTTCTGCAGCAGAGCCGCGACGCCCGCGTCGTCCTGCGCTTGTGCCGGCAAGGGAAACCGCAACCGCCACGGCTTCGCCCCGGCCGCTTGGGCCAGGGCCAGGTTCATCTCGACGACGTGGGATTTCTCCGGCGGCTCGACCCGCCGGGTGTAGAACCTTGCCGCCCCCGACTCTTTCAAGAATCTCTTTTCGAAGCCGAGCCGCTCGCGGGCGCCGCTCAGCCGGGCCAGCAGGGCGGACTTATAGAGCCCTTGGAGGTCGAGGGCAACGTCGTAGCCGATTCCGCGCAGGCCGCGCACCAGCTCACTTGCGCCCGCCCAGGTCCCGGGGCGCAACAGGCCGCGCCGCCAGGCGAAGGTATCCACCGGAATCACGTTCGAGATGTCCGGGTTCCCTTCGAGGAGCTCCTGCCAGCGGGCCTCCACCAGCCAGTCAAGGCGGGCGTCGGGGGAAGCGGCCCGCAACGTGGCGGCCACCGGCAAGGCGTGCACAATGTCGCCCATCGAGCCGAGCCGCACCAGGAGGATCCGCTGGCTCATCGCCTGAAACGCTCGCGGACGGTGGCGAGCAGATCGCGGGTGGAGTGCTGCTTGGGGTCGCCCACAATCGTCACCTGCCCGCCCACCGCCCGAACGGCCTCGCGCTCGGGAACGGTCTCCGGGGTGTAGTCGGTGCCCTTGGCATGGACGTCAGGCCGCAAAGCCTCGATAAGCCCAGCCACGGTGGGGGAGTCAAAGATGACCACATAATCTACGGCGGCGAGAGCCGCCACCAGCTGGGCCCGCGCCGCCGCGGGCAGCAGCGGCTGGCCGCTGCCTTTGAGGGTGGCGACACTGGCGTCACTGTTCACGCCGACGACGAGCAGGTCGCCTTCGCGCTTCGCCGCTTCGAGGTAGCGCACGTGGCCCACATGCAGCAGGTCGAAGCAGCCGTTGGCGAGTACGACGCGCCGCCCGCGCTCGCGGTGCTGGGCCAAAAGGCGGTGAAGCTCTTCCAGAGAAACAATCTTGCTTTCAGTCACGAGTCTGAAGTGTGCGCATCCGCAGCGGGGCGCGTCTCACCGATACATCTTCTCGGCGTGGCTCACGCGGAACAGGCGATTCACGCGCTGCACGAGATCGGCCCGCCGGTCGTTCAATTCCGGGATCAATTTTGCCAGGTCGGCCAAGCGGTCCCGTTCGTTCCGGGGGAGCTGCCGAACCTCGTCTTCCGCCTGCCACAATTTCCGGTTCACGTCTGCTAGTTCCTGGGTGGCCTCGTCATAAGCGCGCCGATCGGCACCGACGTTCTTCCCCAGCCAGTCGGCAAGGGCCGCCTCGATCAAGTCCAGCTCTTTTTGAAAATGGACGATGTCCATCTGCCGCTGCCGGCCTGCTTCGATCTTCAAGTGCAGAATCGTCTTGCGGTCCAGCAGCTCACCCGGACTCGGGTTGATGAGTCTCACTCCCCAAACCTCCCGACCGGGAACACCATTACAAGCTTGCCAGCCCTTGCGTAGGGTTGTTCGCTAGTTTCCAGCGGAGCCATAGAAAGTTTACTTAATGCGTCCAGCCCAATCCTAGCGCTCTTCTAAAGCTTCCATCCTTAAGGCTTTCAGAACGATTTGGGCCATCACACTTCCAGAAGGATTTTGTCTACCGCCTCGAGCAGGTTCTCGGCGAGCCAGTCGGGCGGCCGGGGCCACTTCTGCCGCCCGTATTCGAGCTCCCCGCGCCCGTAGCCGGTGAGCACCAGGGCAGCGCGCAGGCCCAGCCGGTGCGCCATCTCCACTTCCATGTAGCGGTCGCCGATGACGGCGGAGCCGGCGAGACTCAGGTTGAGCTCCCGCACGGCGCGCTCGAGCAGGCCCGGCTGCGGCTTGCGGCAGCCGCAGCGTTGCCGGTAGGGCGGCTCGCCCGCGTCCGGGTGGTGCGGGCAGTAGTAGACCCCGTCCAAGTGCGCCCCGGCCGCGGCCAGCATCTGCTTCATTTTCTCGTTCACCTGAACGATCAACTCCTCCGGGAAGTAGCCGCGGGCCGCACCGGCCTGATTCGTCACCACCACCGCCGCTAGCCCGGCGGCGTTGATGCGTCGGATGGCCTCGGCCGACCAGGGATAGAGGCGGAAGCGGCTCAGGTGGTTGATGTAGCCGACTTCTTCGGCCACGGTGCCGTCCCGGTCCAAGAAAATCGCGCGCCGCTTGGCGTTCTGGGTCATCGCTCGGAGGCCGCCTGTCGGCGCTCGCCCAGAGCCGCTTCCACCGCCTGCCAGACATCTTCGACGCTCACGCGGGTCATGCAGCGGTGGTCCACCGGGCAGTGCCGCAGGAAACAGGGGCTGCACGAAACCGAGTGCTTCACCAGCCGCGCCCGGGGATTCAGCGGCCCGGTTCCGGCTTCCTCCGTGGGCCCGAAGATGACCACTTGGGGCAGACCCACCCCGGCGGCCAGGTGCATGGCCCCGGAGTCGTTCCCGATGAAGAGATCGGCCAAAGGCAGGAGCGCCAGGAACTCTTCGAGGGTTGTGGCTCCGACGAGCGAAATGGGACGCGAACGCATGCGCACGGCGATGGCTTCCCCGAGTGTGGCCTCGGCGGAAGTGCCGCAGAGTAGCACAGCGGCGTTGTGGGCCTCAACCAACCGGTCGGCCAGAGCCGCGTAGCGCTCGGGCAGCCAGCACTTCGCCGAGCCGTAGGTGGCTCCGGGCGCGAGCACGACGCGCAGCCGGCCGCCAGGCCCCACCCCGTGCTCCCGCAGGCGCTCGCGCATGCGCTCCACGGCTGCAGGCAGAGGAGCCAGCGGTATCCGCTCCACCGCAGGCAGGGAATCCAGCCAGCCGGCCCGCCGCACCAGCTCCAAGTAGTAGTAGGTTTCGTGCGGGGGAATCTCGCCGGGGCGCGGCACCGGGATGGGGTCGGTGAGGAGCGGGCCGCGGGCGTCGCGGGCGTAGCCCACCCGCCGGGGAACCTGGGCCAGGAAAGCGATCAGCGCTGCCTGGAAAGCGTTCTGGAAGAGCACGGCCAGATCAAAGCCCTCGCCGCGCAGCTCCGCCGCCAGCCGCACCCAGCCGGCCCAGCCCCGGTGCCGGCCGCGGTAATCGAACTCGAGCACCCGGTGCACGCCCGGACGGCCGCGATAGAGGTCGGCGACGCCGGGCCGGGCAAGCACAACGATGTGCGCGGCGGGAAACTTTTCCCACAGTTTTTCCACGGCCGGCAGGCACAGTACGGCATCGCCCACCCAATTCGGCACCCGCAGCAGGATTTTCTCCGGATCGGCCATAGTCACTTCGGAGCCATTTGCAAACGCTCGGTCAGGGTGGCAAAAAAGCCGGCTTCGTCGTCGAGCTCGAGCTCAATCCGGCAATAGAACGTGGGCGGAATGCTCGGCGGCACCACGCTCAGGTTGACCATGTCTTTCTCTGTGGTCAGCAACACCCGGGCGCCGGCGCGGTCGGCGTGGCGGACGAGGAGCTTAAAGTCCTCGATCCCATAGCGGTGGTGGTCGGGGAAAGCCACCAGGCCCGCCACGTCGAACCCCCAGCGCTCGAGGTCGTTTTCGAAGGCCTGCGGGTTCCCGACCCCGCAAAAGGCCAGGGCCGGCTGCTGCTTGAGCGCGAAAAGATTCGCGGTGCGATGGGTGGCGGCATCGAAGGCCCCGACGAATTTCGTGCCGGCCCGGAACACGGGTGCGCGCGGATTCAAGCGGCGCACTTCTTCGAGCAGCTCCGTACGGGCATTCTCGTCAACGCGGGTCAGCACGATGAGGTCGGCGCGCGCCAGAGCCTCCCGGGGCTCTCGCAGCGGCCCGGCGGGCAGCACCGCGCCGCCGCCGAAGGGGTCAGTGGAGTCAAGCAGAACTAGGTCGAGGTCGCGGGCCAGCCGCAGGTGCTGGAAGCCGTCATCGAGCAGGAACACGTCGGGCGGCGTGGACTCTTCCATCTCGATGATTTTCTCTCCGAGGGCGTAGCGGTCGGCGCCGATGCCGATGGTGACATCGGGCAGGCGCCGGGCGAGCAGGATGGGCTCATCGCCCATCAGGTCGGGCCGGTACTGGCTGAGGTCGCCGCGGCCGTTGATGACGAGCGGCAGGGCCTGGCGCCGGCCGTAGCCGCGGGTGAGCACAGCCACGCGCAGGCCGCGCTGCTCGAGGCCGGCGGCCAGCCTCATCACCATCGGAGTCTTGCCCGTGCCGCCCACGGTGAGGTTGCCGACGCTCACCACTTTCGCGGGCAAGTGCTTCCTCGCCACCCAGCCGCGCCCGTAGGCCGCTCGCCGGAGCCACAGGAAGAGCCGATAGAGAAGCTCAAGAGGCGAGAGCAGCCACCGCAGCCAGACGGACCATCTCCCCGCGCTGCCTCTCCGCCGACGAGAGCGGCGATGCGGGCGGCGCAGCGGGCTGCTGCCCCGCGCTCCCGCTCCACCAGCCGCCGCCCCGACTCCCCCGCCCGCCGGCAGGCGGCCGGGTCGGCCAGCAGGGCCGCCAGCAGAATGCCCAGCTCGTGGCTCGAATGCACCTGGTAGGCCGCTTTGGCCTCCACCAGGTCGCGGGCCACGCCGCGGAAGTTCTCCATGGAAGGGCCAAAGACCACGGGCTTGCCCCACAGCGCCGGCTCGATGGGGT
>JACQTJ010000048.1 GCA_016210855.1 Acidobacteriota bacterium | reverse complement strand
GTCTACGCCGTACTATAGTGAGCTTTTAGGGGGAGCGTCATGGCATACCACTACGATCCCGAGCAGGCCCTGGAAGAGCTGACCGAGGATGTGCTGCTGCCCAACCCGGTCTACGTCCGCGACATGATTTTCCGCGCCAAGCTGCCCGCCGACCTGGCCCTGGAAGTGGACCGGGATTTCGAGAGCTACTTGGCCCAGTTCGGCGAGTTGCAGAAGCTTGGCCGCCGCATCCTGGAGCGGCTGGCGGCCCGGTCCGCTCGCCGCTAGCCCGCCCCCGAGCTCTGGATGCGGCACGAGCGCCACCCTTCGGCAGAGCTCAGGGTGCCCCGAGCGAAACTCGAGCGCCAAGTCCTGCTCATTGATGCCGACGACACCCTCTGGGAGACCAACCTCCACTTTGAGCGGGTGGTCTCCGCCTTCTGCGACCTGGTCGGATTCCTGGGGTACGCGAACGACTACGTCCGCCAACAGGTGGACTTTGCCGAGCGGACGAACATCGCTCGGCGCGGCTACGGCGCCGGCAGCTTCCTCCTTACCCTGGAGGAAGTGTACCTGAAGCTCGCCGGGCACCGCGCCCAACAGGCCCACCGCCAGCAAATCCGCGGCTTCCGCCGCGTTCTCTTGGAAGAGCCGCTGCGGCTCTTTGACGGCGTGGCCGAGACCCTGGCCTACTTGGCCGCGCGCCACCGCCTGCTGCTCTTCAGCAGGGGCGATGCCGGCGAGCAGAGCCGCAAGGTGGTGGCCTCGGGCCTAGCGCCCCGTTTCGAATCCTGGGAGATTGTCCCCGAGAAAAACGAGGCCGCTTACCGCACCCTGGTCGAGCGGCACGGCCTGCGGCCGGCCCAGGTCTGGATGGTGGGCAACAGCCCTCGCTTTGACATCAACCCGGCCCTGGCCGCCGGCCTGAACGCGGTCTTCATCCCCGCGGTCCACAGTTGGGAGTACGAGAACGAGGAGATCCGCCCGGGCCCGCCTGTCCCGACTGCCCCGAGCGGAGCCGAGGGGAGCGGAGACGAGGGAGGCCGCCTGCTGGTTTTGCAACGCTTCCGCGACCTCCAGGAGCACTTCTGAGGCCTCACGGGCTGCGCCGAAACCATTGGGCAGCTGCCCGCTGCAACCCGCGGACTCCCGGTTTGGAGGACACGGCGTCCTGAACGCCCCGAAATCACAAGCTTTTGGCACGCCTGGCTTGGTTTGGGTTCAATTCGGGGGATTTTTTGAAGTGTGCTTAGCGCGGATGGCCTGGGCTCGCCCCTCGAGTTTTTCTGCCTCTGCCTCACGGTTGATTTTCCGTAGCAGGGCCGCGTAGTTCTCGAGGGTGGTGGCCACATCAGGGTGCTCCGGCCCTAGGGCCTTCTCCTGGATCGACAGCGCCCGATGGTAGAGCGGCTCGGCCTGGGCGTACTTGCCCTGGTCGCGGTAGAGCTCCGCCAGGTTGTTGAGGCTCTGGGCCACATCGGGATGCTCTGGCCCCAGGGCCTTTTCCAGGATGGCCAGGGAGCGCTGGTAGAGCGGCTCGGCCTGGGCGTACTGGCCCTGGTCGTGGTAGAGCTCCGCCAGGTTGTTGAGGCTCGTGGCCACATAGGGATGCTCCGGCCCCAGAGCCTTCTCTACAATTGCTAGGGAGCGCTGGTAGAGCGGTTCGGCCTGGGCGTACTTGCCCTGGTCGCGGTAGAGCTCCGCCAGGTTGTTGAGGCTCTGGGCCACATCCGGGTGGTCTGGCCCCAGGGCCTTCTCCCGGATGGCCAGGGAGCGCTGGTAGAGCGGCTCGGCCTCGTACTGGCCCTGCTCGTGGTAGAGCAACGCCAGGTTGTTGAGGGCGGTAGCCACAAACGGATGCTCGGGGCCGAAGGTCCCTTCAGCCACACGCAGGGCCTCCTGAGCGACTGGGACGGCCTCGGCATAGCGCCCCCGCTGATAGAGCTCGGTGACCTGGGCGTTGAGCGCCTCCCAGCGGGCTTGCTGGGCGGGCAGAGGTAGGGCCAGTGTCAGGGTGAACGATAGGAAAGCCAGAAGGGCGAGGAAACGTAGACGCAACACCATAAAATTGGTCAGTCCGCCCCTAATTGCCGACCATCTTACGCAGGGACTCAAAGAAAGTCAATGAAGTGGATGAACCTTTCCTGAGCCTCTAGGATTCTTGCCATGGGGGCGCGCCGAAAAGATTTCTTTTGATACGCCGCGCCGAAATCACATGGTTTTGACTCATTTCGTCAGAGCGGATTGGGGAAGTTCGAACGTGAGAAAGCTACTTGCGGTCAGCGGCGGCCGAAATCGCGCTGGTAGGCATCCCACTCGCGCTTCAGCTCGGCCAGGACACGCAGGAACTGCGGGTGATTGCGGAGCGGGGCGAAATGCGGGTCATCGCGATAGGCCGGGTAGTTGGGGAAGCCAGTGCGGCTGGCTTTGCGCAGCAGGGGCGGCACCTTGGCCGCCTTTCCCAGGACCGCATAGGCAGCGGCCAGGTGGTGCCAGGCATGGTGAGAGTGGGTCAGTACTGCTTTGAGGCGCAGCACGCGCTGGGCGGCCTGCTCGGCCTTGCGCGGCTCGCCGCGCTTGGCCCAGAGCAGCGCTTCCGAGGCCGAGAGCAGCACATCGCCCGGGGCGACTTGGGCAGCCACCCGCATCTTCTCCTCGGCGCGCTCCAGCTTCCCGGCGTAGAGGGGAGCGCCGGGCGAAAAGACGTTGGCAAACAGGTGCGAGGGGTCCACACTGAGCGCGCGGGCGTAGTACTCTTCTCCTTCTTCGTAGTTCCCGGAGTAGACGGCGAGGCTGCCGAGACCCTGCAGCGTGTAGGCATCATCCGGGTCGGTCGCCAGCGCAGCGGTGAAACCTTCCTTCGCTTCTGCCAGCAACCCCACGTGAGAGAAGACCGTGGCCCGCCATTGCAGCGCGGGATGACAGCCCGGGTTCAGCCGCAGAGCGTGGTCAAGGGCCCGCAAAGCGGCCCGGTGCTGGAAGTGCTTGGCCGGGCTCCAGAGGATTCGTCCGCGGGTGCAATGGGCGTCGGGGTGACTCGGGTCGAGGGCGAGCGCCCGCCGGCTCGCCCGTTCCGCCGCGCGCATCCACCGCGGCCCTGGCTCAAAGGAGATGGCCATCATCAAGGAGGCTTCTGCCAGGCGCACCCAGGCGTCGGCGAATCTCGGGTCAAGCTGGAGGGCGTTTTCCAGCATTTCAATGCCCGTGCGCGTGTCCCAGCGGTTGAAGCGCGAGAGCCGCTCCACGCCGCGGAGGAAGAGCTCGTAGGCCATCGGGTTCTTTGTAGGCGCCGTGGGCGCAGCCTCGGCCGCGGGCGCTGCCCGCACCCCGAAGGCCCGCGCCAGGCTGTCGGCAATCTTGTCTTGCAGCCCGAAGAGGTCGGCTATGTCGGACTCATGCTTCCCGGAGAGCAGCGTCGAGCCGTCAGCGGCCTTCCAGGCCTGCACGTGCACGCGCAAGCGCTGCCCGAACTTCTGGATGCTGCCGTCCACGATCACCTGCACGTTCAGCTCTCGCGCCGCCAGCAGCGGGTCGGTAGATTGCTTGGCGTAGCGCATCACCGTGCTGGTGGGCCGCACCAGCAGCTCGCCGCTGGCGCTCAACTGGTTGATCACCGCATCGGCCAGCGCCACGCTCAGGTAGTCGTCCTCGGGGTTCGGCGTGAGCAGCTTGAAGGGCAGCACGGCCACGGCGCGCTTGCCCGCCACCGCCGCTGGCAGCACCGCGCCGAGTTCCAGGTCGCGGGCGAGGTTGGTCAAGTCCACCTGCACCTCACGGGCCGACTGGTAGCGTGAGCCGGGCTGCTTCTCCAGCAGCTTGTGTACGATCCGCCCCAGCTCGGCGGGCACCAGGTTCGACGCGCCGGTGAGCGGCGGCGGCGGGTCGTTGACAATCTGCGAGGTCAGAGCGGTTGCGGTCGGCCCGGGGAACGGCCGCCGCCCGGCCGCCAGCTCGTAGAGCACCACCCCGAGCGAGAACAGGTCGGCCCGGGCGTCGGTCGGCTCGCCCCGGAGGAGCTCTGGAGCCATATAGGCCAGCGTGCCGGCGATTTCCGAGTCGCGCAGCCAGGCGTGGGAGACTTTGCTCTGGGTGAGCGTCAGGGTCTCGGCCGCCGCCTGGCGGGCGATGCCGAAGTCGAGCAGCTTCACCCGCGCGTCGGCTTGCAGGATGATGTTCTCCGGTTTGACGTCGCCGTGGACCACGCTCTGGGCATGGGCCGCCGCCAGCGCCTCGGCCACCTGCGCGCCCACGCGCGCCAGCGCCCGCGGCTCGGCCGGGCCGTCGGCCAGCATCGCCCGCAGCGTCCGGCCGGTCACCAGCTCCATCACGATGAAGAGCTGCTCTCCCTCTTCTCCGACTTCGTAGATGGTGGTGATGCCGGGGTGGTTGAGGGCAGAAGCCGCTCGGGCCTCGGTCATGATCCGAGCCCGCCGGTCGGCGTGCCCCGCGATCTGCTCGGGTAGCAGCTTCAGGGCTACCTCGCGCCGCAGACGTTCATCATGTGCCCGGTAGACAATCCCCATCCCGCCGGCACCAATTTTTTCTGTGATGCGGTAGTGGCCGAGCGTCTGCCCAATCATCGACAAGGAACCTGTGGGGCATCATAGGCCGCACCCCAGAGTCGAGTCAACGCTGCCTGACTTGGGCCAGTACAGTTCTCGATTGGACCTGTGTCCTATGATGATGTGTCGAAACCTTTAGGATTTGGGTTGGCGGGCTTTTTCTAGCTCATCCCAGGCCTGCGTGGGC
>JACQTJ010000044.1 GCA_016210855.1 Acidobacteriota bacterium | reverse complement strand
GCCGGCCTGCTGGCCGGGACAGGCTGCGGCGGGCCGTCCCAGACGGAGAAACCGCAGGCGCCGACCGCCCCGGTGCCGGCAGCCCCGGCGGAGTCGGCCTCGGCGCCGAAGCCGGAGTCGCTCGAAATCCTGAGCCTGCTTTCGGTCGAGCGCGAAGTGGACGTGCTGGCGCAGGTGGACGGAGTGGTGGAGGAAATCCTCCAGGACCAGGGCGTCCGGGTTGAGAAAGGGACCGAGCTCGCCCGGTTGGACGACCGGGACCTGCAGGCCAAGCTGGCCCGGGCCCGCGCCGACCTGGAAGTGGCGAAGAACAACGTCAAGTTCAACGAAGCTGAGCTCAAGGCCCGGCAGGCCGCCTATCGGCGTGCGCAGGAGATGTTCAAGGAGGGGCTGAACAGCCAGGCCGACCTGGAGGAGGCGGAGTTCAAGGCCAAGGGGGCCGAGTACGACCTGGAAAGCTGGCGGTCCATCGTCACCCGCACCGAGGCCGACATCCGGGTGCTCGAGCTGGAGCTGGAGAAGACCGGCATTCGCGCTCCCTTCGGCGGTGTGGTGGCCCTGCGTTACATCCGCCCCGGGCAGTTCGTCCGCAAAGACGATAAGTGTTTCCGCCTGAGCCAGCTGGCCCCGCTCCAGGTCCGGTTTCTGGTGCCGGAGACGGCCCCGCGGCGACCGAAGCCGGGCGAGCTCGTGAACGTGGCCCCGGTGAGTGACGCCCAGCGCGTCTACATAGCTCGCATCCAGAGTGTCAGCCCTACGGTGGACCCGGCGAGCGGGAGCTATGACGTGACCGCGGTGCTCACCGGGGCCGACCTCGGGGAGTTGCGCCCCGGGATGTCAGTGCGCGTCTTGTGGGGGCCGGCGACGCCGCCCCGCTAGCCCCGTTCCCACGTTGCTCACGGAGGGGTACTTGACCATGGACAGCCGGCCAGCGGCGGAACGGCGCTAGCCCCAGGGTTCGATGCGCTTCGGTCCCACCAGCCTCCGACTCACCAGTGTTCTGGCCAAAGGCCTGCGCCGGCCCAAGCTGCGTGAAGACCTGAAGGTCGGCGAGCAGATCCTCGCCGAGCAGATCAGCTATGTGATCAAGATTCCGGAAACGGAGTCCTACGCCCGCTACGGCCCGCTGGAGTACGAGATCTTGACCCTGTGTGACGGCACCCGCACCGCCGCCGACATCGCCGCCGCCATGAACGAGCGCCACCCTGACCAGCTCCTCTCGGAGGAAGAGGTGCTCGAGTTCCTGGACGGCATGGATCCGGGCACCTGGGAGCGGAGCCTGGGCGAAAAAAACCTGGCCATCCTCGAAAAGATCCGCGACGAGCGCAAGAAGCGCGTCGAGCGATCCAGCCTCCTCTACATCTACTTCTCCGCCTGGGACCCGGATAAGGTCCTTGAGCGCATCCACCCCTACCTGCGCTGGTTGTTCACCCGGGAGTTCGTGATTTTTTCCCTGCTCCTGTTTGCGGCCACCACCGCCATCGTCATCGCCGACTTCACCCGCATCCGCCAGGACACCATCGAGTTCTACAGCTTCACCAACAAGACCGCCTACGACCTGTGGATTTTCTGGGTCGTGACCCTGGTCATTACCGCCATCCACGAGTTCGGCCACGGGCTCACCTGCAAGCACTACGGCGGGGAAGTCCATCAGATGGGCTTCATGCTGATGTACTTCATGCCCTCCTTCTATACCGACTGTACCGACATGTACCTGTTCGACCGCTCCGGGAAGCGGGTGTGGACGATCATGGCGGGCATCTGGATCGAACTCGTGGCCTGCGCCATCGCCACTTTCGTCTGGTACCTCTCCCCGCCAGGCTCCTTCATCGGGGACCTCGGGTACAAGACCCTGCTGCTCACCGGAGTCTCCGGCGTCTTCATCAACTTGAACCCGCTGATGAAGCTCGACGGCTACTTCGTCCTCAGCCAATACCTGGAGCTCGACAACCTGCGCGACGATTCTTTTGAGTATCTGAAGGCCTGGCTGCGGCGCAACCTCCTGCGCCAGGACATCGATCTACCCCCTGCCAGCCGCCAGAAGCGCCGGATCTTTCTCGCCTTCGGCACGGCCGCTTTCCTCTACAGTGCGATGCTCCTGATCGTCGTGACCATCTTCGCGAAGAACATCTTTACCAGCCGCTTCGGCAACTGGGGTTACTTGATGGCTGGAGGGCTCGTCTACCTGTTTCTGCGCAAGCGCCTGCAGCGCTGGATCCCGCCCGCCCGGGCCAACCTGCAGGAGGCAAAGGAGAGATTCATGGCCTGGAGAATGACGCGACTGCAGCAAGGCGTGGCGGCGGCGATCCTCGCCTTCCTGGTGCTCATCCCCACCCGGAGCACGGTGACCACCGAGTTTGTGCTCGAGCCGGGCGCCCGGGCCGAGGTGCGGGCTGGGGTGCCCGGACTGGTGAGCGAAGTTCGGGTCCGGGAGGGGGACACGGTCGAGGCCGGTGCCGTGCTGGCTATCCTGCACAACGCCGAGGTCGAAGCCCGCGCCGCCGTGGTCGAACAGGAGCTGAAACTCGCCGAGCGGGCCTTGGGCGCCGCACGGGCGCGCGGGTATTTGGGCGAGATCCACAAGTACAGCAGTGAGCGCCAGCGGCTTGAGACCGAGCGGGCGGAAGCCAGCGCCCGGCGCGCCGCCCTCACCCTGCGAGCGCCGATTGCGGGTGTCGTGACCACGCCGCAAGTTGAGCAGCAGGTGGGCGAGTACTTAGACGAAGGGGAAGAGTTCGCGGTGCTGGCCGATCGCCGCACCATGCGGGCTCGTGTGCTGGTTCGGGACTGGGAGCTCGAAGAGGTTCTGGTGGGGGCGCAGCGCCAGGAGGGACCCCAGGTCAAGCTCAACCTCCGCGCCTATCCCTTCCGCAGCTTTTCGGGCCGCGTCGGGCAGATCATGCCGGCGGCGGCCACGGACCGGCCGGTGGCCGCGCCTGTGAAGCTTGAGCGCCGCGGGCAGGAGCTCACGAACTATTTTGCCGTGGTGATGGAGTTTCCCAACCCCCAAGGAGTGCTGTGGGAAGGGATGACCGGCACGGCGAAAATCTACGGCCGCCGCTATCCGCCGGCCTGGCGGGCTGTCCGCACCACCTGGCGCTGGCTGCGCTCCCACCTCTGGTAGAGAGTCCTGAAAAATTAAAGTGGGCTGCCGTTTTCCCGACGGCAGCCCACTAGGTTTTGGGCACTGCCCTTTCGCGGACGAACTTACTCGAGAGAGCTGGCCCGCTGCAGGCTGGCCCGCTGCAGGCTGGCCCGCTGCAAGCTGGCCCGCTGCAAGCTGGCCCGCTGCAAACTGGCCCGCTGCAGTTTGCTGCCCCGGATCTTCTTGCCTTTCTTCAAACTCGTGCTCTGTTTCTTGGCTGGCATTGGATTTCCTCCTCGAACCCTTTCCCGGGTGCTCCCGGGCTGGTTGACCTGAGAGGAGTGCAACTGGCAGGCCAAACCGGCCCCTTCGGGAGAGAATCCACTAGAGGCCCTGGATTGTTCGACTTAGAGAATCGGTCGGGGCCGGGCCGGTGTGGAAAAGCAGGATCGCCGTCGCCGCAGTGCGGAAAATTTTACCCTGCGAGGTAAAAATTACACTCTCCGGGCTTCCGGGGTCTTAGAGGCCGTACTTGCGGCAGAGGTACTTCATCCGGTCCTTGTTGACCCCTAGGCGTTCGGCGGCCTGGGCCTTGACGCCGTTCGTCTCGGCCAGGGCGGCCTCGAGCCACTGCCGCTCGGTGCTCGACAACTCGTCATCCAAGCGGATGCCCGAGGGGGGCAGGCGGAAGCGGCCGCGGGGACCGCGGCCGGCGGCCTGGGCGATGTCGCGGGGCAGGTTCTTCAGGGTAACCAACTCCTCGTCGGTCATGAGCACCATGCGCTGCACCACGTTTTCCAGTTCGCGGACGTTCCCCGGCCAGGGGTAGCGCTTCATGGCCTGCAAGACCTCGTCGTGGACGCGCTTGGGGGGAAGGTGGTTGGCGGCGCAGTAGACTTTGACGAAGTAGTCCAGCAACAAGGGGATGTCGTCCAGCCGCTCCCGCAGCGGAGGCACGAACAAGGGCACGACGTGGATGCGGTAGTAGAGGTCCTCCCGGAAGCGCCCCTGGCGGACCAGCTCCTCCAACTCTTCGTTCGTGGCGGTGAGCAGGCGGAAGTCCACCTTGATGGGCTTCTTGCCTCCCAGGCGGACCACGGTGTGGTCTTCCAACACTCGGAGCAACTTGCTCTGCAGGGCGGGGGTGAGGGTGCCGATTTCGTCGAGGAAGAGGGTGCCGCGGTGGGCGAGCTCGATGCGCCCGTCCTTGGTTTCGGTGGCGCCGGTGAAGGCGCCCTTCTCGTAGCCGAAAAGCTCCGCCTCCATCAAGGTTTCCGGCAGGGCGGCGCAGTTGACGCTGACGAAGGCGCGGTCGCGCCGCTGGCTCAAGTCGTGGATGGCGCGCGCCACGAGTTCCTTGCCCGAGCCGCTCTCGCCGCGGATGACGACGGTGGTGACGGTGCGGGCCACCCGGCGGATGGAGTCGAAGAGGCCGCGCATGGCGTCGGTCGAGCCCAGCAGGTCACCCAGGGCGTCCTTGCGCTTGAGTTCTTCGCGCAGGATGCGGTTTTCCCGCTCGATGCGCAGTTTTTCGACGGCCCGGTCTACGATGGTCTTGAGCACATCCGGGTCGGCGGGCTTGACGAAGTAGTCGTAGGCCCCAGCGTCCATCACCCGTAGGGCAGTGCTCTTGCCCGGGTCGTCGCTCAGAACGATCACCAGGGTGTCGATGTCGCTCTGGCTGAGTTCGCGCAGCAGAACGACGCCCTCCCGCACCCCGGCGGAGCCCAGGTTGAGGTCGAGGAGGAGGACGTCGAGCTCAGCCTCCCGCAACAGCTGGTAGGCACTGTCGTAGTCGGCCCCCTCGAAAAGGTTGAAATCGGCCCGCCAGGCAGTCGCCAACTGCTGGCGCACGGCGGCGTTATCTTCGACGATGCCCAGATTCGGCTTGGTCTTGAGCGCGGGCATTCCGACGACGCCGAGGGGTAAAAATTCCCCCCGTTGGGGAAATTCTACGGAGGGGGGCGGGGATTGTCAATCGGTGGACAACCCCCGGGGAGTGAACGATAATCGAATGGTGTAGGCGGCCGAAAGAGCCGCCCCAACGGGAGAAAAACCATCTATGAGCTTGACCCCGCAGGAACCCAAGCAAGAGGTATTGACTGCCCCGGCCGGCTCCCGCTCGCCGCGCTGGCTGGTGGCAGTGCTGGCCGTGCTGGCAGTGCTGGTGGGCTGGATTGCCTATGCCCAATACAGTGCTCGCGCCGAGCTGACCGCCCAGCTCCGGCAGGCGAACGACAAGTTGGCGAGGCTCGAATCCCGGGCGGCAGCCCTGGAGGACAACTACGCCAACCTGAAGGCCAACTCCGACGTCACTAGCGAGAAGCTGGGTCTGACCCAGCAGGAACTGGCCCGGGCCCGCTCGCTGGCCCAACAGATCAGGGAAGAGCAGAAGCTCGCAGTTGAGCAGCTCGGCACCCATATCGTCGAGGAGCAGACGCAGCTCGGCTCGCTCACAGGCGAGGTCGGTGAGGTGAAGGGCGACGTGGCCCAAACCAAGCAGGCCTTGGCTGAGACCCAAATGACGCTGCAGCGCACCATCGGCGACCTGGGCGTGCAGAGCGGCTTAATCGCCACGAACGGCGAAGAGCTCGAAGCGCTCAAGCGCCGCGGCGAGCGTGACTACTTCGAGTTCGACCTCAAGAAGTCGAAACAGTTCACCCGCGTGGGCACGATCTCCCTCCAGCTCAGCAAGACCGACACCAAGCGGCAGAAATACACGGTGACGGTGCTCGCCAACGACCGCCGCATCGAGAAGAAGGACAAGACCCTGCTCGAGCCCGTGCAGTTCTACCTGCAGGGCACCCGCCACATGATGGAAATCGTGGTCTATGAGGTGGACAAGAACCGCGTGGTCGGCTACATGAGCGCCCCCAAGGGAGCCGCCCTGGCCCGCTGACCGCACTCGTAGGTCTTTTCAGAAGCCCGTTCCGGCTCTGGCCTCGCCCGGGCTCAGTAGGGGCGGGCCTCGTAGTCTTTCAGGCCCTCGGCGAGTTCCCGCAGGCGGGCGTCCACCCGGGCGTAGACCGTGCCTTCTTCGAAGCTGCCGTCGGGCTGGCGGTCCCCGGCTTTCACCGCGGTAAGGATCTCGATGCCTTCGTCCACGGTGGCCACCGGGTAAAGGTGGAACCGGCCGGCCTTCACGGCTTCGACGACCTCGGGCCGCAGCATCAGGTCGGGCACGTTCTCGATGGGGAGGATGACCCCCTGGGTGTTGGTCAAGCCTTTGGCCTTGCAGACGTCGTAGAAGCCCTCGATCTTGTAATTCACTCCGCCGATAGCCTGGATGTCGCCCTTCTGGTTGACCGAGCCGGTGACGGCGATCTCCTGGCGGATGGGAAGATCGGCGAGGCTGGAGAGCAGGGCGTAGATTTCGGTGGAGCTGGCGCTGTCGCCGTCGACACCCGAGTAGGACTGCTCGAAACAGACGCTGGCAGCCAGCGAGAGCGGTTTTGACTGGGCGAACTTCTGCCGCAGGTAGCCGGAGAGGATGGCCACCCCCTTGTCGTGCAGCCGCCCGCTCAGGTTGGCCTCCCGCTCGATGTTGATGATGCCCTGGCGGCCCATGGCGGTCGAGGCGGTGATGCGCACCGGCTTGCCGAAGGCGTAGCTGCCCAGGTCGTAGACCGACAGGCCGTTCACCTGCCCGACGCGCGCCCCGCTGGTGTCAATCAGCACCACCCCCTTTTCAATCATCTCCTGGATCTTGCTTTCGATCAGGTTGTGGCGCTCGATGCGCTCGGCAATGGCCCGGTCTACGTGCCCCCGGCGGGTGGTGCGGCTCCCTTCCTGCCGCGCCCAGTAGCAGGCCTCGCGGGCCAGGTCGGCGATTTCCGAAAACCGCGTGCTCAGCTTGTCTTGGCGCCCCCCGCGCCGCACCCCGTACTCGACCACTGCCGCCACCGCCTCCTTGTCGAAGGGGCAGAGCTTGTCCTCGTCACAGAGCTTGCGCAGCAGGGCGGCGTACTCGCGCACCGCCTCTGGGGTGCGGTTCATCTGGGAATCGAAGTCGGCCTTCACCTTGAAGATCTTCTTGAAGTCGTCCTCATAGGCGTAGAGCAGATCGTAGAGGTAAGTCTCCCCGATGAGGATGATTTTGATGTTGACGGGAATGGGCTCGGGCTTGAGAGCCGTTCCGGCCACGTGGAACAGCCAGTCGGCCGCGCTCTGGATTTCCAGCTTCCCGTAGATCAGGGTGCGCTTGAGCGCTTTCCAGACCCCGGGCTCGGTGAGGGCGTCCATGGCGTTGATGACTAGGTAGCCGCCGTCCGCCTGCAAAAGCGAGCCGGCGCGGATGTCGGTGAAGTCGGACTGGGCGACCCCGCGCACGGTGTAGGTGCGCTCGATGGTGCCGAAGAGGTTGACGTAGGTGGGCAACGTCTCCAGAATGACCGGGCAGCCGTCTTCGCTTTCGTGCCCGAGCACCACATTCACCCGGTACGTCCAGAAGGGGTCCTCTTTGGCGGGGGCCTGGCTGCGCAGCAGCAAGCGAGCCGCCTCGGCCTCTTCGCCCTCCGCCTTGCCCTTGAAGAGGGAGAGGTTTTCGAGCAGGCTGGAGCGCACCGCCTCCAGGTGCTCGGCCACGCCCTGGTGGGGGTACTTCTCCTTCAGGTCTTCGATGACGCTGTCCACCAGCACCGAGGCGGTCTCCCGCTCCAGCAGCTCGAGCTCCAGGTTCATGGCCCGCTGCAGCGCTAGGGTCTTCCGGTAGAGGACGACGAACTGCTTCTGCAGCTGCTCCTGGCGCTCGCTGAGCTGGCGGGCTTGGGCGGGGTCCACCTGGCCGCCAGCCACGAGCTCATCGAGCTTCTCGAGCGGAACCGGCTGGCCGGCGACCACCGGCACCACGGTGGTGCCCGCCCCACCCAGCTCGGCCAGGGCAAAATGGTCCTTCTTGAGCTTCTCGGAGAAGTCTTCGAGCATCTCCTTTTCGCGCGCCCCGTAGCGCTCCAAGATTCGCCCGCGGGCGGCCTGGAACTTCTCGTCCTCGAACAGCTGCGGGATGCGGGTGGCGAGGAAGTCGATGGCCCGGTCCATGTCCTTGCGGAAGGGGTTGGCCCGGGCCCGGGGCAGAGTAAGCAGGCGGGGCTGCTCGGGGCGGTGGAAGTCGTGGACGTAGCACCGGTCGGGGGCCGGCTCACACTGCGGCCGGATGCGCTCGAGGAGCTGCTTGATGGTGGTGGCCCGCCCGGTCCCGCTCAGCCCGCAGACGAAGATGTTGAAGCCAGGGCCGTATAGCTCCACCCCAATCTTCAGCGATTTCAGGGCCCGCTCTTGGCCGATGATGCCTTCGAGCGGCTTCAAGTCGGCCGTAGTTTCGAACTCGAATTGAGAGGGCTCGCACCGCCAGCGGAGCTGCTCGGGCAGAACTTCGCGGAAGGGCCCGGCGGTCTTGAGAGGTCCCGGAGTTGCCATGGCTGACGTCTCACCTCACAGAGTCGCGCCCGCACCGGCCGTGGCCGGCTGGTCGGCGGTGTAGGCTTCCACCACGGCGTCGGCGAGCGCCACAAGGATCGGCCCCAGCACGACCCCGAGCAGCCCGAAGGCGGTCACACCCCCGAGAATGCTGACGAAAACCAGCAGGCCGTTCATCTGGGTGCGGCCGCTGAGCAGCAGGGGGCGCAGGACGTTGTCAGCCATGCTGATCACCAGAACTCCCGCTCCCAGCAGGATGACCGCTCGCGCATATTCCCCCTGGACCAAAAAGTACAGGGCCGCCGGCACCCAAATCATCCACGGACCCACCACCGGAAGCAAGGACAAGAAGGCCATCACCATCCCCCAGAGAACCGGGGCGCCGATTCCGAGCACCCAGAACAGCAAGCCGCCGAGAATCCCCTGCACGGCTGCCACCACCATACCGCTGAAGACGCTGGCGTAGAGTACATTGTGGGCAATCGAGAGCAGGCTTTCCCGAACCCTCTCTTCTAGGGGCAGGCTGCGCCGCAGGCGCTCCAGCAGGGCGGCCCCGTCCCGAAACAAATAGAAGGTGGCAAACAGGGTGACAAAGAGGTCGAAGAGGAGAAACACCAGGTTGCGGGCCAGCCGCCCCACCTGACCCGCCATGAAACCGGCCAAACCCTCCACCTTCTCCGTGACGAAGCTGCGCAGGTCCGCCTCACTGATGTTGTGTTCGGCGAACCAATCGAGGATCCGCTCGAGGGGGATCAGCCGGAAGAGCTCCCCCAAGGGCATTCGACCCTGCCCCCATTCCGCCCGCACCCACTGGGCTACCTCCACGGCTTGGTTGGCGAATGCCCCCAGGACCACCAGCCCCGGGGTGACGATCAGCGCAGTGAGCAGCAGCGTCGAAACCAGCGCCGCCCGACTGGGATGCTTCAGGCGGCTGCGGATGCGCCGGTGGAGGGGGGCGAACATGATGGTGAAAACTGCCGCCCAGGCCAAAGGCACCAGAAAGGGGGCAAACACCAAATAGACAAGATAGATGAGCAGCCCCAACAGCCCGATGAAGAGGACGCGCTCCATGCCTCCCCCGGCCCGGGGGCCAAACCCCGGTGCCCGCCGAGACTTCAAGTGTGCGCCGAGGAATTATCTTTCCCCTGTTTCCGCGAATCAAGGCGGATCTTGCCCGACCCGCAGCCTGCTATAATCGAGCCGGGCAGTCCCCGCCATGACCGAAGCCTGCCGGCATCGCCGCACCCGCCTCATCGCTGAGGACGACGCCACCACCTACGTCGAATGCCTCGATTGCGGCGAGCTGTTCGAAACCGCCGAACTCGACCAGGCGCTGCCGCCGGCCCCCGGCTTCGAGGAAGACCTCTCCGACGCCTAGGCGGAAGTCTGGAGAACTTAGCGGAGCAGGCCGAGCTTTTCGGCCAGGCGCAGCACTTCCTCGGCCGAGACGGCGAGAGTGGTGCGATCGGTGTCGCGGTCGGCCTCGAGGCAGTCGCGCAGGTAGGCGGCGGCGATCTGGGCGGCCTCGGCGTCGCTCAAGGAGCGGCCGGCCCCCTCCCGGAACTCCACGACACCCGGATGGGCCAGGGCCACCACCACCCCGCGGCCGTTCACCAGGAACTTGCAATCGAGGGTGTCGCTGTGGCGGGTGGCAATCGCCGACCAGAGGTGGGAGAAGCGCACCGTGTAGTCCTCCTGGGTGAGCCGGGAGCGGACGGTAAACGGCTCGACCAGCTCCGACATCACCCGGACTCGGGGGATCACCGCCACCACCTCCGACACCTCTATTCTACTCCTTGCCGAGCATCTGCAAGACGCGGTGACGTAGCTTGCCCAGGTGCCGGTTCAGAAAGTGCTTGCGCTCCAGGAAGGGGAAGACGGGCGGGCGGCGGACGCCGAGCTTGCGCAGAGCGCGGGTGAGACGAACATCGCGCTTCGTGTACTGCAGGCCGACGGTCAGGGCCTCGACCGCGTCGCTTTTCTTGCCCGCCTTGAGGTAGACCTCGGCGAGGTTCAGGTAGCACTGCACGTCGTTGTGCTTCATCCGCACGGCGGTGTGGCAGAGCTGCTCGGCCTCGGTGTATTTGTGGTGGGCCAAGGCCACCAGCAGGCCGAGGTAGGAGATGGTGAGCGGGTTTTGCTTGTCGAGCTCCACCGCTCGTTGGAACTTCCCCAGGGCCTTGCCGTAGTAGCTCGAGCGGAAAAACATCAGTCCGTCATTGAATTCCTTTTCGGCCTCGGCCCGCTTGGCCGCCTCGGCTTCCGATTTCATTCCCGTTTCCTCCGGCGGTGAGTTTTCTGCCCGGGGTCAGACTTTGGGTTTCGGTCTTTCGGCGACCAGCTCGGCCAAGCAATGCGTCACGGGCCGGGGCTCGTCCCAATCGCTACGCAGGACCAGTTCACGATAACGCCGAACCCGCAGTCCCCGCAACGCCCTTTTGATCTCGGTTGGGGTGAGGATGCTCAGCACCCAGCGCCGTTTCCGTTGGCGGCCGCGCCAAAATTTGGGCGGCCCGGGTGGGCGCAGGCGCCGCAACGTGTTCCGTTCACCCGGCACCGGCGCCCAGCTCGGATCTTTTTTCGTCCGCTGAAAATACCGGTCGCGTGTCAACTTGACCAGCAAAAAAAGCTGCCCGGCCGGCGCCAGCGCTGCCCGCGCCCGCCGGAGCACGCCCAAGGCCTGGGAGCGCCGCACCTGGTGCAGCGCATTCGCGATGATGATGACCGCGTACGGGCCGGTGAAGCGGGTGCGAGTGAAGTCCGCCCGGCGTAAGCGGAGTCGCAGTCGGAGCCAGCGAGCTTGGCGGCGAGCCTCGGCGAGGTATCGCCGGTCGGTCTCCCACCCTTCGACCTGGTATCCCTGCCCGGCCAGCCACAGCGCATTCCGCCCATATCCCATCCCCAAATCCAGCGCTCTGGGTTTATTCGTCTGCCTCCGTTGTCTCCTCTGGTTCGTTTGCTTCCTTAAGTATTTCCGCAGCACGCCGTCCGGCCGCCACGGCCAGCGCGCGTCTTCATAGTAGTATCGCGGCACGGTGTCTGCGCCTCCCGGCTCACGCGCCGAGGGTGGCTTCGACGGCGCGGCAGATGTGCTCGGTCCAGCGGTCCACCTCGGCCTGGGTCTCGGCCTCGACCATCACCCGCAGCAGGGGCTCGGTGCCGGAGTAGCGCACCACCACCCGGCCGCGGTCGCCGAGCGCCGCTTCGGCCTCCCGGATGGCCTGGTGCACGGCGGGGAGCTCCTCCAGCGGCCGCTTCTCTTTGACGCGCAGGTTGCGCAACACCTGCGGGAACACTTTCAAGTCGGCCACCACTTCATCGAGGGTCAGGTGGCGCTCACGCAGGATGCCGAGAACCTTCAGGGCGGTGAGCAGGCCGTCGCCGGTGGGGGCGGCGTCGAGGAAGATGACGTGGCCGGACTGCTCGCCGCCCAAGTTGGCGCCGCGGCGCTGCATTTCTTCGAGCACGTAGCGGTCGCCCACGGCGGTGCGCACCAGCGCCAGCCCTTCGTCGCGCAGAGCCAGCTCCAGGCCGAGGTTGGCCATTACGGTGCCGACGACGGTGTTGCCCTTGAGCTTCCCTTTTTCTTTCATCGAGCGGGCGCAGGCCAGCAGCACCCCGTCGCCGTTGACGATGCGGCCCGAGCCCGAGACGAAGATGGCCCGGTCGGCGTCGCCGTCAAACGCCACCCCCAAGTCGGCGCGCACTTCGGTGACTTTGGCGGCCAGGCTTTCGGGGTGGAGCGCCCCGCAGTTCTCGTTGATGTTCTTGCCGTCCGGGGCGGCGTGAAGAGCGGTGGCCTGGGCGCCGAGCTCACGGAAGAGTTTCGGCGCCACACGGGCGGCGGCGCCGTTCGCGCAGTCCACCACCAGGTGCAGGTTGGCGAGATCGGTGGTGGCCTTCTGGCGGAGCAGGGCCAGGTAGTCCTCCGCCAAGCTCAAGTCGACCAGCGGCGCCGGGGTCGGGGCGTCTCCGCCCTCGGTGAGCTGTTGCGTGATGCGCTCTTCGAGCCAGCCCTCGGTCTTGTCGGGGAATTTTGTTCCCGTGGCGGAGATGAGCTTGATGCCGTTGTCGCGATAGGGGTTGTGGGAGGCGCTGACCATGACGCCGGCGACGAAGCGCTTCTCCCGCACCAGCTGGGCGATGCCCGGCGTGGGCAGCACCCCGGCCGAAACCGCCTCGCGGCCGGCCGCGCGCAGCCCGCCGGCCAGATGGCTTGTTACCCAGGGCGAGGATTCCCGGGTGTCCTCGCCCAAGAGCACTTTGCCCGGGAAACCGATCTCGCGGAGAAAGACTCCCAGCGCCCACCCGGTGGCAAAGACGGTTCGAGCGTCGAGTGGCGGCTCGCCCGCCACTCCGCGGATGCCGTCGGTGCCGAAGAGTTTCCCCATAGCTCAGCGGATGTCGGGGCGCACGCCCGGTGGCAGGACGAAGGCGAAGAAAGGGGGCGTGAGGCCAATCTGGCGCAGATAGACGGCCAACTGGGCCTTGTGGTGGATCTCGTGCTCGATCAGGTACCAGAGCCAGGAGCGCAGCGGCCACGCCACGGGCACGTTGGGCACGGCGACGGCGGCGTCGAGCCGCGCCGCTTCGAGCCGACCGAGTTTGTCCAGGGTGAACTGGCGCGCCTGTTGCAGCTTTTGCCGGAGCCCTTGGCGGGTCACCCGCACCTTGGGTTCGTCCAGGCGTGCTGGGTCCCAGTCGCCCTCCAAGAGCCCATGGGTGTAGAACTCCTCCACCTGGGCGATGTGCAAGAATTGCTGGCCGAAGCTGAACTGCGAAATCGTCGGGTACCAGGCCAGCTTCTCCTCCGGCACCATGTCCAGCGTCTGCAAAGTGACGCCGCGGTAGCGCTCGAGGTGCTCCCGCAGGACACTGAGTTCATCAGTGGGTTCGGCCATGCTCGCCTCCTAAGCCGGGCAGAGGTTTTTCCTCCCAGGACTCTCCAACCGGCGGCGTCAGCGTTGGACCAGCTCCAGGCGCACCTCAGCCGGCAGAATGCGCACCAGCTCGACGCCGGGGGGCAGCTCCACGTTCCGGGCATCAAGCACGACGGCGTGGTTGCCCGGGGTGGCGTGACTCAGGTCGATCACCACGCCTATTTCGCGCGGCTGCAGAGTGCGCAAGCGATTCGAGGGGCCGCGCAAGCGGAGGCTTACCTCCGCCGGAATCTGCCGGGCCACCTCTAGGGCGGGTGGCACCTGCTGGGCTTCGACCGGCACCGTCAGCTCGATTTCGACCGGGGGGGCCTGGGCGATGATGGACCACAGGGCATAGGCGAGACCGAGCGAGAGCAGCTTGAGCCACCAGTTGTGCAGCAAGAGTCGCTTCAGCCAATCCATGGGCTCAACTCGTGCGCCCCGAAACCGGCAGCCGGGGCGCGCGCTGGCGCCGGACCCGCCGCAGGCGGTCGCGCAACTGCTCGGGGGTGAGGTTCAGCTCCACTGTGCCCGCGCTCATCAGCCCGATGGCTCCGGTCTGCTCGCTCACCACCGCCGCTACGGCGTCGGATTCTTCGGTGACCCCGATGGCGGCCCGGTGGCGGGTGCCGAGCTGGGTCGAAAGCAGCGGGTTGAGCGAAAGCGGCAGGAAGCAGGCCGCGGCGGCGATGCGGTTCTTGCGGACGATGACCGCGCCGTCGTGCAACGGCGAGCCGGGGTGGAAAATGCTCACCAGCAGGTCGTAGGTGAGCATGGAGTCCAGGGCGATGCCGCTCTCGATGTAGGTGGTGAGAGCGATCTCGCGCTCGAGCACGATGAGCGCCCCGATGCGCTGCTGGGAGAAGTGGCCGACGGCCAGGACGATGTCGTCGTACGAGTCGCTCAAGTCGGGCCCGCCCAAAGCGCGGGCCACGAACGGCACCCGTCCCAGGCGGGCCAGAGCCCGGCGGATTTCCCCGGCGTAGATGACGATGAGGGCGAAAATGAAGTAGGGCAGCAGGTTGGCGAGCAGCCAGCGCATGGTTTCCAGCCGCGCCGAGCGCGTGCCGTAGTAGAGCCCGAGCAGGGCCAGTCCAGCCAGCAGCATGGGGAACGCCCGGGTGTCTTTGATGAGGTTGAGGAAGGCGTAGAGCACCACCGCCACCACCAGGATGTCGGCGAGCGCCAGCCAGTCGAGCCCCAGGCCAGCCAGCACCAGAGGATTCTCCACGACGGCTTCCTCGTCTGCGGGAGCGTTTATACCGTGCCGGGAAGCAAGGTGGCAAGGAGGCAAAGGAAGTAAACGAAGCAAACCAGGCAAAGGTCTGCTTGTTTCCTTTGCCCCGTCGCTTCTTCGGCTTCGTTTGTCCTCTACTTCTCCGGCTTTCTGGCCAGGAGGTAGAGATGGTTGGCGAGGGTGTGGGCGTCGGGGCGGCGATTGAGCCAGACGTCGAGGTAGCGCAGCGGGGCGCTGAGCCATCCCCAGGCCGCTACCAGGGCGCGGTTCACCCAGCGCCGCACCGGGTTGCGGGCGTGAACTGGAAAGACGAGCTTCCAGTAGTAAGTGAAAAACGTCAGCAGGGCAGTGGTGGGGCCGGTACGGATGCCGACGCTGACGGAGTCAAAGCCAGCGAACAGGCGCTCCAGCCCGTCGCGAGAGAAGCGCTGGTAGTCGGCCGGATAGCCGTGCCAGGGATGACAAAAGGGCACGACGGCGAGCACGTGCCCGCCGGGCTTGAGCACCCGGCGGATTTCGGCCACCACCGCGGCCGGGTCTTCGACATGCTCGAGCAGGGCGTCGCAGGCCACCGCGTCGCAGGAGTTCTCGGCAAACGGAATCCGGCCGGCGTGGGCCACCAGGTGCACGCCCGCGAAAGGAGCGAGGTCAAGGTTGACGAACCCCGGCGTTTCCCGGCCGGCACCGCCCAGCCACAGGTTCAAGCCATCCGGGTGGCGCGGCAGAGGCGGCTCGGCAGGGTTGTGGTAGACGGGCAGGGGCGGCGAGAGCCCCCGCCACAGCCGGGCCCGCCAACCAGCACGGGTCCGCCGGGCGTACTCCTCCTGCATGCGGGCGGCGCTGGCGGTTTCGAGCAGTTGGGCGAAACGCTGGCGGTCGGCCGGGGTGAGCAGGAGGGGGACGCCCGCCGCTGTGATTTCGTAGCGCGAACGGCACTGCGGGCAGTCGAGCCCGCCCTCGTGCTCGGCCAGCGGGCAGCGGCACTGCGGGCAGCAGAGTTGCTCGCGCCAGTTCCGGAAGGCGCTCATTCCGCTCACGAGGCGCTGCGCAGGATGGCGTCGGCGATGCGCGCCACCTGCGCCATCTCGGGGACGTCGTGCACGCGCACGATGTGGGCACCGCGGAGGATGGCGGCGGCAACGGCGGCGGCGGTGCCGAACAGACGGTCCTGCGGGGGCATGTCGCCGAGGACCTTGACGATAAAGCTCTTCCGCGAGGGGCCGATGAGAATCGGCAGCTTCAGCGCCTGCAAGCGGTCGAGGTGGAAGAGCAGCTCGTAGTTCTGCAGCGCAGTTTTTCCGAAGCCGATGCCGGGATCGATGAGCAGCTGGGTGCGGCGCAGGCCGGCCCGGAGCGCCCGGGCCACCGACCAACGCAGGCCCCGTTTCACCTCGCGGAGGATGTTTTTCGCCGGAGGCAGGTGTTGCATGGTTTTCGGCGTGCCCCGGATGTGCATCAGGACGAGCGGGACTTGGCAGCGGCGGGCAAGCTGGGCCAGGCGCGCGTCGGCGCGCAAGCCGCTGGTGTCGTTGATCATCTGCGCCCCAGCCTTGAGGGCGGCCGCGGCGACTTCGGCCTTGGTGGTGTCAATGGAAATAGGGACGTGCAGGCGGCGCTTCAGGCGTTGCAAGACCGGCAGGACGCGCTTCAATTCTTCCTCTGCGCTGACCCCGATAGCCCCCGGACGGGCCGACTCGCCGCCGATGTCAATGATGTCGGCCCCGGCCCGCTGCATTTCGAGGGCGTGGGCAGCGGCCCGGTCGGGGTCGAGGAAGCGCCCGCCGTCGCTGAAGGAGTCCGGGGTAACGTTGAGCACGCCCATCAGCAAGGTGCGCTCGCCGAGCACCAGTACCCCGGAGGGCAGCGGCAGGGCGAATTTGCGTCGCACCGGCATGGGTTGAGGACGCGTTTAATGCTGCTATTATAGGCTGAGTTTCGCGGAAGAATCGGGAGACGACAGCGTGGCAAAGAAAGCGACGGTGTTGGCCCTCGTGGCGCTCGGCCTAGCTACTTTCTTTCTGCCGCTGGTGCTGATTCGGGCCCCGATGGTGGGTACGCAGAAGTTGTCCGGTTGGGACGCGATGAAGCGAAGTCAGCAGAAGCGCCCGCAGCCGCGGGCCGACCTGGGCTTGGGCGACACGCTCGAAAAAATTCAGGGAGACTTCTTGCGGCGGCAACGCCGCGACCCGCCCCTGGGGGTCAAGCAAGCGTACGCGCTGGTGGTGACGTTGCCGCTGGCGTACCTCACACTTGTACTCGGTGCAGTGTTTGCGGTGCTGCGGCGGGAGCGGGCGTTGCAAGTGACCGCCGCCGTGGGCTTGCTGGCCGGCGTCTATTCAGTGCTGTCAGTCTACTGGCTGAGCGACGGGGTAAAGCAGATGGTGGCGGGTGGCAAGGGCGACCCGCTCTTCGGGATGCTGCGCAAGAAGGTGGCTGCGGGGGTTGTGGTCAGTCCTGAGCTTGGCCTCTACCTGCTCGCTGCCTCCCTCGCTGCCCTGCTGCTCGCCAGCTTCCTCCCCTCCGGCAAACGCCAAGCCAAACCCGGCGGCTCCTAGCACTTTCTCCCACCCCAACAATCCTTTCTAGACGGGCCGGCCGGTGATACAATCCGGGCCACTGAGGAAGCGTTCCCCCGCGAGGTTCAGCCATGCGCAACACCATAGTTGTGATCCTCTTGGTTGTCTTGTTTCTTGCTATTTCATCCTCCGCGGCAGTACGCGGTAAGGATGCAATGTATGTAGGCGGAACCTTTACTGACATTCCTGAAAAAACGAAAGGTAAGTTCGACTTGGCTGATGAGATGGTAGCGGTCTTTACGACCAAGAAGAATCAAACCATCCGGATACCCTATAAGGCGATTTCCTCGCTGGAATATGGACAAAAAGCAGGTCGGCGCGTGGGCGCGGCTGTTGTGGTGTCGCCTCTTCTTCTCTTCTCCAAGAAACGAAAGCATTATTTGACCATCAACTTTGCGGACGAGAGCGGCAAGGAGCAGGCTGCCGTGTTCGAGTTATCGAAGGGTACGGTGGACGATACTGCCGACACACTAGAGAGTCGGAGCGGCCGGAAGATTGAATTCGAGTCCGAAGAGGCTCGCAAGCATTTCGAGAAGTCGAAATAGGTGCGCCATGAGGAAGCTGTTGACATTCACTGTACTCCTAAGTTTTCTCCAACCTCTGGTACTGACGGCTGCCGTCCGTGGCAAAGAAGTGATGTACGTGGGCGGCACGATTACCACGGTGCCGGAGGCTACGGAAGGGCTGCTCGATTATCAGGACGAAAACGTCTTGCGGTTCACCTCGCCTAAGGGAAGTTTTGAAATTCCCTACGATCGGGTCACGTCGCTTGAGTACGGACAGAAGGCCGGGCGGCGGCTGGGGGTCGCGCTTGCGATTACGATTTGGGCTCTGTTTTCCAAGAAACGGAAACACTTCATGACCATTGGCTACAACGACGAGAATGACAAGCCACAAGGCGTAGTGCTCGAACTTCCAAAGGGCATGCCGCGGACAGTGATAGCGGTCATCGAGGCCCGCAGCGGAGTAAAGTGCGACTACGAGTCAGAGGAAGCGAGGAAACACGTGCATGGTTGAGACGGCGCTCCTTGGGCTCCTGCTCCTGATGTCGGCCCCCGTGTCTCCCCAAGGGGCTTCCTCTCAGGAGGCGGACGACTACTCTCGTCTTCTTGGCATCAAGAGGCTCTGCGTAGAAAAGCTTGCTGGGGATGAGGCCGGACAGGCCCGCGAGATGGCCTTTGCCAGTTTGTTTGCGGCGAAACGGTTTGTGCTTACGGAAAATTGCGAAAAGGCGGATGCGGTACTAAAAGGTTCAGTCTCGGAAACCAGGGAACAGCGACTGCGGGCTGAGGGAGAGGGCGTGGAATTCGGAAGAGCAGTCGGGGTGGCTAGTGTCTCTGGAGGATCGGGGAGCGCCGCTGTAGGTGCCGCTCGCGGTGCCAGTGGCGAGAATCTTGTCTCTGCCGAGACTCTTTCGCAGGCGTCGGTTACACTGCGGATTGTGGACAAAGAGGGAGAGGTGATTTGGGCGCACACCGAGGAAAACAAAGGCGCAAAGACAAAGACTCCTGTCGCCTTCGCCCTTGACCGTGCCGTCAAGAAGTTACTGCGCGACAGGGAGCGGGCACAGAAGAGGATCCAACCGGCCATTCCCTAAAACAGCCCCTCCCAGAATCCTTTTCTACTGCCAAGCTGCTAGGGCCGCTTGATGAGGCGGCCGTCTTTCAGGACGAAGTGGACGCGGCGCAGAGTCTGGATGTCGTCCAAGGGGTTCGCGGCGGTGGCGATGATGTCGGCGGCTTGGCCCGGAGCGGGGTGAGGCGATTGGCCGCAGGAAAGCCGGCGAGTTCGGGCCCTAATCGATGTCGATGTCGCGCAGGGGCTTGGTGACGGGTTCGTCCTTGCGTTTCTTCAAGGACTCTTCGAACTTGCGCTCGAGCAGCTTGGCGCGGCCTTTTTCCGCTTCCATTTGCTGGCGGAAGAGCTCGTCGCGCTTGCGCTCGGCCTCGCTCAGGCCTTTTAGCTGCTCGTCAAAGTCGTAGTCGGACTTCTTGGGCGGGGGGACGTGCTCGAGCACGGCGTGCATCTCACCATCCACGGTCAGCTTGGCCCCGCAGTGGGGGCAGGCCACCTCAAACGCCGTCTTGGCCTTCTTCGCCAATCCGACCTCAGGGGCTAAAGCCCAAAAAAAAGGGCGACGCGGGTTCGGCACGGCTAAAGCCGTGCCATGACGAATAAAGGAATAAAGTGCTCGGTCGCAGTTTCCGGGATGCCGGGTCAACCTCCAAGCCCAGCTCTTCCAGGGCGGTGACGCCCAAGACGCTGGCGTCTCTTTCGTCGCCAAACACTACCTTGGAGATGCCCCGTTCACTGTTGAAAGCGAACACGGCTTCTCCCACGGCGCGTTCGATCTGGCGGCCGTCGGCTGTCTTGAAGACCTTGCGCTCGAAGGGTTCAATTCCCAGTTCGGTCAAGACTCGCCGGGGCAGTACGCTGTAAAGGGCGCCCGTATCCACGAGCAGTTCAACGGTGGTTCCGCGGGTCGGGTTCAGGGGGTTGGCGATGCCGAGCTTGGCAGAGACAACTCCCATAGGGCGCCTCAGGCGGGGGCGGGCTTTTCCCGGCTGGTCTTGGTGAAGGCCGGCGCGGGCTTGGGGACGGGTTTGGCGGCGGGTTCAGCCTCCGCGGGCTTCTCGGCAGCCGGGGGCGGCGCGGGCTTTTCCGGCAGGGGCTTGCCCTCGATGAGGAGCTTGATCTCGGCGGCGTCGAGGACCTCGCGGTCGAGCAGCGCGGCGGCGATGCGCTCCAGGGCCTCGCCGTGCTGCTCGATGGTGGCGCGGGCGCGCTGGTAGGCCTTCATGACGATCTTTTTGACTTCGTGGTCGATGCGGATGGCGGTGTCCTCGGAGTAGTCGCGGTGTTGGGCAATCTCGCGGCCGAGGAAGATGGCTTCTTCCTTCTTGCCGAAGGTGAGCGGGCCCATCTCGCTCATGCCCCACTCGCAAACCATTTTGCGGGCGAGCTCGGTGGCCTGCTCGAAGTCGTTGCCGGCGCCGGTGGTGAGCTTGCCGAGGAAGGTTTCCTCGGCCACCCGCCCGCCCATCATCACGGCCAACTGCGACTCCAGGAAGTCCTTGGTGTAGGTGTGCTTGTCGTCCACGGGCAGCTGCATGGTGACGCCCAGGGCCATGCCGCGGGGAATGATGGTGACTTTGTGGAGCGGGTCGCTGTGGGGCATCATGACGGCGACCAGGGCGTGCCCGGCCTCGTGGTAGGCGGTGTTCTTCTTCTCCTCCTCCGAAATGATCAGCGAGCGGCGCTCCGCCCCCATCAGCACCTTGTCCTTGGCCTGCTCGAAGTCATCCATGAGGACGGACTTCTGGTTGCGGCGGGCGGCGAGCAGGGCGGCTTCGTTCACCATGTTGGCCAGGTCGGCGCCGGAGAAGCCTGGGGTGCCGCGGCCCAGTACCGCCAGGTCAACGTCGGGGGCGAGCGGAATCTTGCGCACATGCACCTTGAGGATTTCTTCGCGGCCCTTGACGTCCGGCCGGGGCACCACCACGCGGCGGTCGAAGCGGCCGGGGCGGAGCAGGGCAGGGTCAAGCACGTCGGGACGATTGGTGGCGGCGATGAGGATGACGCCTTCGTTCGAGTCGAACCCGTCCATCTCGACCAGCATGGCGTTCAGGGTCTGCTCGCGCTCGTCGTGGCCGCCGCCCAGGCCCGCGCCGCGCCGGCGACCCACGGCGTCGATCTCGTCCAGGAAGACGATGCAGGGCGAGGATGCCTTGGCCTGCTGAAACAGATCCCGCACCCGCGAGGCCCCTACGCCGACAAACATCTCCACGAAATCGCTTCCAGAAATTGAATAAAATGGAACGTCTGCTTCACCGGCAATGGCCTTCGCAAGCAAGGTCTTCCCGGTTCCTGGCGCGCCGACCAACAGGACGCCTCGAGGAATGCGCGCGCCGATGGCCTGAAAACGTTCTGGATTCTTGAGGAAGGCGATGATCTCGGACACCTCCTCCGTGGCCTCGTCTATGCCCGCCACGTCCTTGAAGGTGACCGG